>NZ_JBHWUE010000003.1:0-295804 GCF_042738615.1 Rhodococcus sp. NPDC059968
TCGAAGAATCACGCGGTGACCGTCTCTCGTCCGGTTACGACACGCCGGTCATTGGTACGAGATCCGGCTCGTACACCATCATCGTGGACGCAACCGTCGTACCAGAGGTAGTAGTTCTTGCCCGGACCCGCCATGTCGTCGCTGTTGACCAGCAGAGTCTGGGTGGCGACGTACCGGGCGAAGGATTCGACGTCCACCCGGTCGGCGAGTTCGGCGTCGAACTGCTCGTCGGACGCACCGTCCAGCCATTTCAGGAGCGTGATGATCGGCTGCAGGTCCTGGGAGCCTTCGGCGTTGATCTGGACGAACTGATCCGCGTAGGTGGTCTGGTCGTCGCCCTGATACGTGAAACTCGAGTTGGCGTCGGCCTTGTAGAGGACGCCGTCGCTGTCGAACAGCGAGTTCGCATACCCCTCGTCCGGGTGTTCGAGGACGAGCCGGGTCTGCGTCGGCGACCCGTTCACGGAGTACGTGGTGTAGGCGTACCGCTGGGTGGGCTGGCCGGATTCGGCGGTCAGCGACAGTGACACCGCCTCGTTCAGCACCGGCGATCCCGGCCGGACCGACAGCTGCGTCATCCCCTGGTACGCCCGCCCCGACACGTACCTGTCGAAGCTGATCAGCAGCGGCAGCGACGCCGGGTCCTCGGCCGACAGCGTGACCATGCCGCCCGGCCCGCCTGCGCCCTCACCCTCCGGCATCGCCCTTCCCGCGGGAGGTTCCATCCCCGCCGGCATCCCGCGCTGCCCTCCGCCGGGACCACCGGTCCCGCGGAGCCCCATCAGGGTGGAGTTGCCCTTCAGCCGCATCCCGGCGTCCGTGACGAGGGTGCCGTCGATCGTGATGTCGGCGGCGATCCACTTCTTCTCGCCCTGGTCCCGGTAGGCGGCGAGGATCTTCCAGTGCTGACGGACCCGGGTCGGTAGCCGGTGGACGAGTCTGCGGCGCATCAGATGTCGGTTTGGTCGTAACCGGTGAGAACGGTGACCCGCTGGCCGGTGTTGACGCCGCTGAGCGCCGAGATGAGTTCCGCCGGTTTCCTGCCCGCCTTCAGCTGCGCCGTGTAGTACAGCTCGGTGAGTGCCCCTGACCGCACCGACTCCGTGCTCACCAACTCGAACTCCTTGGTGTAGTCGATCAGCACGTCCTCCACGAGGGCGGTGTAGCCGGGCTCGGGCGGAACCTGCACCTTCACCACCTGCCGCTGCACGTCCAGCTTGAACATGTCGAACCGGCTCATCAGGACGAGCACGAGGCAGATCGCGACGGTGGCGGCGATGGCGAGCACGTAGAACCGGGTGCCGGTCGTCATGCCGATGGCCATGACCAGGAAGATGAACCCGACGTCGCGGGTTTCCTTGATCGCGTTGCGGAATCGCACCACCGACAGCGCACCGACGAGCGCGAACGCGCGGGCGATGTTGGAACCCACCACCAGCATGATCAGGGTGATCACCATGCCGGCCATCACGAGCGTCTGGACGTAGGACTGGCTGTAGGAGACGTTCTTGTGCGTCAGCCGATAGACGTACCCGATGATCGCCGACAACACGAACGACAACGCGAGCGAGACGACGATGTCGAACGTCGAGAACGTTCCACTGAGATCCTGGAGATCGAAATTCATGACAGGGTTCCTGTTTTCGCGAGGGTGCGGCCGCGGTCGGCCGGGGACGGGAACAGCTCGTCGGGGACATGCATGCGGGATCGGGGCGCAAGCCCGAAGGCCTCCACGCTCTGGCAGTACTTCGAGACCCGGACCACCGACATGTCCAGTCGCGCGGTGAGATCGGTGACCCAGTAGGGCACCCGCTCGTTGGCCTTGATCTCGACGATGCACAGGTGCGGCGGAATGATGAAGCGGTTCTCGGCCGGCGCCGCGAAGTGGAAGTCGCGGTCGCGCCCGTGCACCCGGTGGTCGATCGTGACGCGCAGACCCAGATCGGCGTCCGTACCGACGAACGCTTCACGCAGATAACCGGTGGTGACGGTCGGGCACAGGTCGAGGTTGCCGACTAGCGTCGACACCTCGTTCACGAACGGCCGCGCCGAGGCAACGTGGTCGATCGGCCGCCTTGCGTTGCACAGCCGCATCGCATCCGAGTACGGCAGCTGGATCCGGCGTTTCTGGGTGACCCGATTGACCCGCTGCTTGATCTCCACGTAGACGGGAGTCTCGGCGGTGGCCTCCGCAGGCGGCCCGTACAGCCGCACCCGCAGCTTGCGGCGAAACTTCAGGCCCTCGATCTTCTCCCAGTAGAAGCGCAGATTCTGGGTGTCGTAGTACAGGCTGGTCACGGGGTAGCCGCCCACCGGCGAGAATTCGTCGGACGCCATGTGCCCCGAGAGTGCCTCACGGAGGCGGGGAACGTCCGACTCGTGGGCGAGGTACTTGATCTCGTACCGGTTGAACGCGTGCAGCGCACTGGCGGTCTTCAGGTATCCGGACGCTTCCGGTTCGGGCGCGGACAGTCCCATACTTTCGGCCTTTCGTCGGTGGGCTCTACCACCTCAACCGCCACGCCTCGAGTAAACCTGCAGTAAAGCTGGCAGTTTTCTGTACGGCGGACCGTCAGATGCCGTTTATCCGCTCCTGTGCCTGTGTTCACCTGTGGCAGTTAGCACTCCCCTGCTCTTGTGTGCCAGGCACTGTCGGGCGCATCCTTCAAGTACCCAACGAGGTGTGCAGAACGAATCATGTTCGAAGCGCGTCATCACACCGAGGAGGCAGAGATGAACAGGGACGGCTACATCGGCATCTCGCCCTTCCAGGCCGCGGGTACCTTGCGGGGATTCGTCATTTCCGGGCGCTGGCCCGACACGACCAAGGAATGGGCCCAGCTGCTCGCGCTCGCCGTGCGGGTGGCGTGCGTTCCGGGGCTGCTCCACACCACGACGGTCTTCGGTGCGCACGAGGACCTGCCCGAGGAGCCCGAGCCCGAGACCGTCGGCCTCGTGGTGGCCGAGGGCACCGTTCTCGGGGAGTTCGCGCTCGCTCCCGGCCGCTTCGCGGATCATCAGCCGCCGGCGCTGATGCTGCTGCACCCGCCGTCCGAGACGACCCCGTCGCTCCCGGAGTGCGCGGGCGCCGCCTCGGGCTGCGTCCTGCTCCCCGGTCTCCCCCACCTGGGGCTGGAACACCGGGCGGCGTGGGTGGAGGCAGAGGCGGACGGGACGGTGACGTCCATGGTCAGCCGGGTCGGCATCGACCCGATCAGCAATCCCGACACTGCCGTTTTGGCCATGCTGCTGGCCTCGTGAGGGTACCCGAAGTTTCTGCGGTCGGTATCCCAAACTTCTTGCCGCCTTTGCCTTTTCGAATTAGTCACGCTAACGTTACGGACATCGAAGGGGAGTAGCCCCCAATCGCCTGTGTCGACATACTGGCTCGTTGCTTCACCGCACCGGACCCGGCCTGGCGAACCGCCGCCGGATCACCCGGCGCCGGTGGGCGAGACCTTCGGCCGGACAGACGTACCCGCGTCTGCCGGGCCGGAGGGATCCACCCGTCATCCTCCGACCGACCCCTGGAGGAGGATGCCCGTGCTGACCGCCGCACTACTGAGCTTCGGCGTGATCTTCGTCGCCGAACTGGGGGACAAATCCCAATTGATGGCGATGACGTTCGCCCTGCGCTACCGCTGGTGGGTCGTGATCGCCGGCATCACCGTCGCGACCACCGTGGTCCACTTGGTGTCCGTCGCCGTCGGCCACTACCTCGGTGTCGCGCTCCCCACCGCTGCGATCAGCATCGTCGGCGGTGCGGCCTTCCTGATCTTCGGTGCGTGGACGCTGCGCGGCGACGACCTCAGCGAGGACGAGCAGCTCAAGGCCGGGCGGGCCACCCGCTCGGCGTTCCTGGCCGTCACGTCCGCGTTCTTCCTCGCCGAACTCGGCGACAAGACCATGCTCGCCACCATCACGCTCGCCACCGACCACGACACGGTCGGCGTGTGGATCGGCTCGACCGTCGGGATGGTCGCGGCCGACGCCCTGGCCATCGTCGTCGGCGCCGTACTGGGTAAGCATCTGCCCGAGAGTGTCATCCGCATCGGCGCGGCCGTTCTGTTCTTCGCGTTCGGCATCTGGTTGCTGCTCGAGGGTCTGCTCCCCGGCAACGTGGCCGGCCCGATCGCCGGCGCCGCCGTCGTCGTTCTGGCGCTGGCCGGTGCGGCCGGTCGCGCTGTGTGGTCACGGCGACGGCGCGGTGCCGCGGCAGAGCCCGAACAAATGCAGCACCAGGACTGAACCCGGTCGACAAAGACGCGCCCCGGGGCAATACTCGGAAGCCTTGGAGTACCTCGCAGTTCTCACGGACGAGAGGGCGTGTGTGAACCATCCCGTAGCGAGCGGCAAGCCGGCGATTCTCACCGTCGACGACGATCCCGGGGTCTCGCGCGCCGTCGCCCGCGATCTGCGGCGCCGATACGGCGAGAAGTACCGGATCATCCGCGCCGAATCCGGCGAGTCCGCACTCGACGCGATGAAGCAGATGAAGCTGCGCGGCGATCCCGTCGCGGCGATCCTGGCCGACTACCGGATGCCGTCGATGAGCGGGATCGAGTTCCTCGAGAAGGCAATGGACCTGTATCCGGTCGCCAGGCGGGTGCTGCTCACGGCCTACGCCGACACGGACGCGGCCATCGAGGCGATCAACGTCATCGACCTCGACCACTACCTGCTCAAACCGTGGGACCCGCCCGAGGAGAAGCTGTACCCGGTGGTCGACGCCCTGCTCGAGGCATGGGCGTCGGCGGACCACCACCCCGCCGAAGAGACGAAGGTCGTGGGTCATCGCTGGGCGCCGCGGTCTTCGGAAGTGCGCGAATTCCTGGCCCGCAACCAGCTGTCGTACCGCTGGTACATGTCGGACGAGCCGGAGGGCGGGCGACTGCTCAACGCCGCCGGGGAGGACGGCCGGCGCCTGCCCGTGGTGATCTGCTCCGACGGCGAATGCCTGGTCGAGCCGTCGGACACCGAGCTGGGCCGGCATCTCGGACTCCGGACCGACCCGTCGGAGAACTTCTACGACCTCGTGGTCGTCGGCGGCGGGCCGGCCGGTCTGGGCGCCGCGGTGTACGGCGCCTCGGAGGGTCTGCGCACCGCCCTGATCGAACGGACCGCGACCGGCGGGCAGGCCGGTCAGAGTTCGCGCATCGAGAACTACCTCGGGTTCCCCGACGGTGTGTCCGGCGCGCAGCTCGCCGAACGGGCCCGCAGGCAGGCCACCCGGTTCGGGGCCGAACTGATCACCACCCGCGACGTCGTGGCGCTCGAGATCAACGGATCGGCACGGACCGTCCGGTTCGCGGACGGCGACACCATCGACGCACACACGGTGATCCTGGCGACCGGAGTCTCCTACCGGCGTCATCCCGCGCCCGGAGTCGACGACCTCACCGGTCGCGGCGTCTACTACGGCTCCGCCGTCACCGAGGCCGCCCGCTGCACCGACCAGGACGTCTACATCGTCGGCGGGGCCAACTCCGCCGGACAGGCGGCGGTGTACCTGTCGCGGGGCGCCCGGTCGGTCACCATCGTCGTGCGGGCACAGTCGCTCGAGGATTCGATGTCGTACTACCTCGTCCAGCAGATCGAACGGAACCCGCGCATCCGCGTCCGGCCGTGCACCGAGGTGATCGGCGTCGAGGGCGAGGGGCACCTCGAGAAGGTCCGGCTGCGCAACAACGCGACCGGAGACGAGGAGACCGTCGACGCCGGTTTCCTGTTCCTGTTCATCGGTGCCGCACCGCGGACCGAGTGGCTCGAGGGCGTCGTCGTGCGGGACGAGAACGGGTTCGTCGTGTCCGGACCCGACCTCGTCGTCGACGGGAAACCACCGAGCGGCTGGCCCCTCGACCGTCTCCCCCACCACCTCGAAACGAGCGTTCCCGGCATCTTCGCGGCGGGTGACGTGCGCTCCGAATCGGCGAAGCGGGTGGCGTCGGCGGTCGGGGAAGGCGCCATGGCAGTGATGCTCGTCCACCGCTACATCGGCCAACCGTGACCAGGGGCAGACCATGACCCAACTCCCGTGCAATCCCCCCGAGCTGAGGACGTTGTTCCTCTTCGAGAAGCTCACCGACCACCAGCTCGAGCAGCTGTGCGAGAAAGGGCACGTCGAGCTGATCGAACCCGGCCCGGTGTTCGCGGAAGGTGAGATCGCGACGTGCTTCTACGTGCTGATCGAAGGCGAGCTCGTGCTGAGCAAGCTGTCGGGTGGCGAGGAGATCGAGTTCAGCCGGACGTCCCAGCGCGGCGTGTACTCCGGGGCCTGGCAGTCGTATCTCGGCGACCGCGCTCCCCAGACGTACACGGCGTCGATGCGGGTCACCGCCCCGTCGAAGTTCTTCGTCCTCGACGCCGACCGCTTCGGACAGCTGATGCGCGAATGGTTCCCGATGGCCGTGCACCTGCTGGAGGGGCTGTTCTTCGGCAGCCAGAACGCGAAGCAGGTCGTCGATCAGCGGGAGCGCCTCCTCGCGCTGGGGTCGCTGTCGGCGGGGCTCACGCACGAGCTCAACAACCCGGCGGCCGCCGCCGTCCGGGCGACGGCGTCGCTGCGTGACCGGGTGTCGCACATGCGGCAGAAACTGAGCGTGATCGCGTCGGGCGTGTACGACCGACAGGCGCTGGCCACGTTGATCCGGTTGCAGGAGGAGACCGCCGAACTGGTCGCGAAGGCGCCGACGCTGACCCCGCTCGAAGCGTCCGACCGCGAGGACGAGCTCGGCGACTGGTTCGACGACCACGGCGTCTCCGGTGGCTGGGACCTGGCGCCCACATTCGTGCAGGCGGGTCTCGACGTGCCGTGGCTCGAGCGGATCGTCGCCAGCGTCGACGACGAATCGATGGTCGAGAGCGCGATCCGCTGGCTCAACTACACCATCGAGACCGAACTGCTGATGAACGAGATCGCCGACTCGACCGCCCGGGTCTCCACGCTCGTGAACGCCGCGAAGCAGTACTCGCAGATGGACCGTGCCCCCTACCAGCGCGTCGATCTACGGGAACTGCTCGACAGCTCGCTGGTGATGCTCGGTCGCAAGATCGGCGACTCCGTCACGGTCGTGAAGGAATACGACCCGACGCTGCCGCAGATCCCCGCCTATGCCGCGGAACTCAACCAGGTGTGGACGAACCTCATCGACAACGCCGTCGCCGCCATGGACGGCCACGGCACCCTCACCGTCCGCACCCGGCGCGACGGCGACATGGCCCTCATCGAGATCGGCGACACCGGACCGGGTGTGCCCGAAGAGATCCGGTCGCGCATCTTCGAGCCCTTCTTCACCACGAAACCCGTGGGCGAGGGAACCGGGCTCGGCCTCGACATCTCGTGGCGCATCGTCGTGAAGAAGCATCGCGGCGACCTGCGCGTGGAGTCCGAACCGGGCGACACCCGGTTCCAGGTCCGCATTCCGATCGAACCCGAAGTCGCAGCAGAAGGAGCCTCAGATGGGTGAGCTGGAGGGAATCGACCCGAGCGTGCCGCCGAGCGGAGACGGATGCGCCGAATGCGACAGCGACGGCGGGTGGTGGGTGCACCTGCGCCGCTGCGCGCAGTGCGGCCACATCGGTTGCTGCGACTCCTCCCCGGAACAGCACGCCACCAAACACGCCGCCGACTCCGGACACCCCGTCGTGCGGAGCTTCGAACCGGGCGAGAACTGGTTCTGGAACTACGCCACCGAGACGGCCTTCGAGGGCCCCGACCTTGCTCCGCCGCAACATCATCCGATCGACCAGACCGTCCCCGGTCCCGGCTCCCGGGTTCCACCGGACTGGCAGGCGCACGTTCACTGACACGAGTGCGCAGAACTGCCGACCCGCACCCGACATTTCCCTGCAGAACTGCGCACCGAGCGCCGTCAGAGGTGCTCGAGGCGGTGTGCCGTCTCCGCGTCCTGCTCGTCGTACCGGGCCAGCGCCGCTTCGAACGTCGCCTTCAGATCCAGCGCGTAACGCTCGTGCGCCGCGAACGTCCCGACCGCCGAGTTCTCGTCCGCGACGTCCGGGCCGCCGATCGCCGTCGCCCGGAACCGCGCAGCCAGTTCCGCCGCCGACCGCAGATGGGTTTCGCCGAGACCGAAGCTCTCGGGCGCGAGTTCGCGGTGCGCTCGCTGTCGCAGGTCCTGCATGTCGGCTGCCAACGTGTCGCACGCGGCGATGCACCGCACCAACGCGTCACGGTCCACTTCGAGCTGGTCCTCGGTCATCCGTCCCCCTACGGTCCTGCGCGTCCCCTGATCCGCGCGAGAAGACAAACTACCTGTTCCCCCGACCTGACGTTTCCCTCGCCTCTGCTGTCACACCGAGCGGGCGTTATGGTGCAGGTCACCAGGGTCGGCCAACGGAGGTCGCCGGGAAAGTAAGGATGCGAACTGTGGAAATTCAGGGAACCGCCGCACTGGTCACCGGAGCAGCCTCGGGCCTCGGCGCCGCCACCGCCAAGCGTCTCGCCGACGCCGGAGCCACCGTGTTCGGACTCGACCTGCAACAGTCCATCGAGCGGGCCGGCGACAACGTCCCCGACGGCGTGACCCTCCTCGCCACCGACGTCACCAGCGGCGACGAGGTCCAGGCCGCGATCGAGAAGATCGTCGAATCGGGTCTGCCGCTGCGCATCGTCGTCAACTGCGCCGGCGTAGGCTGGGCCGGGCGCATCCTGTCGAAGAAGGGCCCGCACGACCTCGAACTGTTCCGCACCGTCATCACCGTCAACCTGCTCGGCACGTTCAACGTCATGCGCCTCGCCGCCGACGCCATCGCCAAGACCGACACCGTCGACGAGTCCGGGCAGCGCGGCGTCATCATCAACACCGCGTCCGTCGCCGCGTTCGAGGGCCAGATCGGCCAGATCGCCTACTCCGCATCCAAGGGTGGAGTGCACGGCATGACCGTCCCCGCCGCCCGCGACCTCGCGCAGTTCGGCATCCGCGTCAACACCATCGCCCCCGGCATCATCGACACCCCGATGCTCGCCGGCGTCACCGACGAATACCGCAAGGGCCTGGAGGCGGGCGTGCCGTTCCCCTCGCGCCTCGGTCAGCCCGCCGAATACGCACAGCTCGCTCAGATGATCGTCGAACACGACTACCTCAACGGTGAGACCATTCGTATGGACGGCGCCCTGCGCATGGCGCCGCGGTAGGCGGCTCCGCCGCCCGTGCGCCTTTCTGGTTGCTCCAGCTACCAAAAAGGCGCACGGGGCGCGAAGCGCCCTAGGAGGGCTGAAATGGGTTTCTACTCGGACCGGATCGTTCCGCGGCTCGTCGACATCAGTTGCGGGATGAAGTTCACGGAGCCGACGCGGCGACGCGTCTGCGCCGGTCTGCACGGGCGCGTGGTGGAGATCGGATTCGGGTCGGGTCTCAACGTCCCGTACTACCCGGCCGCCGTCGCTTCGGTGAGCGCCGTCGAACCCGCCGACCTCGGCTGGAAGCTGGCGGGCAAGCGCCTGGCGGCGTCGGCGACACCCGTCGAGCGGTCCGGCGTGGACGGCCAGTCACTCCCCTTCCCGGACAACAGTTTCGACACCGCACTGTCCACGTGGACGATGTGCACCATCCCCGACGTCGCCGCCGCGCTCCGAGAGGTCCGGCGCGTCCTGAAACCGGGCGGCACACTGCATTTCGTCGAGCACGGCCTTGCCCCGGACGCCAACGTCCAGCGGTGGCAGCGCCGGCTCGAACCGATCCAGAAGACCGTCGCCGGTGGATGCCATCTCACCCGCGACATTCCCACCCTGGTGACGAACGCGGGATTCGACGTGCAGGACCTCGACCGGTTCTACGAGGCATCCGCGCCGAAGATCGTCGGGGCCTACTCCCTCGGAGTTGCGGTTTCGCCGCCCGTGCGCGGTTGAGGAGTCCAGGGACTCGTCGGGCACGAAGGCGGCGCTAGGCTGCTCTCGATTCGTGAACAGACGAGGGGGGCTTCGTGGGAACGTTGAAAAGCTGATCTGGACGAGCTCGAAAAGCTGGGGGGAACCTTGCACGGGTTTGCCGACGAGGCCGGCGGTTTGAGAACCGGCCCGCGGCGGGACCGTTTACGTCGAGCGTGGGGGGCGTGATGTCCTCGGTCATCGAGGCGGCCGGGATCTCGGCGGATCTCGTTGATGCAGCGCTTGTCCCAGCGATCAAGGAAAGACTCGGCGAGACCGGGGACGTGATGATCCACGTTGCGCAGGAGTACCGCAGCCAGGACGAATCGTCGGCCGACCGATTCGTCGCTGCCTACACGAACGCAACGGGCAACTGGAGCGGTGACGCATGAGCATCACTCGCACCCAGATCGAATCCTGGAATCCCTCGACGCTGACCGAGATCGGTGACGCCTGGATCGCCCTCGGCACCAAGGTCGAAGATCTCTTCACTCGATACGTCGACGGCGTGACCAAGGTCAACGACGCCTACTGGGAGGGTAAGACCGCCGAGGCCGCCCAGAACAGAGCGAACGCCGACAAGAAGACAGTCCTTGTGGTGGTGGATCAGCTCGAAGCTCTCGCCAACCGCGCGAAGCAGGGTTTCCACGACGTGGACGCGCCTCTGCAGCGCGGACGGATGGCGATCGCGGCCGCGGAGTCTGCGGGTTTCCGTGTAGCCGATGACTTGATCGTCACCGATCCCACGAACCCCGATCCCGACAACGATCGTGTGATCGAGATGACCGGATGGCAACGCGAGATCACCGACGCGGCCTCGGCGACGGAGACCGCCGACGCGTCCGTCAAGGACGCTCTCACTTCGGCTCGCGACGGATTGCGGGCCACATTCACTTCGGCCGCGACACTGGGCTCCGATCAAGGTGCGTCCGACGGGACGCAACTCGTGTCCGACCCCGCCGGAATGAATCCCGAGCAGGTCCGGCGGCTGGTTGAAGGCGGGGAACTGACACCCGAACAACTCGACGCCGTCAACTCCGGCAACACCGCAACAATCCCTGCGTCTCAGATGGAGTATCTGAACCAGATCAGCCGGTCACTGGACGGAAAGAGCCCGCAGGAGATCCAGCAGATCATCGACAAACTGCCTCCGGACTCCGGGCGCGCCCTGGCGAACTCACTCCAGATCGTGTCGTACGACAAGGTCACCGCCACCGTCAAGGGTGACTCGCAGGTGCCGACGAACGGCGGCCTGAACCTGCTTCCCGACAAGACGCGTGAATCGCTGACTCGCGACGACCTCGTGGTCCGGGATTTCAAGATGGTCGGGTCCGCCGGCGCATCCAGCGTCGATTTGAACGGAGTCGCCGACAACCAGGCGATTGCCGACATCGTCCGTGCCGCCGATCCGCAATACAAGAGCGGCAGCAGCCTCGATCAGCACCTACTGGACGTCGGTCGCCAGTACCTGGACGCCCAGGTCGCGCACGAGCAGAACCCTAACCACGCGTTCGAATACTTCACAGTCGACGGTCGGGGCACCGAAAACACGGCAATCACCGAAGACATATTTACCGCCGTCGGCGACGACAGGGTCGCCGTCCAGCACGCGGTCACGCATCCCGACACCGGCCAGAATCTCGTTCGCGACGTGCTCACTCACAACTGGTCCGACAACGGGCAAGCGGCAGCCTCGATGTTCCAGTTCGCCGATGCAGAGGCAACCGTCGAGGACCCCGACAATCGGGCCGACGTCAAATCCGCCACACGCAGCGGACAGATCATGTCGGCCGTCGCCGAGAACATGAGTACCGACTGGGACACACTGAGGGGAATACCCGGAACCAACGGGCAATCCGTCGGGGAGATCAATCCGGACCTCCTTCGGACTGTGTCTCACAGCATGAGTCCGTACATCAGCGATCTCGCGGGCGCCGGCAGACCGGAGAACCCCGGATTCGACATCGGCACTTGGGCAGACACCGCCGACAACAACCACTTCGGCGGCTCGTCGAACGTCTTCGCCGTCATGAACACCGACCCGGAGGCGGGAACGCATTTCACCCAGTCCTCGATTCAGGAAATCCTCGCCGCCGAGGGCCGGTACGCGCACGACCCGTCGGCACCCCTAGCCGGTGGCGCCCTCTCCACCGCCGGCCGAATCCACGGCCTCATGGACAGGGGGCTGATCCTCTCGACCGAGGACAGCTACAGCGACAAGGCCGAGCAGGCGCAGGCCATCTACGACCGTAAGGCGGCGGCCTACGGTGCGCTCACCAGCGTCGGCTCCGTAGGCCTGGACCGGCTTCCCGGCGGGGAGTTCATCAACACCATGATCGATGCGGGCGGCGACCCGTTGAAGGACGCCATCATCGGCAAGGCGCCGGGGCCGGCACCATCCGTCGCCCTGGAGGCTCCGGACTTCTACCGCGACCACTACAACATTCTGCGGGCGACACCGGAACTCCCGCCATCGTCGCGCGTCGACTTCCCCTGGGCATTCGACAGTTCCGGAGAGCTTCGAAGTTGGGAGGATGTCCAATCCGATTCCGTGACCCGTTCGCTCCTCAAGGATGGCTATCAGACCATGTTCAGTCGTCTCGGCGATCCAGCAGACGGCAATGGCGAGCGAATGCGCAACGGCTACGACGATGTGATCCGCAATGACGGTTGAGCGCAGGCCTTCCCTGCGGTCCGTGGTGGTCGCGGCTGTGACAATCCTTGCCGCAGGCTGCGCTCCCAGAGTTGGACATGAACCCGGAGATGTCGAACAGGAACCCACCATTCTCTACACGAACGTCTGGTCGGCCGATCCTGGCATCGATCTGATGCAGCGAGGTCCTGAGTTGGTCCGTGCTACCTACGAGGCTGCCGACTACACGCGGTTCGTCGGACAGGCCCACTCCTTTCCCGGGTATCCCGCTGCCGTCGGTGGCCCCGCTCGACACGGCGACCCCGACAAGGAAGAGTTCTTCACCTGGCTCGAGCCCGACGAGGACGAGCAAATTCCTCTCACCAACTTCGTCCACATCACCGCTTACGAAGAGACGGGCACAGGTATCGGTGCGACCTTGTGTAGCTACAACCTGCATGCCGCTCCGGGAACGAATCTCAGCGTCGAAGGGCTCAACGTCGCATTCCAGGTCGAACTCGAGCGCACTACCGACCACCCGGGCCAGCCGAGCGTTCCAGACGCCGACGCCGCTGAGCGGGATGCGCGTGCCCACCGAGTACCGACGTGGAATGTGTTCGAGGGCTGGAAGATCACCAAACTTCGTTACCTGCGTCGGCTGAATGGTGATGTCATTCCGCAGGGCTGCACGGACTGGTGGCAGCAGCAGTTCCCGGCGTTCGCCCCGAATGCGTCCGGCCATCTCGTACCGCCTGCCGGGTTCGAACCGCCGACCATGCCTGTTGCGGTGCAGTATCCGGAGTGGATCGGGCCCGCGAATTCCGAGTAGGCGGCTTCGCCACCCGTGCGCGCCTGAGGAGTCCAGGGACTCGCCAACCGCTCACAGGCGGCGCCGCCGCCTGTCGTCGACGTAGAACAGCACGAGCGCTCCGCACAGGAGGGCGGCGGGGATCCACGCGGCGGATCCGCCGAAGTAGCGGGTGGCGAACGCGCCGAGGACGGCGCCACCGGCGAAGCTGACGACGATGGCGGCGTACACCCGGGTGTGCTGGCGTGATTCGGGGACCTTCTCGATGTATGCGGCGTACGCCGATTCGGTGAAGCGCATGAGGTTGCCGGTGGTGGCGACGGCGATGTACGACAGCGACCCGATGGTGCGGAACAGGCCGAACTGCATGGCGGCGACGAACGCGATGGGAACGGTGACCAGCGCGTTGGGAACGTTTGCCGGAACGAACGCGACCGCGACGAGGACGACGATCTGCGCGACCAACGCGATCCGGATCGGGTGGTCGAAGACGCTGTGGGCGAGTTCACCCTTGAGCAGGTGCGCGAACGCGACACCCACGATGAACGCGAGGATCGGCCACAGGTGTGCCCGGGCGGCGTGGAAGTGCCGTTCCGACAGGTCGATGGCCATGAGGATGACGTTGCCGGTCTGAGCGTTCGCGAAGACGCCGCCGCGGCTGATGTAGGTGTAGGCGTCGAGGAAGCCGCCTGCGGCGGTGAGGAGCAGAGCGAACCGCAGCGTCGTGGATGTCTTCGGCACCTCCACCTGACCACCCCCACCGAATCGGGCCTGCCTTGCAGCCTAGAGGTCGGACGCGAGCGGGATCTCCTTCTCGGCCCGATCCGACATCCATTCGCGCAGTACTTTCGTGGCGATGACGTCGTCCTCGTTGTATTGCAGCAACCGTTCGCGCTGGGTGAGGTCGGGTTCGCCGTCGTAGCCGACCGCCTCGCGGTACCAGCTCATCGACGCTTCACCGCCGGCGTCGGCGTCGCGCCACCGGAACCCGGCGACGGGGGCGATCTTCTTGAGACCCTTGCCGCCCGGGCAGATGAACTGATCGCTGATCGCCTGGTAGATGTCGACCCACTGGGGGCTGTCGATGAATTCGCGGATCTCGGCCTCGGTGGGGATGCCGGGCGCCCCGGCGAACCGGCGGGCGGAATCCAGCAACCACTTGTCCTCAGCGGACCGCGAATAGCAGTACGCGGCGAAGGTTCTGCCGCTCAGCGCCGCCGCTTCCCGCTCCGCCATCAGCCACGTCCAGAATTCGGCGAACGACCGTGCCTCGTCCTGCGTGGGCACCGGATCCCAGCTGACGAACGGCCGATACGCCGACACCCCGTCCACGTTGAGCAGCGTGCCCCACAGGTAGGCACCGTGTTCCTGGTAGCTCTCCATGTCGACGTCGACCTCGACGTCCGCGCGGGTCACCCGGATCTCCGGGAACCGTCGCACCAGCGGCGCTCCGGCGAGCCACGCCTTGGCGGTGACGACGGCGTCCTCGAACGCGCCGTGCGGCCAGTCCTCGAGGGGTTCGCGGTCCCACGCCGCGAGGTCGTCGATGGTGTGGCAGCCCGCATCGCGCAGCATGTCGGCGCGTGAACCGGTGGCCACCAGGCTCACGTCGTGCGTCTGCGTCAGCTGCTCCTCGCACCCGGGCCACCACGGGCAGGAACGGCATTCGCCGATCCTCGACGGCACGGTCGCCGATTCCCCGCGGGCGACGGCGAGCCGGTCGGCGAAGCGTTCGTCGTAGTCGTCGAGGATGGTGGTGAGATCGTGCACGAAGATGACGTCGGAGCCGTAGCCGATCGCGCCTGCGACGAGGGCCGGACTCGCGAGCCCGTGCCGCTCGAGCATCCGGTACACCTGCGCGACGCGCATCTGGTCACGGACCTGACTGCGCGGCTTCCGCGCCGCGTCCTCCCGCGGTTGCCACTCGAACAGGTCCGACGTCACCGCGCCGCGACCGGGATCGGTGACCTTGTGGTTGACGACGATCACGGGGATGTACCCGCCGTGGTCCCCGTCACGGATGAGGATCTCGCAGCGTGCCCTCCGGCCGGCGTCCCGGTCGAGTGGGAACACGGCGCCCCAGATGCGGTCCGCGCCTGCCTCGCACGCAGCCAGGGTGTCCTCGGCCCGCCGGCGCAGGCTCTGCTCGGTATCGATCTGCACCCACCGTCCCGGCGCGTGGTCGGTGAGGATTCGGCGGACGTCTTCACGCTTGGCGGCGGCGGCATCCTGACGCTGACGGACCCCTGGGTCCTCGGGCGCGGCCGCGAGTTGTTCGGGGAACGCCGCATCGAGGTGCACCCGGTGGCGGCACCGCGTCAGGGCGCTGGCATCGATCACCGTCCCCGGCACCTTTCCGGGAGAGGTGTCGGGTTCTGATTGCTGACCGATATGGGAACACACGATGACGAAGATTATGTGCTCCCCTAGGCTGATCCCGAAGCACCGGATGCAGTTGGTAGCGTGGGCTGCGCTGAAACACCAGGAAAAGGGGTCTTTTCGATGGGGTTGTTGAAGAAACGTAAGTCCCGAACCACCCGCAAGGCGGAAGCCAAGGCACTCAAGCACAAGGCTGGAGTGGAGGCGAAGCTGAGCGCGAAGAACGAACGGAAGCGCGACAAGCAGGCCGCCAAGGCCGGCCACAAGCTCGAGGCTGCCGAGCTGAAGTCGCTGAAGAAGGTCGAGAAGGCTCAGATCTCTGCGTTGAAGGCCGAGGAGAAGGCCGCGGCCCAGAAGGGTTTCACGGTCGCCGCCGTCCGCAAGTACCTCGGTGTCGCACGCCTGCTGACGCCGGTGCTGCTGCCGATCGCCTACCGCGCCGCCACGGTCGTGCGCGGGCAGATCGATGCCCGCCGTGCCGACCGCATGGGCGTCGACATCGACCAGCTCGCCAACTTCACCGGGCACGGCGCCAAGCTCAGCGCCCGCATCGCCGGTGCCGAAAGCTCCACCACGGAGATCCTCGGGCAGAAGCCGGACGATGCGGAGACGCAGAAGTTCGCCGCCGCCATCCGCGACCGTCTCGGTGATCTCAGCACCGCCGTCCGCGCGGCCGAGCAGATGCCGCAGGCCCGCCGCAAGGCCGCTCATCACGCCATCTCGTCCGAACTCGACGGAGTCGAAGCCGATCTCCTCGCCCGCCTCGGCGTGCGCTGACCGACCCGACCCACCGCAATGTCCCCCGCCCGCCCCGCCGCGACCGCCACCCTTCGGGGCTCGGCGGTCGGCGCGCTCGTGGCCGCTCTCGCGGTCGCCGCGCACGGCATCGGTGGGGGCGGCCTTCCCGAATCCGCGGCCCTGACCCTGCTGGTCGTCACGTGCAGCGGTGTCGGTGCGGTCACCGCGCAACTGCCCGCCCGCTTCCACGGGCCGCTCGCATTGGTCGGTGCCCTCGGTGTCGGCCAGGTGGCCGGACACTTCGCGCTCACGCTCACCTCGCACGTGCACTCGGCGGTCCCCGCCGTGCCGATGCTCGCCGCACACGCGGCCGCCACTGTGATCTGCGCGCTGCTGATCACGAATGCCGAGCGTCTGTACGGCCCCCTCGTCCACGTCTGGCGGGTGGTGCTCCGCGGCGAACCGCAACCCGTCTCGGCGGTGACGACGACACATGTCCCCGCGCGTCCCGCAAGTCCCGTGGACGCCCTGCTGCGCGCGAGCATTTCGCGTCGCGGTCCCCCGGTCCCGGTCTGACTCTCACCTCTTCTCCCTTCAGACCCTCAAAGGACCTTCGATGAATTCCCTCGTTTCCCGTGCCCTTTTCACCGCCGGTGCGGCCGGCAGCGCCATGCTGCTGGCGGCCGGTGTCGCCGCCGCCCACGTGACCGTCGTCGCCCCCGGCGCCGAGCAGGGCGGCTACTCCGTCCTGACGTTCCGCGTTCCCACCGAGTCCGAGACGGCGTCCACCACCAAGCTGACCGTCACGCTCCCCGACCTGAAGTCGGCCCGCACCACCCCGCTGCCGGGGTGGACGTCGGTCGTCGAGAAGGACCCGACGTCCAAGCTCGCGAAGTCCGTGACGTGGACCGCCGACCCCGGTGTCGGTGTGGCGCCCGGCCAGTTCCAGCAGTTCGAGCTGTCCGCCGGACCGCTGCCGGAGCAGGACGAGGTGTCGTTCCCGGCCGCCCAGACGTACAGCGACGGCGAGATCGTCAACTGGGATCAGGCGGTCGGCGCCGACGGCGCGGAGCCCGACAAGCCGGCACCCACCCTCACGCTGGCCGCGGCGACCGGTGAAGACCACAGCCACGACGCAGGCGGCGCCACGACGTCCGAGGAGACCGAGACGACGGCGTCCGGCACCGACGACACCGCCCGCTGGCTGGGCGGCATCGGCCTGGTCCTCGGCGCGCTCGGTGCGGCCCTCGGTCTCGGTGCCATGGTCCGGGGCCGTCGCTCATGAGAAGACGCACCACCTTCACGTCGGCGAAGGTGATCGCGGTCGGCCTGCTGACCATGCTCGCGAGCATGCTCGGGGCCGGCACCGCGGTCGCCCATTCCGTCGTGATCAGCTCCACCCCCGAGAACGGCGCGGAGATCGCGTCCGGCCCGGAACGGGTGAGCGTCACGTTCAACGAGGCGCTGCAGGAATCGTTCGCGTCCCTCACCGTGGTGGGCCCCGACGGCAACCTGTGGACCAAGGGCGACCCGGTCGTCGAGGGACCCACGGTCAGTGCCGAACTCGGCGAGCTGGGACCGGCCGGTGTGTACACCGTCGCGTTCCGCGTCACGTCCGCCGACGGACATCCGGTGAGCGGAACCCGCACGTTCACCCTCACCCAGGAGGGGTCGGGCACACCCGGCGCCGCAGCCGACAGCTCGGGTGAATCCGGCAGCGGCGGAGTTCCGCTGTGGCCGTTCATCGTTGCCGGTGTGCTCGTGTTCGGCGGCGGGCTGTGGTTCGCGCTCCGCAAGCCTCGCGGCGAGAACTGAGCACGGTGGGTACGGCGCGACAGTCCTGGCTGCTGTTCGCCGTACCCACATCGCTCGTCGGGGTCGCGTGCGGTTGGGCGTTGGCGCAACCGGAAGACCCCTCACCGTCGAGCGCCGTCCGGGCGCTGTGCCTGGTGCTCGGCTCGGCGGTCCTCGGACTCGCCGCGCTGGGCTGGTGGAGTCGCGCGGACAGCCGTCCCCTCATCCGGGACGAACGGCTGTGGCGGTTGGCGACCGCGGTCGCCGGTGCGTGGATGCTCGCCGAGGCCGTGCTGCTGTCGATGACGGCGGCGGAGGCCGACGCTCTGGGATTGTCCGAGCTGTCGGTCGGACGGTTCGGCGCGTACGTGACCGAGATCAGCGCGGGACGCGTCGACCTCGCCGTTCTCGTGTGCACGGCCGCGGCCACCGCGTGGTCGGCGGTCGCGTTCCGCCGCAACGATGCCCGGCTCCCCGTCCCGGTGCTGGTGCTCGCGGCGCTGGCCCTGGTGGCACGGCCGATCACCGGCCACATGTCGCAGCAGGTTCTCGGCTCGGTTCTCGACGTCGTCCATGCACTGGCCGCGGCCGTGTGGTTCGGGCTCCTCGCCGCTCTCGGCCTGATGCTCCGGTCGCGCGGGGACTGGTCGTCGTGGCTGCCGCGGTATTCCGTCGTCGCGTGGCGGTGTGTGTGGCTGTTGACCGCGACGGGGATCGTCGACGCCGCGGTCCGGCTGGGTGGGGTGACGCCGCTGTTCGATACCGGTTACGGCCGCATCGTGCTCGCCAAGGCGGTGGCGTTGGCGGCGCTCCTCGGGCTCGGCTGGTGGTGGCGGCGAACGTGGGTCGGGCAGGCCGCCGCGCATCGGATCAGCGCCGAAGCGTCCCTCCGACGCGCGATTGTCGAGGTGGTGGTGATGGCCGTTCCGTTCGGTCTCGCCGCCGCCCTCGCCACCACCGCCTGACCCGTGAGTACTTATTAACCGCCCGTGGTTAATAAGTACTCACGGGCGCGTCAGCGCAGCAGGATCTTCCCGCGGCTACCGCCCTTCTCGCTTGCGCGCTGAGCGTCGCCCGCTTCGGTCAGCGGGAACGTGCGGGCGGGCGGGAGGGCCAGCTTCCCGTCCGCGGCGAGGGCTCCCAGCCGGCGCAGTGTCTCCGCGCTCCAGTCGTCGGCGTTGCCGGACGAGAAGGTGATTCCCAGGCCGAACGCGGCACCGTCCGACAGTGTCACGATCCGGTCGGTGCCGCCGCGCAGTTCGATCGCCGCCTCGAGTCCGCCGAAGCCGACGTCGAGGACGGCGTCGACACCGTTCGGGGCGAGTTCGCGCACGCGGGCGGCCAGGCCGTCGCCGTACGTCGTGGGTGTGACGCCCAGCTCCCGCAGCGCGTCGTGGTGCTTCTCGCTCGCGGTGCCGATCACGGTGACACCGGAATCCAGCGCCAGCTGCGCCGCAAGGGTTCCCACCGCTCCCGACGCGCCGTTCACCAGCAGCGTCTCACCGGACTTCAGGTTCAGGAGCCGCAGTCCCCGAGTGGCGGCCTCTCCGGCGACGGGAATGGTGGCGGCGTCCGTCCAGCTCAGCCCACTCGGCTTCGGCACGACGATCGAGGCGAGCGCGTATTCGGCGTAGCCGCCGGTGTCGGACCAGCCGAACACCTCGTCGCCCACCACCACACCGGTCGCGTCCGGACCGACTGCATCGACCACGCCGGCCACTTCGCTGCCCGGGATCTTCGGGAACTGCACCGACATCACCTCGGCCATCGACCCCGACCGCAGCTTCCAGTCGATCGGGTTCACGCCGGCGGCCCGGATGACGAGGCGTACCTGATTGCCGGTGGGTTCGGGCACCGGCACGTCGTGGGTCTCGAGCACCTCGGGACCACCGTAGGACGAGTAGGAGACTGCCTTCATGGTCTGCTTCGCGTTGGAATTCGTCATGTCAACAATCTCGTCCTCGGCGGTCCGTCGCGCCAGACATTCGGCTGGTTGATCACAGCGCTGCGGCGGCCTTCTTCAGATCGGCGACGAGGGCGTCGAACGCACCGTCCCGATCCTCCGACGGTCCGCGGAGCACGGCGGACGGGTGGATCGTCGCGAAGACGTCCGGATCCACGTCGATGTCCACCTCACCGTCGAGGTGCAGCAACTCTCCGCGGTGTTCGGTGAGCCGGAACGACGGGCCGAGTAATGCCTGCGCGGCGGTGGCCCCGAGGCACACGAGGACGTCGGGCCGCACCGCCGCCAGTTCGGCGATCAGCCACGGCCGGCACGCGACGATCTCGGTGCGGTTCGGCTTCTTGTGGATTCGACGCTTGCCGCGTTCGGCGGGGACGAACTTGAAGTGCTTGACCGCGTTGGTGACGTAAGTGAGGTTCCGGTCGATGCCCGCCGCGTCGAGTGCCTTGTTCAGGAGTTTCCCCGCCGGACCGACGAACGGTTCACCGGCGCGGTCTTCCTGATCGCCGGGCTGTTCGCCGACGAGCATCATCCGGGCGGACCGCTTGCCCGTGCCGAAGACGGTCTGCTCGGCGTCGCGGTACAAATCGCAGCCGTGGCACCCGTCCGCCGCGTGGGACAGCGCGTCGAGGTCGACGGTGTCCGGCACGAACGGTGCGGCCGAGGGCTTCGTGGCTCGTGACATGTGCGTCGAGTACCCGTCGGGCGGAGCTTCATTCGCGCAACCCTGTCAATTAGTTTAGCGCTAAGATATAGTCGCCGGAGAAGCCCACCGAGAAAGCGAGCCTCCATGTCCCTCACCGAAGTCACCGCCCACCACCCCTACAGCCCGGCCGTGGTCGCGGGCGGACTCGCGTTCGTCTCAGGCGCACTGTCCGTCGATGCCGAGGGCACCGCTGTCCCGGGCCGCACCGAGGCGCTCGACGCCGCCGTCGACCGCATGGTCGATCGCCTCGCCACCGTCGGCGGACAGCTGAAGGACGTCGTCAAGCTCACCTACTACGTCACCGACCTGTCGCTTCGCGAGGAGGCGAACCGCCAGTTCGAGCGCATCTTCGACGAGCCTCGCCCCGCGCGCACGTTCCTCGAGGTCAGCAGCCTCCCCTACGGCGCCATCGCCGAGATCGACGCCGTCGCGGCGGTCGAGGGGCGCTGACAGCACCCGTCCGGCAGCGCCGCGGGTCCCCGTTCCGAGAAATCGACGGGGACCCGCGGCGCGTCGCCGTCACTTATGCTTCGTTCGATATCTTGGTACTAAACAGATGAGACCCTCGAGGATTCAGGAGGTGCGCCCGGTGACGCAACGCCCCGTTCCAGATCGCGATGCCGTCGACGACATCGTCGACCAGTGGGCCCACCAGTGGCCCGACCTGGATGTAAGTCCGCTGAAAGTGCTGGGCCGCCTGCATCGTTCGTATCTGCGCTACCAGACGTCCCTCGCCGCCGTGTTCGAGGAGCACGGCATCAACATGGCGTCGTTCGACGTTCTGGCCGCCCTCCGACGCTCGGGTCCGCCATACCGGATGACGTCCGGACAGCTGGCGGAATCGGCCCTCGTCACCACGGGCGGAGTCACGCTGCGCGTCGACCGCCTCGAGAAGGCGGGACTCGTGCAGCGCGAGCGCGACGCCGAGGACCGACGCATCGTGCACGCGCAGCTCACCGACGAGGGCCTGCGGGTGATCGAGAAGGTCGCGGAGGCCCACTTCGCCAACGAGTCCCAGATCCTCAGCGGGATGTCGAAGGACGATCAGGCGGCGCTGGCCGAATTGCTCCGCAAGCTCGAGCACTCGATCGTCGAGAACCAGGCCCCCACCGCCTGAGCGGAAATTTCAGCTGGCCGCGCGGGCGGTCAGATCGGCGACCTCACCGAAGCCGATGAACCGTTCGGATGCCGCCGTCATCTCCACGATGAAGCGCCTCTGCTCGTCCTGCGACGCACCGATCAGCCGCGCCGCACCCGTCCACTGCGCCTCGGACAGTTTGCGGGCGAGCTGGGCGGGTTCGGCGCACGGCGTCGCTATCCCGGCTTGGTTGAGCCGTTCGATGAACCGGATGTACCGGCCGAGGATCCGGTTGTGTGCCGCCTCGAGCTGTTCCCCGATCACCGGGTCGACGGCGGCGCGGTCCTCGATCATCGTGAACAGGCGGCCACTGCTGTAGACGGTCTCGATGAACGCCGCGGTGGCCGCCCGCAGGACGCTGCGCGGGTCCGCGTCCGGCGGGACCGGGATGCGCTGGGCCTCGACGAACGTGTCGACCACCGCTGCGGCGACGGCACGGAAGGCGTCGTCCCGGGACGCGAACCGGGCGGAGAATTCGGCCTGCGACACCCCGGCGGCGGCAGCGATGACCGCTTCGGAGGTGCGCTCGTATCCCAGCTCCGCGAAGCACCGCCCTGCCGCCTCGACCAACGCGAGCCGACCTCGATCGTCACCGTTCGTAAGCACCGCTCGCGCCTCCTCGTACCCCGGCCGGCGCCCGACGTGTCGGCCGTCACACATTCTCAGTTGACATTTCATTCAAGTCAACCCGCGCGACCCTACGCCTCCTGAAGAGCCTTCGCCTGGGCCTCGGCCTGCGCCCGGTAGAGCCTGCGGAGCCGGATGACGCCGAGGTCGTGCTGGTACAGGTTCTCCGCCTGGTCCGCGTCGAATGCCATCGCCTCGAGCATGGTGCGGTCCTGCTCGAGCACCACCCAGTGCCGCTCCTCGAGCTTGGTCCGGTACAGGAACCGCCAGACGTCGCGTTCCCAGCCCTCGACGCGGCGGTAGCGCCAGAAGAACACCGCGGTGGTCTCGGCGTCGATCGGCGTTCCCATGCCGACGATGCCGAACGAGCCACCCGGTCCCGCGGTCGGCGGGTACGGGATCTCGAGGTCCACCCAGTCGATGCCGGTCCGGCAGAACTCGACCCAGTCGAAGTTCACACCCCGCTGGTCGGTCTTCTCGAAGAAGAACCCGCGATCGGTTTCGCGGATCCGGAACTTCGCGGACGTCTCGCCGCCGAACATCGAATGCGATTCGCGGTGCAGGAACGCTCCGTGCATCGGGTCGAGCAGGTTCTCCAGCGTGAATCGCCACGGCGACTTCCACTCCGCGTAGCAGAGGAAGTGTGAGATGCCGTCGTCGGTGAGGCGCTCGGGCAGTTCGAGGGGCGCGGGTTCGGCGTCGGGGTCGGTGCCGAACCAGGCGAGCACGGCGCCGGCCACTTCCCGCACGGGGAGGCTGGTCACCAGTCGCTTGCCCTCGAGGTTGCAGCCGGGCATTCCGGGGACGGAGACGACGGTGCCGCCGCCGTCCACCTGCACGCCGTGGTACTGGCAGGCGACGCGATCACCGAGGTGCTGCCCCTGCGACAGCGGGGCGCCGCGGTGCGGGCAGCGGTCGGCAAGCATGCGGAGGGTGCCGTCGGACTGACGGAACAGCAGCCAGTCCTCGCCGAGGCGCCGCACCTTCTTCATGTCGCCGCGCGCGACGAAGTCGGACGGGCACACCGCGTGCCACTGGTCGCGCATCCCGGTCGCGAAGATCTCGTCGCCGGTCAATGCCGCCTTGTGCAGTCGGTTCACCATGGTCAGGCTCCCATCCGTCGGATCTCGTCCGTGAAAGTGTCGGTGGTCCAGGCGTCGCCGCCGGGACTGTGGATGCCGAGGGCGTTCAAACCCTTCACCAGCCCTTCGAGGTGGTGCACACCGGTGCCGAAGACCTCTTCGATCGCACCGGCCAGCTTCCGTTCGTACGGGGTGGGTGCCGTGCCGGACTGGCGCGGTTGCAGATACAGGCTCATGGTTCTTCCCTTCAGAGATCCAGCACGAGCTCGTCGGAGCGGGCGCGGGAAACGCAGATCATGATGGTGGTGCCGGACTCCTGCTCGGAGCTGGAGAGCAGGGAGTCGCGGTGGTCGGGGGTGCCGGCGAGGACGCGGGTTTCGCACGTCCCGCAGATGCCTTCGCGGCAGGAGTTGGGGACGTCGACGCCGGATTCCTCGAGGGTTTCGAGGATGGTCCGATCGGGGGCGACGGTGGCCGAGATGCCGGATCGTTCGCAGATCACGCGGACGGGACGGTCGCCGGCGAGGGTGTCGGCGGGGATCTCCTTCGCCTTGAACCGCTCGAGCCGGATGGCGCCGTCCGGCCAGGAGCCGGTGAACCCTTCGACCGCGCCGAGCAGACCCTCGGGGCCGCAGGCGTAGACGAGCGTCTCCTCGCGGGCGGTGCCGAGGATGTCGGCGAGGTCGAGGATGCCGTCGGCCTCCTCGGTGACGACGTGCACGCGGTCGCCGTACGCGGACAGTTCGTCGAGGAACGCCATCGACGCGCGGGCACGGCCGCCGTAGTGCAGTTCCCATTCGGCGCCCATGCGTTCGGCTTCACCGATCATCGTGAGGATCGGGGTGATGCCGATGCCGCCGGCGATGAACACGTAGCGCGGCGACGGCAGGAGTTCGAAGTTGTTGCGAGGTGCGCTCACCGACAGGCTGTCGCCGGGCCGCAGTGTCTCGTGGACGTGCCGGGAGCCGCCTCGGCCGGTCACCTCGTGGAGGATCGCGACGCGGTACCCGGTCTTGTCGTCGGGGTCTCCGCAGAGGGAGTACTGGCGGACGGTCCCGCGGTTCAGGTGCAGGTCCAGGTGGGCGCCCGGCGTCCACTGGTCGACCGCGTCGCCGTCCTGTCGTTCGAGGCGAAGCGAGACCACGCCCGAGGACTCGACCCTCATCTGACGCACCATCATGGGGACGGTGTCTGCGTCTGTTGTCATCGTTCACTCCCAGGCTCAACCGAAGGCGTAGTTCCTTAGTGCTCAATAATTTAGCACTAAGATGTATCGTGCGCCACAGTTGAGGGGAAATCCGTCGAGCCAGAGGCCGAGCTACTCCGCCTCGCGATACCGCACGGTCTCGGCCGCGAGCCGCTCCTCGTACGCCTGTGCGAGGTCGTGCAGACTCTGCACGCAGTCACCGGTGAACACCGGCGCATGCATCGGCGCCAGCAGCAGGGGTTCCAGATCGGCGAGTCCCCGGATCGTGGGCCCGAGCGCCGGAGTCAGGCACGTCGCGCTCCCCATGTCCTCCGCTGCGATGGCCGGGCCGACGATCTCCTCCTCCGTGGCCGGCGGGTGATGGCCGAACGCGGTGAACAGGTCGCCGCAGAACAGCGTCTGCGTCGTCTCCTCGAAAACCAGCCCGGCGTCCCATCCGTGCGGAACGTGCGGGGTGTCGAGGTGACGGACCCGCCTGGTGCCCGTCTCCATGACATCGCCGTTCTGCAGAGGACGCGGCATGCGATCGGCCAGGTCGTTGACCTGCACGAAGCAACCCATCGCCCCGTGCGCGACCTCGGCGTTCGGCGCGGCCGCCAGCCACGAGTTCATCGCGCCGCACTCGTCCGCCTCGACGTGCCCGAACGTGATCCACCGCAGCCTGTCGAGGGGAATCAGCCGGCCTACCGCCGCGGACACGGACGGGAACAGCGCACGCTGACCGGTGTGGAACAGCAACGGTTCCTCGCCGTCGACGAGGAACTGGTTCATGATCAGGTTGGGCTCGTCCAGATACGTGGACAGCCGGTAGATGTCGGGGGCGATCTCGGTAATCGTGGTGTCCATCCCTGGCTCCGATCACGTCGCGGTGTCGTCGGATCCAGCCTTCTCGGGACGGCGGCGGCGCGCAAGATCCCGCGGCGCACGGCGACGGTGCCGGGCCTGCGCGACCTGATGCCTCGACATAGACGTCGACGCCACCGGACAACCCGTAGGCGTCCGGCGGCGTCGCGCCGATCATGCGTCCGTTCAGGCCGCGGCCAACTCCAGCGGCACGTGCCAGGCGTCGTATTCGTAAACCCAGTCGCCGTTGCCCGCGACCTTAAGCCACTCGTTGGACCGTGAGCCACGCTGGATGCGTGAGGTGCGCTGCAGTCGCGTGTCCTGGTAGGTCTGCAGCGCGACTACGGGGTCGTCGAACAGGCTCAGGCACCGGGACAGGACGACGGCGTCTTCGATGGCCATGCCGGCGCCCTGCGCCATGAACGGCATCATCGGATGTGCCGCGTCGCCGAGGAGCACGGACCGTCCGTCGGTCCACGACGTCAGCGGGTCGCGAACGTAGAGAGCCGATTTCAGGACGTCATCGCAGGCGTCGAGCAGCGCTCGCGCCTCGGGGTGGAAGTCCCGGTACAGCTCACGCAGTTCGGTGACGGAACCGGGTGTGGTCCACGATTCCTCGGTCCACTCCTGCTGCGCGCAGGTGGCGAAGACGAAGATGTCCTTGCCCTGGTTGAGGGGGAACGTCACGATCTGCGTCGACGGATTCGGCCCCCACCACTTGGTGAAGCAGTCGAGGTTCGGCAGGTTGCCGACGCGTTCGGTGGGAACGACGGCGCGGAACGCCACGACTCCTGTGAACGTCGGCTTTTCCCGCCCGAGGAGAGCGGACCGGACCGCGGAGTGGATGCCGTCGGCACCGACGATCACGTCTGCGGAAACCACACTGCCGTCGGTGAACTCGATGCGGCCGTCCGCGACACCGCTGACCCGGCGACCCATTTCGACGACACCCGACGGCAGCCGGTTCTCGAGCGCGGTCATCAGATCGCCCCGGTGCATGGTCAACTGCGGTGCGCCGTACTGCTGTTCCGCACTGTCGCCCATCGGCAGCCGGGACGTTTCGGCGCCCGTGTCCCACGTGCGGCTGATCCGGAACCGCGGGCGGGCGGCCGATTCGCGGATCGCCGGCCCGATGCCGAGTCCGTCGAGAGCGCGGACCGCGTTGGGGGTCAGGTTGATGTCGGCGCCGACGCGGGCGAACTGCCTCGTCTGCTCGTAGACCGTGACGTCGAGACCGAACTTGCGGAGGGCGATCGCCGTCGCCAGTCCGCCGATGCCGCCGCCGCAGACGCCGACCGTGGTCACTGTGCACCCTTTCCGGGCACCGTGACGGGCGGCGTGAACGGTGCCGGCATGTCGCCGTAGGCGGCGAGATCGACCTCGACGATCACCGGCGCCTGTCGGGACACGGCGTCGGCGAGAACCTCGTGGGCCTCGGCTGCGCCACCGATCCGCAGGTACGGCACGCCGATGGACTGTGCCAGCAACGGGAAGTCGGGGGTGACGAGGTCGACGGCATAGGTGTCGTCGCCGCCGCCCTTCTGCATGTTGCGCAGCACGCCGTAGCCGCCGTCGTTGAACACGAGCAGCACCAGCCACGGCTTTTCCTGCGCCATGGTGAGGATTTCGCCGAAGTGGACGGCCAGGCCGCCGTCGCCGACGAGGGCCAGGGTGGGCCGGGTCTCGTCGGCCAGTGCGGAACCGATGGCCATGCCCAGGCCCTGCCCGATGCCGCCGCCGCGGGGAAACACGTTGGACTTGGGGTCGAACATCGGCAGCAGCCGGTTACCCCAGGAACTCGACGCGATGGTGACGTCGCGGGCGATCACGGAATCCTTCGGGAACGCGGCACGCACGGCGTCGCACAGCACGGCGTGGTCGCCGAGTCCGGCGCGCTGCTTGCTGCGGACGAGTTCGCGGGTGGTGCGGGCACGTTCGGTCCAGGCGGCGTCGACGGGCGCCAGCCCCGACAGCTGCCGGAGGAACGTGCCGATGTCGGCGGTGACCCCGGCCTGCGCAGGGTAGACGCGTCCGACCGCGGCCGCGTCGATGTCCACCTGCACGTGCACGGCGGGGACCGGCATGGAGTAGTCGCCGGTCTCGTTGGACCGGAAGTGGGTGCCCAGCGACAGCAGCAGGTCGGCGTCCTGGAGGAGTTCCCGTCCCACCGGGGTGTTGCCGTAATTGCCGATGCACAGTTCGTGGTCCTCGGGCACGGCGCCGCGCCCGGAGTTGCTGGTGAGCAACGGGACTCCCCACTGCTCCACCAGTTCGGTCAGCTCGGCACCGGCCGTGGCGACACCGCCGCCCGCCCAGATCACCGGGCGTTCCGCCGACCGCAGCAGGGCGAAGGCGACGGCCAAGTCGTCGGCGTCCGGCGTGCGCAGCGGTTCGACGACCGGCTCGGCCACGTCGATGACGTGCTCCGCGTACTGGAGGTCGATCGGCCATTCGATGCTCGACGGCCCGCCGGGCGCAGCGAGCGCGGCAGCGATGCCTTCCCGCAACACCTTTCCGGCGCTGTCGGTGTCGAGGATGGTGGCGGCGTGCTTCGACGTCGCCGTCAGCATCCCCAGCTGATCCTTGGTCTCGTGGATGAACCCGCGACCCGAGCCGAGGTAGCGGCTCTCGACGTTGCCCGTCACGTGCAGCACCGACGTTCCGGCACTGAGCGATTCGATCAGCGAGCCGGCCGCGTTGCCGGCACCGGTGCCGGTGCTCGTGAGCGCGCAGCCGATGCCCCCGGTGGCCCGGGCGTACCCGTCCGCGGCGCTGACCGCGGTGGCCTCGTGCCGGACCGGCACGAACCGCAGGTGCTTGCTGACCGCCTGAACCAGGGGCTGGTTGTGGACGCTCACGATGCCGAAGACAGTGTCGACACCGGCCTCGCGCAGCACCTGGACGAGCAGGTCGCCGCCATTACCCACCTGCTTGTCATTTCCTACAGACATGGTGTTCCTCTCAGACATAGCGCGCGACGCCTCCGCAGACGTCGAGGCTGGTGCCCGTCACGTAGGACGAGCGGGGGGACAGCAGGGTCACGATCATGGCGGCCACCTCGTCGGCGCGGCCGAACCGGCCGAGGCCGATGCCGCGGTCCTGGGCGATCTCCGCCTCCCATTCGGCAAATGTGGCGTCGGTGCCGGATTCCTCGTAGCGGCGCCGCCACTGGCCGGTGTCGACCAGTCCGAGCGACACCGAGTTGACGCGGATGCCGTCGGCGGCGAGTTCGAGCGACAGCGACTTGCTGAGGTTCAGCAGCCCGGCCCGGGCGGCGCTGGTGGTGACCAGCCGCGGCTCGGGCTGACGTGCGAGCACCGCCGAGATGTTGACGATGGACGCGGCGTCGGACTTGCGCAGCATCGGCAGAGCGGCCTCGACCGTGTTGAGGACGCTGGAGAACTTGAGGTCGAGCTCGTCGCGCCAGTCGTCGAGGGTCGCCTCACCGCGCGGGACCATGCGGGACTTGCCTGCGTTGTTGACCAGACCGTCGAGGCCGCCGAATCGGGCGACACCGGCGTCGACCAGCGCGGCGACCGCGGCCGGGTCTCGGACGTCGCAGGACGCGGTGAGGACGCGGTCGCTGCCGGGCAGCGGCGCGATCACGGAGTCGAGCCGGTCGCGGTCGCGCGCGCAGGTGACGACGTTGGCACCCTCCTCGAGCAGCATCGCGACGGTGGCGAGCCCGACTCCCGAGCTTCCGCCGGTCACCAGGTGGGTGCGGTCTTTCAGTTGCAGGTCCACGACGTGGTCCCCTTCTCTAGTGCAGGACGAATCCGCCGTTGACGACGAGTTGCTGGCCGGTGATGTACGAGGCCTCGGGTCCCATCAGGAACGCGACGGCGCCGACGAGATCCGACGGTTGCTGCGGACGCTCCAGCGCGCGGTTGAGGCGGTACAGCTCGTGCCGGTGCTCCGGAACCTTCTGTGCCGATTCGCTTTCGGTCAGTCCGGGCGAGACGGTGTTGACGGTGATGCCGTGCGGGCCGAGGTCGCGGGACATGGCGCGGGTCAGCGCGGCCACCCCGCCCTTGGACGCGATGTAGTGGGCGAGACGCGGCGAACCGTACAGGGCGGCGTCGGAGCCGATGGTGACGACTCGTCCGCCTCCGTTCCCGATGATGGAGGGAACGATCGCCCTGCTCACGAGGAACGTGCCGCGCAGGTTGACGCCCAGCACACGGTCCCACTCGTCGATGTCGAGTTCGTGAATCGGTTTGCCGCCCACGCCGTCCGCGAGTGCCGCGTTGTTGACGAGGCCGTACAGCGGGCCACCGGAGGTGACGGTGGCCGCCATCGCGTCGACGGACTCCGCGTCGCGGAGATCGACCCGGACGAACTGTGCCTTGACGCCGTCGGCGCGCAGGCTTTCCGCCGCGTCCTCGCCCCAGTCCTCGCGGATGTCGGCGAGCCACAGGGTGGCGCCGTCCTCGCCTAGCCTGCGGGCCAGGGCGAGGCCGAGACCCCGCCCCGCCCCGGTGACGAGAATGCTGCGGCCGTCGAGACTCATGGTCAGTCCCGCGTCACGCCGTGCATGGCCGACGTCTCGGGGTACGTCGGGATCTGCGGCTTCTGGGCGCCGATGATGACGCAGAACAGAGCGTCCTTGTCGCCGTTGTTCTTCAGGCTGCGCGGCACACCGGCCGGCACGACGATCATGTCGCGGTAACCGAGGGTGCGCTTTTCCACCTGGCCGTCGCGGTGGACGCCGACCTCCACCTCGCCCTCGAGGACGAAGAAGGCTTCCTCGGCGTCGTGGTGGGTGTGCTCCGGTCCCTCGGCGCCGGAGGGAAGCAGCATGTTGGAGAACGTGAATCCGCGCGAGGAGATGGTGCGGTTGTCGTTCTCGTGGTTACCCGTCGCGCCGGAGCCGACGTAGCGGATCTGCGCGCGCTTGAACTGGTCGCCGGCCTTGGCCTGGAAGCCCAGGGTGTCCCAGTCCTCGTGGCGGGAGCCACGGGTGAGGATCAGCGAGTCGGTGAATTCCTTCAGATCGGCGGTGCCGTATTCGAGTGTCATGTCGTGCTCCTTCTCTAGAGGTGGTTGCGTAGGCGTTCGGTGATGTGGATGAAGGATTCGACCCAGGCGTTGAAGGCCTCCGGCCGCTCCTGGTTCGCGAGGTGTCCGGCACCTCGGATGGTGACGAACACGGCGCCCGGAATTCCTCCCGCGAGAACCTGACTCGCGGGAATCCCGGTCACCCCGTCCTCGTCTCCGCCGAGGACGAGCGTGGGGATGTCGATCTTCGGCAGATCGGCCGTGTGATCGGTGGCCGCCATCGACTCGGCGGCGTACCCGTAGCCGGGCAGCCGGATCGACGACGCCATGATCGCGGTGGCCGTCGCGGTCACTTCGTCGTCGGCAGTCCCGGACAGTAGCCGCGGGGCCCGTTCGGCGGCAAAGGCTTCCGCACCCTGCTGCTCGAGCGTCGCGGCCCGGGCGCGCATCCGGTCGGCGGCTTCGTCGTCCACCCCCGAGCCGACGGTGGAACTGCCGAGCAGCAGACTCCGCACGAGCCCGGGATGGCGCAGCGCGAGCCGGGTGGCGATCACGCCGCCCCACGACATCCCGAGGACGTGCGCCCCCGCGTCACCGCAACGGTCGCGGATCACGTCGGCAGCGGCGTCGGCGTAGTCGTCGAGGTCGAACGGCCGGCCGGGGTCCTCGCTGCGGCCGTAACCGGGAGCGTCCCAGGCCAGCAGTCGCAGCGACGACGACAATTCGTCGACCTGCGGCGCGAAACTGCCTGCGCTGCCACCGATCCCGTGCAGCATGAACAGCGCGGGGCCGGAACCGGATTCGACGACGTGCGTCACGACGCCCGCCCGAGGTCGAACCGCTCGAACGCTCCGGGGTCGGGGATGCCGGCCATGTGGTCGCGGACCTGCTTGGACGGCGGGCCCGCGGTGCCCCACAGGTCGGAGAGTTCCGGAACCCGGCGCCACACCTTGCACAGCCACCGGTCCTCGTCGACCTGCGCGATTCCGGACGTGTACTCGCACACCAGCCCTGCGGGGTCGGCGAAGTAGGAGAAGGTGTTGTCGCCGGGGCCGTGCTTGCCCGGACCCCACAGCGGCACGGTGCCGTGGTGGCGCAACCGGCCGATGCCGCGCATGAAGTGGTCGACGGTGGGCATCTCGTAGGCGACGTGATTCACCGACGTCCACTCGGCCTGGTTGAACGCGATGCTGTGATGATCCGTGTTGCAGCGCAGGAACGCCATCTGGTGCTCGGACCAGTCGGAGACCCGCATGCCCAGGATGTCGCAGTAGAACGTCACCGCGGCGTCGATGTCGACGGTGTTGAGGACGACGTGCGTGACGCCCACCGGGACGGCGTCCTCGCGGCCCAGCTTCGGGACCGCGAGCGCGTCGGCGAGCAGTTCGACGACGCGACCCTCGGGGTCGACCAGGCTCACACCGTAGCCACCGCCGAGATCGTCGACCGGCCCCGGGCCGCTGACGATCGGGACGCCGCGGAGTTCGAGCCGGCGGGCGGCCTCGTCGACCTCGGCCGGCGTGGCGACGGCGAACGTGATGCGGCCGAGGCCGTTCCGCTCGGCCTGGGTGAGTTGCAGCGCGTGGTGGTGCTCACCGGTCCCCCGCAGCCAGGCACCGTCCGTGCCCTGCTCGATCACGCGCAGTCCCCACACGTCCGAGTAGAACTCGGTGGATTCGATGCTGGCCTGCGTGCGCAGTTCGACGGAGCGCAGGCACCGCAGCCGGGCTATGGGTTGGTTCATCGCATGCCTCCAGTTGCTTAGGTCTCAATATCTTAGCGCTAAAGTAATAGGTCGTACAGAGCTGACGGGAATTTCTTTCCGGACGACCTACTACTTCAGCTTCCCCGTGGGCCGATGTGACAGTGGTTCAGCCAGACGGAACCCGTGTGACATTCGGCGACGCCGATTAGTTCACCCAGGGGTTGGGTTCCTCGTCGAGGCCCCAGTAGATGCTCTTCTGCCGCGAGTAGGCGGCGATACCGCTGCGCCCCTTCTCCACCCCGAGCCCGCTCTCCTTGACGCCACCGAACGGCGTCGAGATGCTGAACTGCTTGTAGGTGTTGATCCACACGGTGCCGGCCTGGAGTCGGCGGGCGAGTTTCCAGGCGCGGCGGTAGTCGCCCGTCCAGATGCCCGACGCCAGCCCGAACACCGAATCATTGGCCTGCGCAACCAGATCCGCGTCGCCGCCGAACGGCAGGGCCACCAGGACGGGTCCGAAGATCTCCTCCTGGCAGGTGCGTGAACTGTTGGGGAGCCCGTCGATGATCGTCGGCAGGTAGTACGCGCCGTCGCGGAGCCGTTCGTCGTCGGGGATCGCCCCGCCGCACAGCACCCGTCCGCCCTCTTCGCGAGCGAGGTCGACGTACGCGGCGACGCTGTCGCGGTGCTTGCGGTGGACCATCGGCCCCACCTGGGTGTCGGGGTCGCGGCCGGGCCCGAGTCGCAGCCGGGTCGTCTTGGCCACCAGCTTCTCGAGGAATTCGTCGTAGATGCGGCGGTCGACGAACAGCCGGGATCCGGCGATGCAGCTCTGCCCGGTGGACGAGAAGATCCCGTACATCACGCCGTTGACGGCGGCGTCGAGGTCGGCGTCGTCCAAGACGATCGTCGGCGACTTGCCGCCGAGTTCCAGCGACACGGGCATCAGCTTGTCGGCTGCCGCGTGGGCGATGGAGCGTCCGGTGTTCGTTCCGCCGGTGAACGTCACCTTCCCGACGCAGGGGTGGGTGACGATGGCGTCGCCGACCACCGAGCCCTTGCCCGGCAGCACCGACAGCAGTCCCTTCGGCAGTCCCGATTCGTCAATCAGTCGCGCCAGTTCCAGCGACACCAGCGGCGTCCACTCGGCGGGCTTGAGGACGACGGCGTTGCCTGCCGCCAGGGCGGGGGCGATCTTCTGCGCGTCGCTTGCCACCGGCGAGTTCCACGGTGCGATGGCGCCGACCACGCCGATGGGCTCGAGAACGCTCATCGTGAGGAAGTTGCCGCGCGGGCTGGTGAGGTCGTCGTCCGCGGTTTCGAGGACGGCGGCGAAGTAGCGGAACGTGGCCGCCGCGCTGCCGACGAGTGCCGTGGTCTCGGCGACCGTCTTGCCGGTGTTGTAGCTCTGCAGCAGTGCCAACCGGGACGTGTTCGCATCGATGGAGTCGGCGATGCGGTGCAGGTACTTCGCCCGCTGGTGCGGGAGAAGTGCGCGCCACGCCGGGTCGTCGGCGGCGGCGCGGCCCTTCCGGACCGCCTCGTCGGCGTCGTCGGCGGTTGCCTGATGGATCACCTGCAGGGTTTCGCCGTTCGACGGATCCGTGACCGCGAAGGCGGGGCCGCTCGCCTGCCGCCACTCCCCGGCGACGAGGATCCGGTCGGCGACCGGGACGAACGGCAGTGTCTGTGGTGCGATGTCGAGAATGGTCACTGGGAGATCTCCTCGAGGGTCTTTTCGCGGGTTTCGACGGCGAAGAAGCCGACCACAAGGGCACCGATCAGGGCGACCGCGGAGAACATTCCGAAGACGACGGTGAGCGTGCCGCCCCCGCCGAGGATCGCGCCGACGGCGAGGGGGCCGACGATGATGCCGAGGCGTCCGCTCGCTCCGCCGATCGCGCAGCCGATGGCTCGCATCCGGGTCGGGTACAGCTCCGCGGTGTAGACGTAGAGCGCCATGTTGACGGCGAAGACGAACAGGGCGGATCCGGCCGACCAGAACAGGACCTTCGTCGCGGTGTCGGCGCCGGAGGCGGCGAGCAGGAAGAGCAGCGACGAGCACAGGACCATCGACGCGGTGATGCAGATGCGGCGACCGAGGTTGTCGATGAGGAACGCGACGAGGATGCAGCCGAGCAGACCGGCCACGCTGGTGACGATGCTGTAATGCAGGGCGGTGTCGACGCTGACGTCGAATGCGGATCGGTACAGCGTCGGCAGCCAGGACGCGATGCCGTAGTTGACGAAGTAGGCGCTGCCCCAGATCGCGGCGAGCATCAGCGTGCGACGCAGGTAGATACCCCGGAATGCCTCCGCGAAGGTTCCGCGGCGGGCGTCGACGACGACGGCGGGCAGCGGCTGCGGAGCCGGGAGCGTCTTGCCGTACTTTTCGGTGATCTCGTTCTCGATGCGGGTCATGGCGTTGTGGGCGTCTTCGTAGCGGCCCCGGGACGCGAGCCAGCGCGGCGACTCGGGAAGCTTCCACAGCATCGGCAGCAACAGGACGGGCAGCGCACCGAGCGCGAACAGGATCTTGTAGCCGTAGTTCGGGACGACCCACGCCGACACGATGGCGGACATCACGAGCCCGATGGGGAAGATCACCTCGTAGAGCAGCACGAATCGCCCGCGCTTGTGGGCTTTGGTGATCTCGCCGATGTAGCTGGCCGCGACCGGGACCTCGGCGCCGAGGCCGATGCCCTGCACGAATCGGAAGACGAGGAAGAGCATCAGGCTGTCGGTGAACGCCATGCCCAGGCTCATCACCGCGTACAGGGCGAGCGAGAAGATGATGACGTTGAGCCGACCGACGCGGTCGGCGAACCAGCCGCCGGCGAGCGCGCCGACGAGCATGCCGATGCCGCCGATGGCGATCACCCAGGCGATGTCGCCGGGGGTCAGACCCCACTTGGGGGTGAGGACGGGGAGCGAGTACGCGATCATCAACTGGTCGAAGCCGTCGAAGAACGTGACGGCGCCGACGATGACGCGGGCCTTGATGTGCCACCTGCTCATCGGCAGGCGTTCGAGTCGGGCGCTGATCATCTCAGCTGTGGCAGCCATGGCGGGCGATACCGTCGTCATGAGCATCCTCAGGGTCGGGTCGAGGCATTTACTTAAGCCCTCAAAGGCTTACCGCTAAGATGTAATCTCACGCACATGAGAAACGTCAACCCTTGACTTTGAAAGAAACATGTTGTTCACACCCATCGTGCACCCGTGCGCACTTGTTAACGCCCGGCGGTTGAGAAGTACTCACGGCTCAGTCTGGCACTTTGCCGGGCCCATCCGTTTACGCTGGGGAAATGGACCCACCGGTCGTCCGGTACATCCAGCGGGGCGGACACGCGCTGGCGTATCAGGTGGTGGGCGGCGGTTCGCTGGACGTGGTGTGGCTGTTCGAGATCAACATGCACCTCGACCTGATGTGGACCGACCCGCAGATCCACTACCTGATGGAACGGGGCAGCACGTTCGCCCGCACCGCCTACTTTCAGCAGCGGGGGCTGGGCCTGTCCGATCCGGTCGACCACCTGCCGACGCTCGAGGAGCAGGCCGACGACATCGTCGCGGTCATGGACGAGATCGGGATGCGCGAAGCACTGCTGGTGGGCGTGGCCAGCGCGAGCGGCGCCGTGGCGCTCGTGGCGGCGCGGTCACCGGAACGGGTCACCGGAGTGGTGCTGATCCAGCCGTTCGCCGAACGCCTGATCGGCGGTGACCACGATCCGGAGGGATGGTCGAGCGCCGAGCGGGACCACTTCGTCGAGGGATGGCGCGCGGCCACGGAGGTGTGGGGGTCGGGCGCGACCGTGCCGTTGTGGGATCCCCGCGAGGATTCCCCGTTCAACCGGCGGCTGATGTCGATGCTCGAGCGAAGTTCGGCGACACCGGCCGTCGCGCGTGCCCACATGGAGTGGATCTTCCGCCTCGACTACTCCGACATACTGCAGTCGATCCAGTGCCCGGCCCGGATTGTGATCGTCTCGGGCAGTCCCGTTCCCGCGGCCGCCGCGCAGTACGTCGCCGATCACATTCCGGGCGGCACCTTCCATCTGCTGCCGCCTGCGCCGACCGGCGCGTCGCTCGGTGAGGCGTGGGTGCCGATCATCGACGACGTCGAGCAACTCGCCACCGGTGGACACCCGACACCGGACGCCGGGCAGTTCGTCGCGTCAGTGTTGTTCACCGACGTCGTCGGGTCGACGGAGATGCTCGCCAGGATCGGCGACGGTGCCTACCGGGACCTCCGCGCCGCCCACGAACGGCAGGTGCGCGACGGGGTGGAGAAGGCCGGCGGACGCCTCCTCAACGTCGCGGGCGACGGGACGTTCAGCATCTTCGACGGCCCGACCTCGGCGGTCCGGTGTGCGCGGAGCGTCGTCGACGACGCGTGCGCCCTCGGCCTCGAGGTGCGAGCGGGCGTGCACACCGGACAGGTGGAGCGGAACGGACCCGACGTCAGCGGGATGACCGTCCACGTCGGCGCGCGCATCGGCTCCGTGGCCGGCGCCGGGGAGGTCCTGGTGTCGCGGACCGTGCGCGACCTCGTGGTGGGGTCGGGTCTCCGGTTCACCGAAGTCGGCGAACACGCACTCAAGGGTGTCCCCAGCCGATGGGTCCTGTACGCGCTCACCGACGCGGACACACCCCGGGTCGTGCCGCGGCGCGCACCACGGCTCAGCGTCATCGACCAGGCCATCTTGCGCACCGCGAAGCGGGCACCGCAGGCACTGCGCGCGCTCGTCGGCGCCGCCAACGCGAGGCAGCGCAGACTGTCCCGCTGATCCCAGGTGAGTGGCAAAGCGTGCGCCAGCACACTTTGCCACTCACGTCACATCAGGCCGCCACGGTGGACTGGCGGGCAGTCGCCTGCTGGGTGTCGGGCGAGGAGTACTTCCGGACGATCGTGACGAGGCAGAGCAGCCCGATCGCACCGGCGCCGGCGAGGAAGGCGCCGACGCGCCAGGCGTTGGACGCGTCGCCGTTGATGAGCAGCACCATGACCATGGGCGAGAAGCCACCGATGATGGCCGAGATCTGGTAGCCGAGGGAGGCCCCGGAGAATCGGATCTCGGGCGGGAACAGTTCCGCGAACAGCGTTCCCTGCGTTCCGGTCTGGAACGACATGACGATCACGGCACCGAAGACGGCGAGCGCGAACGGCCACAAGGTGCCCTGACTCGAGTGTCCGATCATGAGCCACATGGGAATTCCCCACAGCAGCATCCCGGCGGTGCCGATTCCGAAGATCAGCTTCCGGCCGTAGATGTCGGAGAGGTATCCGGCCAGTGGGACGAGCGGAATCATCAGAACGCAGGCGGCGAGGATGAAGCCGAGCACGGTCGAGCGTTCGATCCCGAGATACGTGGTGGCGAATTGCACGGACCCCGTGATCATCGTGTAGAAGAAGATGACGCCGATGGCGTTCGCGCCGGCAGCAGTGAGCACGGTGCCGGGATTGTTGCGCAGCACCTGCAGGATCGGCGACTTCCGCGCCACCGGCGCCTCGGCCAGCTTCTTCGACAGTTCCCGGAACTCCGGTGTCTCCTCCAGGTAGCGGTGGATGACGAAGGCGACCGGGAGCATCACGAGGCTGATCCAGAACGGGATGCGCCATGCCCAGGCGAGGAACGACTCGGAGTCGAATACCGCGGTGATGACGAGGAAGACGACGTTTCCGAGCACGACGCCGATGGGCACGCCGAGCTGCGCGAAGCTGCCGTAGAACCCGCGCCGTCCGGCGGGTGCGTTCTCGGTGGCGAGGAGGACGGCACCGCCCCATTGCGCACCGACCGCGAGGCCCTGGCAGATTCGCAGGGTCACGAGGATCGTGGGTGCGAGCCAGACGAGCTGGGTGTTGGGCACGAGGCCGATCAGCGAGGTCGCGACGGCCATCATGACGATGGCCGCGACGAGTACCGGTTTGCGCCCCACCTTGTCGCCGAAGTGGCCGGCGAGGACGCCGCCGATGGGCCGGGCGATGAAGCCGACCGCCACCGTGGCGAACGAGTTGAGGGCGGCGACGACCTGGCTGTCGGTCGCGAAGAACGTGGTGTTGAACACGAGTGCGGCTGCGGTCGCGTAGATGAAGAAGTCGTACCACTCGAGTGAGGTCGAGATGGCGGCCGCGAACGAGGCGCGCGCGGCCCGGGGCTTACCCGCGCGGCGTGTGTCGGAATCGGTGGGCATGGTGGTCTCCTGCTCAGTCTTGGGCAATGGAACCGAATGTGTCTCGGAGGACTCGTTTGAGGATCTTGCCGCTCGGGTTCTTCGGTAGGGAGTCGGCGACGATCACGTACTTGGGCACCTTGTAGCCGGCGAGTCGTCCGCGGCAGTGCTCCACCACGTCCTTCTCGTCGAGTTCGACGCCGGCGGACGGGACCACCACTGCCGCGACCGCCTCGATCCACCGTGGGTGCGGCACCGCGAACACGGCGGCCTCACCGACACCGTCGAGTTCGTAGAGCGCTTCCTCGACCTCCCGGGTCGCGACGTTCTCCCCGCCGGTTTTGATCATGTCCTTCTTGCGGTCGACCACCCACAGATAGCCGTCCTCGTCGAGGTAGCCGAGGTCGCCGGAGTGGAACCACCCGCCCGCGAACGCTTCCGCTGTCTTCTCGGGTTGTCCGAGATAGCCGACGGTGGCGTGCGGGCTGCGGTGCACGATCTCACCGACCTCGCCCGCCGGAAGTGGCAGGTCCCGGTCGTCCACGATGCGTGTCTCCACGTTGAGGGCGGGTTTGCCCGCTGAACCACCGTGTGTCTCTTGATCTTCCGGCCCGAGCGCCGTGGCGAGTGACGCCATTTCCGTCTGCCCGTAGAAGTTCCACAGCCGGATGCCCGGCAACCGGCGGTTCATTTCGCGCAGGATCTCCACCGGCAGCGGCGACGCCCCGTAGTAGCCCTTGCGCAGCGAACGCAGGTCGGTGCCTTCGAACTCGGGCGACTGCAGCAGCGAGATCCACACCGTCGGCGGGCAGAACAGGTTGGTCACCTGCTCCGCCGCGATGGTGCGGAGCAGCACCTGCGGGTCGGGTCCGTCGACGATGATGCTCGTCGCGCCGAGATAGATGTCGGTGCTGAGGAAGTTGTCGAGCTGGGCGCAGTGGTACAGCGGCAGCGCGTGCACCTCCACGTCGTCGCTGCTCATGCCGCCGGTGACGATGCAGCTGATGTACTGCCACATCAGCGACCGACTGGTGAGCATCGCTCCCTTGGGCCGTGATTCGGTGCCCGACGTGTACATGATGCGGACCACGTCGTCGTCCGCCACGAACACCTCGGGCGGCGAACCGAATTCGCCCTCCGCCCAGTCCGTCACCGAACGCCAGCCATCCGGCGTGGCCGTATCGCCCAGCGGGATCGTCGCCCGCAACCGGACACTTCCCTTCGATTCCGCGAGCGCCTTCTCGGCCACGGGCACCAGGGCGTCCTCGACGACGAACGCGTCGGCTGCGCAGTCGTCGAGGATGTATCCGATCTCCCCGCCGGTCAGCATGAAGTTGACCGGCACGAGGACCACACCGAGCCGGGCGGTCGCGAAGTTCAGCACCGGGTACTGCCAGCAGTTGTGCGACAACAGTGCAAGCCGGTCGCCCCGTTTCAGCCCCTCGGAATGCAGGGCCGCCGCGACCCTGTCGATCAGCGTGTCGAATTCGGCGAACGTGAGCCGGACGTCGCGGTGCACGACGGCGAGCTTGTCGGGGAAGCGCGCCGCGGACCGCCGCGGAATGTCGCCGATGCTCTGCTGCCGGGCGCGCGTCCCGTCCTCGTTCACCCGCGGACTTCCATTAGTACCGGGGCGACAGCGAACTCGGCGCGGGCGAGGGAGCGGCGGTGCACCTGGTCGGGACCGTCGGCGATCTGCAGGAACCGGGCCTGCGCGTACAGCACCGGCAGGATCGTGTCCTGCGACAGGCCGGCGCCGCCGAAGATCTGCATCGCGTCGTCGACGATCTGCTTGACCGTCAGCGGGACCATCACCTTGGCGGCCGCGATGTCGTGACGGGCCGCCTTGGTGCCCTCGACGTCCATCCGCCAGGCGGCCCTCAGCACCAGCAGGCGGGCGGCATCGAGGTGGATCCGCGCGTCCGCGACGGTCGCCTGCACGACACCCTCGTCGGCGAGGGGTCTGCCGAACGCCACACGTGTGCGGGCGCGTTCGGTCATCAGCGCAATCGCCCGCTCGGCCATGCCGATCAACCGCATGCAGTGGTGGATGCGCCCCGGACCGAGGCGGGCCTGCGCGACCGCGAAGCCCTTGCCGCGCGGTCCGAGGAGGCTCGCCTTGGGGACGCGGACCCTGTCGAAGACGATCTCCCCGTGCCCGCCCTCGTGGCGGTCGGTGAAGCCGAGCACCGTGGTGGACCGGACGATGGTCAGACCGGGCGTGTCCATGGGGACGAGGACGATGCTGTGGCGGTTGCCGACCGGGGCGTCGGGGTCGGTGACGCCCATGACCATCGCCACCCGGCAGTCGTCGCGCAGGGCCGCGGTGGACCACCACTTGCGGCCGGTCAGCACCCAGTCGTCGCCGTCCTCGGCGATCTCGAGCCGGACGTTGTTGGCGTCCGAGCTCGCGACGTCGGGTTCGGTCATCGAGAAGCACGAGCGAAACTCGCCCGCGAGAAGGGGTTCGAGCCATTCCTTCTTCTGCTCGTCGGTGCCGTACAGATGCAGTAGTTCCATGTTGCCGGTGTCCGGCGGGTTGCAGTTGACCGCCTCGGGCGCGATCAGCGGGCTCCAGCCGGTGAGCTCCGCGAGGGGCGCGTATTCGAGGTTCGTCAGGCCGGCACCTTCGCGCGCGGGCAGGAAGAGATTCCACAGGCCTTCGCGCTTCGCGGCCGCCTTCAGATCGGCCACGATCGGCGGCGCACCCCAGTGGTCCGGCTTCGAGGCCAGTTGCTCTTCGGCGATCGCCTCGGCAGGCAGCACCCGCTCCTGCATGAACTTCGTCAGCTTCGCTTGCAGTTCCAGGACTTTCGGGCTGTATTCGAAATCCACTTCCGTGGCTCCAATCTGTTCGGTTGCGCCGCGGTCAGCGGCGGAGTTCGGACACGGGCGACGCGGCGGCGAGGTCGAGCGCGCGCTGCAGCAGCGGGCCGACCATGTCGCCGACGTCGTCGAAACCTCCACCGACGGTGTCGCCCTGCGCGTGCCGGGCGTTGATGCCCTCGAGGATGACGGCGATCTTGAAGTCGGCGAACACCGTGTACCAGTCGATGTCGGGGATCTCGATGCCGCGCTGCGTGGCGTAGCGGTCGAGAAGTTCGGCGCGGGTGGGGAATCCGTCGAGGCGGGCGAGGCCCTTGGTCACCGGGTTGTCGACGGCGCCGGGCTGGTCCCAGAAGCTCAGCATGATCCCGACGTCGGCGAGGGTGTCACCGAGCGTGGCCATTTCCCAGTCCAGAACGGCGACGATCTTCCCGGCGTCGTCGCGGGACGCGAGCACGTTGTCGAGTTTGACGTCGCCGTGGACGATGCCCGGGAAGTGCGAGGTGGGCAGCGCCCGGCGCAGCTTGTCGAGCAGCACGGACACCTCGGGGCGATCGGTGGTGCGCGAGGCCTCCCACTGCCGGGCCCAGCGGTCGAGTTGGCGTTCGAGGTATCCGCTGGGGCGGCCGAACGAGCCGAGCCCGACCGCGTCGGGGTCGACGCCGTGCAGCGCGGCCAGGGTGTCGGCGAGATCGAGCCCGAGCCGGCGACGGTCGTCCGGGGTGAGTGCCGAAGCCTGCTCGACTGTCCCGACGGGCCTTCCGTCCACCAGTTCCATGAGGTAGAACGACGCGCCGAGCACGTCCTTGTCCTCACACAGCAGCACCGCTTCGGGCACCGGAACGGCTGTTCCCGCCAGTCCCCTGATCACCGTGAACTCGCGCTTCATGTCGTGCGCGCTGGGCAGGACATGCCCGTACGGGGGCCGCCGCAGGACCCACGTCCGGTCGGCGTCGGCGACGCGGTAGGTGGGATTCGATCGGCCACCGCTGATGAGCGAGACGGCGAGGTCGCCGCGCACCCCGCCCTCGAGTGCGCCGTCGAGGTAGTTGGTGAGACCGGTGAGATCGACGCCTGCCGAATCCTCCCGGTCCTCGTGGGTGTCCGCTTCGGCGTGGGACGTCGTCATCCGCTGCGTCCTTTCGGGTACTTCGATCCTCAGCCAAACGCTCGTTCGGCCAGTTACCATCATCAACTGAGCGAGCGCCGGAAGTCAATATCCCGTTATCCAGCGGATAATGCGGATGTATTCCGATAACAAGCGGCGAACCGGACCTCTTGCCAATCGATCGTTCGCTTGGCATGATCCACGAGAAGTGATGCACGTCTCATCCGCCTCCGAAAGGTCAGGACACCTATGACGGACCAGTTGACCGGGTCTGCTGCCACCACCGAATGGGGGACCGAAGACCGCGTCCGAGCGCGTCGCGCCGCGATCGCGGGCGGCGTGGGCACCCTGATCGAGTACTACGACTTCAGCCTGTACGGCTACCTCGCGATCGTGATGGCCCCGCTGTTCTTCCCCAGCAGCGACCCGGCCACCGCGCTGCTGTCCGCACTCGCCGTGTTCGGCACCGCCTACCTCATGCGTCCACTCGGGGGCATCGCGTTCGGACACATCGGCGACCGGTTCGGGCGGAAGAAGGCCCTCCTCGCGACGCTCGTCTGCATGGGCCTCGGCAGCATGGCGATGGGATTCCTGCCCACCCACACGCAGGCGGGGATCTGGGCCACCGTGCTGCTCGTCGTCGTGCGGATGGTCCAGGGATTCTCGGCCGGCGGCGAGGTCGGCGGCTCGGCCACGTTCATCTCCGAATCCGCGCCGCGGCATCTCAAGGCCACCTACGGTGCGTTCACCCCGCTCGGATCCACGATGGGGTTCGCGATGGCCGCCGCGGTCGCGGGCACGGTGTCGGCGTTGACCACCGACGCGCAACTCGAGAGCTGGGGATGGCGGGTCCCGTTCCTGCTCGCGTTGCCGCTGACGCTGCTCTGCCTGTGGGCCCGCACCCGGGTCGAGGAGACCCACGGCGAGGACGCCGATTCCGGACCGGTCCAGGCGCCCGTCGTCGCCGTCTTCAGGCGTCAGCCGCTCGCCCTCCTGCAGTCGGTCGGAATCAGTGTGGCGTGCAACGGAACCGCGTACATCGGCCTCACCTACATGAGCATCCATCTGATGAAGAGCCTCGGCTACGAACGCACCCCGGTCTACTGGATCGCGACCGCCGTCATCGGTGTCGTCGCGCTCGCGATGCCGCTCGGGGGCATGCTCGCCGACCGCATCGGACGGTTGCGGTTCACCGTGATCAGCCTCGCCGGATTCGCGATCATCACCTACCCCGCCATGGCGGTCATGCACCACAGCCTGTGGATCGCCGCGATCGCCTACCTGCTGATCATGGTCAACACCGTCGGAACCCAGGTCGGCTCGTACACGCTCATGCCGCTGTTGTTCGACAAGGACGTCCGGTTCACCGGTGTCGCCATGGGCTGGAACCTCGGCGTCGTCATCGCCGGCGGCACCGCCCCCTTCGTCGCCGTCTGGCTGGTGGAGAAGACCGGAAACGTCCTCTCCCCCGCCGCTTTCGTGATCGTGGCGGCGATCATCGGACTGATCTCGGTGGCCGGCGTGGCCCGCCGCTCCAAGGTCGCGCAGGAACAACTCGGCTGAGGCCGCACAGATTCACCCCTCGAGATCCATCACGAATTGGAGTAACCATGTATCCCGGCGCTCATGCTGCCACCACACCCGACAAGCCGGCCGTGATCATGGCGGGCACCGGGCAGACGGTCACCTTCGCCGAACTCGAGTCCCGCTCGATCCGCATCGCCCGCCACCTGCACGCCCTCGGACTGCGCCGCGGAGATCACGTCGCGGTGCTGGCCACGAACACCCCCGCGATCTTCGACATCTATTGGGCGGCGATGCGTTCCGGGCTCTATCTCACGATGGCGAACTGGCACCTCACGCCACCCGAGATCGCCTACATCGTCGAGGATTGCGGCGCCAGGGCGTTGGTCGTCGACGCCGCACTCGACGCGGTCGCGCGGGAACTCCCCGCCCTTACCCCGGCCACCGAGCACAGGCTCGCGTTCGGCGGAACGATTCCCGGCTACGACTCGCTCGACGCCGCCGCGGCCGCGGAGTCGGACGTCCCGCTCCCCGACCAGCCCCGCGGGGCGGACATGCTGTATTCCTCCGGCACCACCGGTCGCCCGAAGGGCATCAAACCGGAACTGCCCGCACGGCAGATCCAGGAACCCGGCGACACCATGACCGGCATGAACGCGACGGTGTGGGGAGTCACGTCGGAGACCGTCTACCTGTCACCGGCCCCGCTGTATCACGCGGCACCGCTGCGCACCTGCGCGTCGGTGCAGGCCCTGGGCGGCACCGTCGTCGTGATGGACCGCTTCGACGCCGAGAAGGCGCTCGCGTACATCGAGCAGTACCGCGTCACCTACAGCCAGTGGGTACCCACGATGTTCGTCCGCATGCTGAAGCTGCCCGCGGAGACCCGCGAGAAGTACGACGTCACCAGCCTGCGCGTCGCCGTGCACGCCGCGGCCCCGTGCCCCGTGGAGGTCAAGCGGCAGATGATCGAGTGGTGGGGTCCGATCCTGTCGGAGTACTACTCGTCCACCGAACTCAACGGCATGACGCTCGTGAATTCGGACGAATGGCTCCGCAAGCCCGGCACGGTCGGCCGCGCCGCGCTCGGCGTCGCCCACATCTGCTGCGACGACGGTGCCGACCTCGCGCCGGGCGAGATCGGCACCCTCTACTTCGAGCGGGACACCCTGCCGTTCGAATATCACAACGCCCCCGCGAAGACCCGCGACGCCCAGCACCCGCAACACCCGACGTGGACCACCACCGGCGACGTCGGCTACCTCGACGAGGACGGGTATCTCTTCCTCACCGACCGGAAATCGTTCATGATCATCTCCGGCGGCGTCAACATCTATCCGCAGGAAATCGAGAACACCCTCACCGAACACCCCGCCGTCCTCGACGTCGCGGTGATCGGGATCCCGGACGAGGAGATGGGTGAATCGGCGCTGGCCGTGGTCCAGACCGTTCCGGGCGTGACAGGGGACGACGCGCTGGCGAGCGAACTCCTCGACCACGTGCGGGGACGGCTCGCCCGGTTCAAGGTGCCCCGGAACGTCGTCTTCAGCGACGACCTCCCCCGCACCCCCACCGGGAAACTCGTCAAAGGCACGCTACGAGATCGCTACGCTGCCGGGGTTCACGCCTGAACCGTCAGCCGTCGGCGACCGGCTCGTCCCGGCGCCGGCGGTCGAGGAGGACCGCGATCGTGAGGACGATCAGCCCGGCGACGCCGAGGAGGGCGCCGACGGCGGCCGGGGCCGTGTAGCCGTATCCGGCCGCGATCACGACACCACCGATCCACGCACCACCCGCGTTGGCGAGGTTGAACGCGCCGTGGATCAGCGTCGACGCGAGCGTCTTCGCGTCGCCCGCCGCGTCCATCAGCCGCGACTGGACGGCCGGGAAGATCGCCGTCACCGCCATGCCGATGAAGAACAGCACGATCAGCGCCGTCACCGGGTTGTGTGCGGCGACGATGAACAGCGCCAGGACGCAGATCAGGGCGATCATGCACCCGAACAGCCCGGGCACCACCGCGTTGTCGGCGATGCGGCCACCCACGACGTTGCCGAGGATCATCCCCGAACCGAACAGCATCAACGCCACCGGAACCATCGCGTGCGGCAGTCCGGACACGTCGGTGAGCGTCGAACTGATGTACGTGTACACCGCGAACGAGCCGCCGAAGCCGACCGTCGCGAAGATCAGCGTCATCCACACCTGCACCCGGCTCAGCGCCCCGAGTTCGGCCACCGGGTTGCTCACATGCACCCCGGCCAGCGGCGGGACGAGGCGTGCCAACGCCACCAGCGTCACGATTCCGATGATCACCACCAGCACGAACGCGGACCGCCAGCCCAGGATCTGGCCGAAGAACGCCGTCGCAGGCACCCCGACCACGTTCGCGACCGACAGGCCCATCATCACGGTCGCGACCGCCTTGGCTCGCTTTCCCGGCTCCGCGAGGTGCGCGGCGACCAACGCCGCGACGCCGAAGTACGCGCCGTGGGGCAGCCCGGCGAGGAACCGGGCGGCCAGCAGCGACTCGTATCCCGGTGCGAGGGCGGTCGCGAGATTGCCGACGACGAACGTGGCCATCAACGCGATGAGCAGCGTGCGCCGCTCGACGCGCGCGGCCAGCGCCGCGATCGTGGGCGCCCCGACGACGACGCCGAGCGCGTACGCGGACACGAAGTGCCCGGCCACCGGCTCCGACACCCCGGTCCCCGCAGCCATCGCGGGCAACAGGCCCATGGAAGCGAATTCCGTTGTGCCGATGCCGAACCCGCCGAGGGCAAGCGCCAGCATCGCGCCCCGCCGGCTCGGTGACGGAATCCGCGGACGCAGAGACGGACGAGCGTTGACCGCAGGTTCGGTGAGGTGGACTGCAGGCGGCGTCATGGCAGCAAGACTCCCGTCGGGCTGATCGTAGGATCGGCGAACACGTGCAATGGGCTCGCCTGAGGAAAGCGCCGGGCCTGGATCGTGGCAAACCGGCTCGTCCCAGTATGGGCGAGGCCGCAAGCGAATTAACAATCCGCAGGGACGTGATTCCACTCACCGGCGCGGTGAGTGGGTGCGTCGCCGTGACCTGGGGCGGCGCACCGGAGCAGAGCGACCTACGTCACGTGATGTGTTCGAGAATCACCGTGTGCACGTGGTGGGCCTTGTCCATGCCGCGGAAGTCGGCCTCGTACGTGGTGTCGGCGACATCGACGGCGATGCTGCTGGAGGAGAAGAACTGGCCGGCCCACGACTTGTTGCTGAGGAACGAGACCGAGCGGATGTTCTTGTACGGGATGGACGTGATCGCGGTGCGCTTGCCGACGAAGCTCTTGTCCTGGATCACGACGCGGAGGTTCGTGATCCCGAGGAAGCCGGTGCCCGCGCCGATGCAGTCGTACACGGCGATGATCGTCTCGCCGGGCAGGATGCCCTGCTGGACCTGCTTCAGTTGCTCCGACTTGTCGAAGATCGGATCGGTCATCGCTCCTCCTTCGACGGCGGTCCAGGCCTGTCCATCTTCGCAGAAACTTCGTCGAACGTGACGTGGATGCCCTCGTGCGGTACCGCGCGTTGCGCCTTCGCCTGGTCGGTGAACGTCCTTTTGTCGCCCTCCACGAGGTCGGCCTTGTCCGTGAACGGTCCGAGCAGCGCCCGCGGGTGCAGTCTGTCGACGCGCACGACGTTGATCTCCACACACACCACGATCGCCGCGGCGGCGAGGAAGAGGAAGGCCAGCAACCCCAGCACGACGGCGAACACCCCATTCGTCACGGACGCCGTGCTCACCACCTTGCTCACGTAGTACGCCCCGAACGATTGGAGCACCTGCCACAACACGGCCGCCGCGACGGCGCCGGGCGCCACGTCGGCGACGGACAGCGGCCGGGCAGTGGCGAGCCGGAACGCGAGGACGAAGATCGCGGAGTTGATCGCGATCGCGGCGAGCATGAGAAGCACGGTGGACGATCCCGAGAGATGCGTCGCGGCGCCGACCGCGGCGACCGCGGCCGTGCCGAGGACTGCGAGACCGATCGTGCCGAGCAACAGCAGTCCCCGCAATCGGCCGCGGATCGGGTCGGGCCGCATGTTGCGGGGCACCGACCACGCCGTGTTCATCGCGTTCTGGCTGGCCAGCGCCACACCGAGGCCGCCGTAGAGGGCGCCGACGAGTCCGATCACCAGGCCCGTCACTCCGCCGCCGATCCGGTGCGGGTCGGCCAGGTCGGCGCCGATGACCGGGAACTGGCTCAGCGCCGAGTCGATGATGTCCTGCTGCAGTTCGGAATGCCCCGACAGCACGAAACCGAGCACCGTCGACAGCAGAAGCAGCAGGGGAAACAGCGAGATGAACCCGTAGTAGGCGATCAACGCCGCGAGGTACACACCCTGATCGTCGAGGAACTTGTATGTGACGGCGATCGGGAAGCCCATCGCCGGGTATCTCTGCTGGAGAGCGTCGAGCCGTCTGGCGAACTTCATCTCACGCTCCGTTTCCGCGCCACCCGCTACCCCGATTCTGCCCGGGGCGCGGCCACGGCGATCAGACGGTCGGTTTCACCATCGCGAGGGCGAGGTCGGCGTAGCGCTCGGCGAGTTCCTCGGGCTTCAGGGGACCGTCGGCGTGCCACCAGGTGCACACCGACTGGCCCATGTTGATGATGCCGCGGACGGCGTCCCGCGGGTATTCGGTCGCGAAGTCGCCCTCCTCGACGCCACGCTCGATGACGTCCCGGAAGAGGTGCTCCTGTTCGTCGCGGAGGGCGACGACGAGCCGGCGGCCGGCGTCGTCGAGGCTGCGTATCTCGGTGGCGCCGACCATTGCGTCCAGCTGTCGGGTGGTGTGGAACATGACCCACGCCCGCATCAGGGCCTGCAACTGGTCGGCGGGGGCGCCACCCGAGCGCAGCAGCGCACCGCGGGTCATCGCGATGGCGTCGTGGAGTGCGCGCACCATGATGTCCTGCAGGATCTCCTGCTTCGACGCGAAGTGGTGGTAGATCGAGGCGACGGTGATATCGGCGCCGCGGGCGATGTCGCGCATGGACGTGCCGTGATAGCCGCGTTCGTTCATGTTGGCTACCGCGGAGTCGAGGATCACCTGCCGCCCGGTACCCGTGCTCACGGCGGCCACCTTTGCAGCGCACATCCCTCGGTCTCCGTCCCCGATCCGATCGTCACACGACCACTCCAGGGTAGTGGGTCCCGTCACAGAACCCGCTCTAGCGATCGTTCGGTAACAATGTCATGCTGGGGCGGTGGATCACATCGGACTCGCCGTCGCGGACGGCATCGCGACGATCACCCTGAACCGGCCCGACCAGCTCAACGCGTTCACCAGCACCATGGAGAACGAGCTGATCGCCGCGTACGACCAGCTCGACGCGGACGATTCCGTCCGGGCGATCGTGCTCACCGGAGCCGGACGAGCGTTCTGCGCGGGCGCAGACCTGTCTGCCGGTGCCGCCACGTTCGATCGCTGGCAGGACGAGGACGAGGGCGCCGACGCCCGCCGCGACGGTGGCGGCCGCGTGGTGCTCCGGATGTTCGAATCCCGCAAGCCGATCATCGCCGCGATCAACGGACCGGCCGTGGGAGTGGGCATCACGATGACCCTCGCCGCCGACTTCCGTCTCGCCGCCGACGACGCCCGCATCGGATTCGTCTTCAACCGCCGCGGCATCGTCCCCGAATCCTGCTCCACCTGGTTCCTGCCGCGCCTCGTCCCCCTGCAGACCGCCCTCGACTGGGTGTATTCCGGCCGGGTGTTCCCCGCCACGGAAGCATTCGACGCCGGCCTCGTGTACAAGCTGTACCCGCGTGAAACCCTGCTCGACGAGGCATACGCGCTGGCCCGGAGCCTGACCGAGCACTCCGCCCCGGTGTCGGTGGCGCTGTCCCGCCAGATGATGTGGCGGGCACTCGGCGCCGAGCACCCGATGATCGCGCACCGCGTCGAGACACGCGGGATCAACATCCGCGGCATCGGGCCGGACGCGCGTGAAGGCATCTCCGCGTTCCTCGAGAAACGGCCCGCCGTGTTCCCCGACAGCGTCCGTGACGACCTGCCGGACGTGTTCGGCGAAGACCTTCCGACCCCGGCGTTCCGCGGATGACCGCCGGACTGCCGGCCCGCCCCGGCGTCGTCGCCCGCTGGCACCACGTCGTCGAACATCGCGACCTCGCCGCCCTCGACGCCCTGATCGCCGACGACGCCGTGTTCTCCTCCCCCGCGGTGTTCACTCCGCAGGAAGGGAAACCGAAGGTCCTGGCGTACCTCGGCGCCGCCCTGACCGTCTTCGACGGCACCGGTTTCCACTACGTCGAGGAGTGGTACGGCGACCGTTCCGCGGTTCTGGAATTCGCCACCGAACTCGACGGCATCCACGTCAACGGCATCGACCTCTTCCACTGGAACGACCGCGACCAGATCACCTCGTTCAAGGTGATGGTCCGCCCCGTGAAAGGCCTGCAGGCGCTCATCCCGCTGATGGCCGCCCAGCTCTCCCAGTCGTAAACCACTGCATCAAGGAGAAATTCATGAGCCTGCCCCCCATCCTGCAAGACCGGCTTCGCCTGCCCGTGGTCGCGTCGCCGATGTTCATCGTCTCCGGTCCCGACCTGGTGATCGCCCAGTCGACGTCGGGCATCGTCGGATCCTTCCCCTCCCTCAACGCCCGCCCGCAGCCGGTGTTGCGCGAATGGCTCACCCGCATCACCGAAGCCCTCGCCAAGCACGACGCCAACAACCCCGAGACACCGTCCGCCCCGTACGCGGTCAACCTGATCGTCCACAAGAGCAACGACCGTCTCGACGAGGACCTCGCCACCATCGTCGAGTTCCAGGTCCCGATCGTCATCACGTCCCTCGGCGCCCGCGCCGACGTCAACGAGGCGATCCACAGCTACGGCGGCATCGTCCTGCACGACGTCATCAACAACAAGTTCGCGAAGAAGGCCGTGGAGAAGGGTGCCGACGGTCTCATCGCCGTCGCGGCCGGTGCGGGCGGACACGCGGGCACCCTGTCACCGTTCGCGTTGATCCAGGAGATCCGCGAGTGGTTCGACGGGCCGGTCCTGCTGTCGGGCTCCATCGCCCACGGCCGCTCGGTCCTCGCCGCGCAGGCCGCAGGCGCCGACCTCGCCTACATCGGCTCCGCGTTCATCGCCACCGAAGAGGCCAACGCGGACCAGGGCTACAAGCAGATGATCGTCGACTCCACCGCGTCCGACATCGTCTACTCCAACCTCTTCACCGGGGTGCACGGCAACTACCTGCGCGGCAGCATCGAGGCCGCCGGACTCGACCCGAACAACCTCGCCGTGTCGGACCCGTCCGCCATGGACTTCGGTGTCGGCGAGGACGCCGACACCGCCGTGAAGTCGGAAGCCAAGCCCTGGCGCGACATCTGGGGCGCCGGACAGGGCATCGGCGCCGTCGGCGCCGTCGTCCCGGCAGCGGAGATCGTCGAACGCCTCACCCGTGAGTACGCCGACGCGCGGGCTCGCCTGCTCTAGGCGCTTCGCGCCCGTGCGCCTTTCTGGTTGTTCCGACTACCAAAAAGGCGCACGGGCGGCGGAGCCGCCTATCCTGCCGCGATATCGCGGCCGATGATTTCCTTCATGATCTCGGTGGTTCCGCCGTAGATCGTCTGGATCCGACTGTCGACGTACGCGCGGCCGATGGGGTACTCCATCATGAAGCCGTAGCCGCCGTGCAACTGGACGCAGCGGTCGACGACACGCTTCTGCAGCTCACTGGCCCACCACTTGCCCTTCGACGCGTCGACGGCGGTGAGTTCGTCTGCGTTCAAGGCGAGTACGCACCGGTCGATGTGCGATTCGGTGACCTCGATCTCGGTGAGCATCTCCGCCAGCGCGAACCGGGTGTTCTGCAGATCGCCGATCGGCTTGCCGAATGCCTTGCGCTCGAACACGTAGTCCCGGGTCCACTGATACGCGGCCTTCGCGGCTGCGATTGCGTTTACGGCGATCGAAATACGTTCGAGGGGCAGGTTTTCCATGAGGTGGACGAAACCGCAACCCTCGGTGCCGAGCAGATTGCTCGCGGGCACCCGCACGTCCTCGAACACGAGCTCGGCCGTGTCCTGACCGGCCAGGCCCACCTTGTGCAGCTTGCGGCCACGACTGAAACCGGGCATGCCCCGCTCCACGACGAGCAGGGAGAAGCCCTTGGAACCGGCGCTCGGGTCGGTGCGGGCGACGACGATGACGAGGTCGGAGTGAATGCCGTTGGTGATGAACGTCTTCTGGCCGTTGATCACCCACTCGTCGCCGTCGCGCACCGCGGTGGTCTTCACGCCCTGCAGGTCGCTGCCGGCCCCGGGCTCCGTCATCGCGATGGCACCGATCAGCTCGCCCGCGGCCATGCCGGGCAGCCACCGCTGCTTCTGCTCGTCCGTGCCGAGATTCACGATGTACGGGATGGCGATGTCGTCCTGGAGCGACAGTCCCGAACCGAACGACGTCGTCGCGGTGCGGGCGATCTCCTCGGCGACGACGTACCGGAACCGGTAGTCGGTGACGCCCGAGCCGCCGAACTCCTCGGGCACACCGAGTCCGACGATCCCGGACTTGCCGGCCGCCAACCACGCCGAGCGGTCGATGAGCCTGTCGGACTCCCACCGTTCGTAGTTCGGCTCGATCTCGCGGGCGAGGAACTCGCGCACCGTTTCCCGGTACGCTTCGTGGTCCTTGTCGAAAAGTGTGCGCTGCATGGCCTCTCCTTGTCACCGGGACGAGCTCGTCCGGCTCGGTGGACCCGGCGCGATATCAGTGGGCGGGTAGATACCCGACGGTGTGTAGGGCGATGTCGACGTAGCGGTCGGCGACCTGCTCGGGGGTCAGCGCTCCGCCGAGCTGGAACCAGCGTGGAATGGACTGGCACATCCCGAGGAGGGCGCGCACGGTCTCGGGGACGTCCCTACTGTGGAACACGTCGGCAGTGACGCCGTCGGCGACGAGGTCGATCATCATCAGTTCGAGCCGCTTACGGGTCGCGGCGTAGCGGCTGCGGCTGTCGGCCGAGACGTGCCGCAACTCGGTGTCGAGGGAGACGTGCCGAACCCGGTACGTCATGTACAGGACGATCGCCTCGACGACGTTGGAGAATTGCGCCACCACGTCGTCGCCGGCGTCTCGGGCGGCTGCCTCGGCGCGGTCGTTCAGTTCGCGCATCTGCAGTTCGAACAGGGCCACGAGAACGGCTTCCTTGCTCTCGTGGTGGTAGTACAGGGCGGGGACGGTCACCCCGACACGACGGGCGATCTGCCGCACCGTCGTGCCGTGGTAACCGTTCTCGTTGAACAGATCCAGTGCCTGCTCGAGGATGGGCGTCAGCGGCAGGGCCTCGAACCTCCGCCAGTCGGCGTACACCGAGTCCGTCATGGTCGGCCCGTCCTCGCGCAGAGTCACAGGTCGCCGATCAGCGCGGTGCCATGCGGATGGCGCCGTCGAGACGGATGGTCTCGCCGTTGAGCATCGGGTTGCTGACGATGTGCGCGGCGAGCGCGCCGTACTCGGACGGGTCGCCGAGACGCGAGGGGTGCGGGACCTGAGCGCCGAGCGACTGCTGCGCCGCCTCCGGCAGGGTGGCGAGCAGCGGCGTCTTGAACAGGCCGGGTGCGATGGTGTTGACGCGGATCAGGAGCGACGCGAGGTCGCGGGCGATCGGCAGGGTCATGCCGACCACGCCGCCCTTCGACGCGGAGTACGCGGCCTGCCCGATCTGGCCGTCGTATGCGGCGACGGAGGCGGTGTTGATGATGACGCCGCGCTCGCCGTCGATCGGCTCGTTCTTCGAGATGCGCTCGGCGGCAAGACGGATCACGTTGAACGTGCCGATCAGGTTGACGGTGACGATCTTGGTGAAGTCGGCCAGCGGGAAAGCACCGTTCTTGCTCACGGTCTTGATGGCGTTGCCGATGCCGGCGCAGTTCACGGCGACACGCAGCGGTCCGAGCGACTCCGCGACATCGAGTGCGGCGGACACGTCGGCCTCGCTGGTGACGTCGCCGGCGGCGAAGCGCACGCGGTCGCCGAGTTCCTTGGCGACGGTCTCACCGTTGGACGAGGGCAGGTCGATGATGACGACGCTGGCGCCGTCGGCGAGCAGTGCCTTGGTGGTGGCCAGGCCGAGGCCCGAGGCACCGCCGGTGACGAGTGCGACGCTGTCGTTGACGATCATGTCTATACCTTTCGGAGGCAGGGTTATTCGAGAGGGTGGGTCAGATGCGTTCGATGATGGTGGCGTTGGCCATGCCCGCGCCCTCGCACATGGTCTGCAGGCCGTAGCGTCCGCCGGTGGCCTCGAGGTTGTTGACCAGGGTGCTCAGCAGGCGGGTGCCCGAGGAACCGAGGGCGTGCCCGAGCGCGATGGCGCCGCCCCAGGGGTTGAGCTTGGCCGGGTCTGCGCCGAACTCGTGCGCCCACGCCAGCGGCACCGGCGCGAACGCCTCGTTGACCTCGTAGGCGTCGATGTCGTCGATGCTCAGTCCCGACTTCGCGAGGATCTTCTTGGTCGCCGGGATCGGCGCGGTGAGCATGAAGACCGGATCGTCGCCGGCGACGGCGAACGAGTGGAACCGGGCCCGCGGGGTCAGCCCCAGCTTGGACGCCATCTCCTCGCTCATGATCAGCGCCGCGGACGCGCCGTCGGTCAGCGGCGACGAGTTGCCCGGCGTGATGTGCCACTGCGCCTCGGGGAACCGGGCCGCGTACTTCTCGGAGTAGAACGACGACCTCAGCCCGGACAGTCCCTCGGCGGTGGTGGAGGCGCGCACGGTCTCGTCGACGGTGTGCGTCACCGTCTCACCGGCGGCGTTGGTGACCGAGATCGGGACGATCTCCTTGTCGAACAAGCCCTTCGACAGGGCGTCGGCGGCACGCTGATGTGACTGCGCGGAGAACGTGTCGAGGGTGTCGCGGTCGAACTTCCACTTGGCGGCGATCAGTTCGGCGGAGATGCCCTGGTTGACGAGTCCCTCGGGGTAGCGGGCGGCGATGCCCGGGCCGGACGCGTCCTGCCCGATGGTCGTCGTGCCCATCGGGACGCGGGACATCGACTCCACACCGCAGGCGATCACCATGTCGTAGGCGCCGGCGATGACGCCCTGCGCCGCGAAGTGCGCCGCCTGCTGGCTCGAGCCGCACTGGCGGTCGACGGTGGTGGCCGGAACCGAATCCGGGAATCCGGCCGACAGCACCGCCGTGCGGGAGATGTTGAGGGCCTGCTCGCCGGCCTGACCGACACAGCCGCCGATGACGTCGTCGACCTGTGCGGGGTCGATGCCGTTGCGTTCGACGATGCTGCGCAGCACGTGCGCCAGCAGTTCCACCGGGTGCGTGCCCGACAGCGCGCCGCCGGGCTTGCCCTTACCGGAGGCGAGGCGGACGACGTCCACGATGACAGCGTTGGTCATGTTGTTCCCTTTCGAGGAGAAGAAAGTGGTTGCGGCCCGGTGTCCGGGTTCGACAGGACACCGGGCCGAGTTCCTGGAGCTGTGAGTACTTATTAACCGCCCGCGGTTAACAAGTACTCACGGGTCAGCGGCCCTGCCAGACCGGCTGGCGCTTCTCGGCGAACGCCGTCGGGCCTTCCTTGGCATCCGCGCTGGTGAAGATGGTCGCGATGGCGGCGTTGTTCGCCTCCCACGCCCCGTCGCCCCAGTCGGGTTCGGTCGCGGTGCGGTGGATCATGGCCTTCGATTCGCGCACCGACAGCGGCGCGTTCGCGGCTATCTGCTCGGCGAGTTCGAGCGCGACGTCGAGGGCGGTGCCTGCCGGGGCGACCCGGTTGACCAGGCCCAGCTCCTTGCCCTGCGCCGCGCTGATCGGTTCGCCGGTGAGCGCGATCTCCAGCGCGACCTTCTTCGGGATCTGCTGCTGCAGGCGGATCACGCCGCCGGCGGCGGCGAACAGTCCGCGCTTGACCTCGGGAAGCCCGAGCTTCGCCTCCTCGTCCACGACCGCGAGGTCACTGGCGAGCACCAGTTCGGTGCCGCCGCCCAAGGCGAAGCCGTTGACCGCGGCGATGGTCGGCTTGCTGATCCAGTGCTGCGCGTATCCGGCGAATCCCCACTCGGGATGTCCGTCCGCGGCCGTGTTCTGGCCCGACGCCAGGGCCTTGAGGTCGGCGCCCGCGCAGAATGCCCGGCCCGACCCGGTCACGACGACCACCCGCACCTCGGGGTCGTTCTCGGCCTGCTCGAGCAGACTGCCCACCGCGGTCGACAACGCACCGTTCACCGCGTTGAGCGCCTTTGGGCGGTTCAGCGTGATGATGCCGATGCCTCCGCGCCGCTCCCACAGTGCGGCTGCCTCCGTCGTCTCCGTCTGTTCTGGCACGTCTCATCCTCCGACTCGGCCTGATTACTGATCGCTCGTTAAAGTTAGTACCACGGCGTCACCGGCACGGTCAATGGTCGAATTTATCTAGCGCCCGTTCAGTAGCGTCTGGTATGGATAGTCAGGGACCGACGGAGGAGACCACCACGTGTATGCCCAGCAATTGACCACCGCTTCCGGCCCTGCCGGAGTGCATCTCGTCGAGATCGACGAACCCGACGGAACCGGCCTCGTCGTCGTGGATCTGCACGCCGCCGGAGTGTCGTTTCCCGACCTGCTGCAGACCACCGGCAGCTACCAGCTCGTCCGCGAACTGCCGTTCGTACTCGGCGTCGAGGGCGCGGGCGTGGTCCGTAGCGCACCCGCGGACAGCGGCATCCGGGCCGGGCAGCGGGTGGCCGTCCTCGCGTCGGACGGAGCGTGGCAGCGGACAGTCGCGGTGGAGCCGGACTCGGTGTTCCCGCTACCCGATTCGGTGTCGCTGGAGGCCGGCGCGGGCTTCCTGATGAACTACCTCACCGTGCACTTCGCCCTCGACGAGCGCGCCCGCTACCGGACCGGCGAGACCGTGCTGGTGCACGGCGCCGCAGGTGGTGTCGGGGTCGCCGCACTGCAGGTCGCGGCCGCGCTGGGGCTCGAGACCATCGCCGTGGTCAGCACCGAGGAGAAGGCCGGCATCGCGAAGGCCAACCGCGCCGATCACGTCGTCCTGCTGGACGGCTGGAAGGACCGGGTCCGCGACCTCACCGGAGGCCGCGGAGTCGACATCATCCTCGACCCGGTCGGCGGCGACCGTTTCACCGACAGCCTGCGCAGCCTCGCGCCCAACGGGCGACTGGTGGTCCTCGGCTTCACCGGCGGCGAGATCCCCACCGTCAAGGTCAATCGCCTTCTCCTGCGTAACATCTCCGTCCTCGGGGCCGGTTGGGGCGAATACGTGCGCACCAATCCCGGATACACGAGCAGGCAGTGGGCGACATTGGGCCCGCTCCTCGAATCGGGTGCGCTGCAGATCACCGAACCCACCGTCTACTCGTTCGAACACGCCGGCGACGCACTGCGGACGCTCGAAACCCGTTCCGCCACCGGCAAGATCGCCCTCTCCGTCCGTCCTTCCTGACAAAGGATCCTCATGAGCTCCGACATTCCCGGCGTGGACACGACCGTCGACAACGGCGTCCTCCGCGTCACTCTCAACCGCCCCTCCCGCATGAACGCCGTCACCACCGAGACCCTCGACGCCGTCGCCGACGCTTTCGACAAGCACGCGGGCGACGCGCAGGTCCGGACCGCCATCCTCACCGGCACCGGTCGCGCGTTCTGCACGGGTGCGGACCTGGGTGGCGAGAAGACGTCCGGTCCGCCGTCGGCCGCGACGATCGACGCCGCGAACCGCACGGCGGCCACGATCCGTGCGTTCCCCCGGCCCGTGATCGGCGCGGTCAACGGTCCCGCCGCCGGCGTCGGGGTCTCCCTCGCCCTGGCCTGCGACCTCACGATCGCCACCGCGTCGAGCTACTTCCTGCTCGCGTTCACGAAGGTCGGCCTGATGCCGGACGGTGGTGCCACCGCGCTCGTCGCCGCGTCGATCGGTCGCGCCCGCGCACTGAAGATGGCGCTTCTGGCCGAAAGACTGCCCGCTGCCGAGGCTCTCGCTGCCGGGTTGATCGCCGACGTGTACCCCGACGACGAGTTCGCCGCATCGATCGAGGCCCTCGCCCGACGTCTCGCCGACGGACCGTCGGAGGCCTTCCACTTCACCAAGGACGCCGTCAACGACGCCACCCTCACCGAACTGGACAACGCGTTCGCCCGCGAGCGCGCAGGCCAGCTCGACCTCCTCGCCGCCCCCGATTACAAGGAAGGCGTCGCGGCGTTCCTGGAGAAGCGTCCCGCCGTGTTCGGCCGAGGCTGAGGACCTACCTTGACACCGACGTCGCACGCTCAGCCCTTCGCCTCCCGGCGCACGCACTGGGCCAATCATGTTGCCCGGCATGCCTTCGCGAAGCCCGATGCCGTGGCGCTCCGGTACCGAGGGGCCTCGACCACCTGGCGTGAGCTCGAGGACCGCAGCGCGAGGACCGCCGCAGTCCTCGCTGCCCGCGGTGTCGGCCGCGGCGACCGTATCGTGCTACTGCTGACCAACCGTCCCGAGTTCCTCGAGGTGATGCTGGCCGCCACTCGCCTGGGTGCGATCGCGGTCCCGGTGAACTTCCGGCTCAGTCCCGGCGAAGTGCGGTTCATCGTCGCCGACAGCGACGCCACCGTCGTGGTCGTCGAGGATTCACTCACCGGTCTCGCCGCGGAGGTCGACGACAGCGTGCCGGTCCTCGTTGTCGGCGACGCCCCCGACGACGTCTCACTCGAGACCCAGTTGCGCGCAGCCGACCCCGACGTCCCGATCGCGGACGTGGCGGAGGACTCCCCCGCCGCCATCATGTACACGTCCGGCACCACCGGGCGTCCGAAGGGCGCGGTGCTGTCGCACCTCAATCTGCAGGCGCAGGCGCTGACCCTCATCCGGGGATGGCGACTGTTCGACACCGAGTCCGAGGTCAACCTGGTCTCGTCCCCGCTGTTCCACATCGCAGCCCTCGGCAGCGTCGGGCCGTTCCTGCTGATCGGCGCCACCATCGTGATCCACCCGACCGGTGCGTTCGATGCGACCGAACTACTCGACGCGCTCGAGCGCGAGCGGGTGACCAGTGTGTTCATGGTGCCCACCCAGTGGCAGGCCATCCTCGACGACGCCGGCCCCGAGGGCCGGGATCTGGCCTTGCGGGTGTTGGGATGGGGCGCCGCGCCTGCCACCCCGACACTCCTCGACCGGCTGAACGCCGCATTCCCCGACGCCGCGATCGTGGCCTTCTTCGGGCAGACCGAGATGTCGCCGGTGACGTGCATGCTCGACGGCAAGGATGCCGTGCGCAAGATCGGCTCGGTCGGGAAGCCGATCGACACGGTCGCGATGCGCGTGGTCGACGAGGCGATGAACGACGTGCCGCAGGGCGAGATCGGTGAGATCGTCTACCGCGGACCGGGACTCATGGAGGGATACTGGCGCAACCCCGAGGCTACCGCGGACGCGTTCGACGGCGGCTGGTTCCACTCCGGCGATCTGGTGCGCGTGGATTCCGAGGGATTCGTGTACGTGGTGGACCGCAAGAAGGACATGATCATCTCGGGCGGGGAGAACATCTACTGCGCCGAGGTCGAGAATGCCCTCGCCGCTCACCCGGACATCGTCGACGTCGCCGTGATCGGGCGGGCCGACGAGCGGTGGGGCGAGGTTCCCGTCGCGGTCGTGGTCCCGCGGGCCGGGGCGGCGCTCGAAGTCGACGCCCTCGCGGACTGGCTCGACGGCCGGGTCGCCCGGTACAAGCGGCCCAGGTTCGTCGAGGTCCTCCCCCAATTGCCCCGCACCGCCAGCGGCAAGGTCGTCAAAGGTGTTCTGCGCGAACAGTTCGGCACCGTGGGCAGTTAGGGTGTGCGGAGGTGGTGGGCGAGGAATTCGGTCTCGTCCGCGACCACCCGCTCGAAGAGTTCGCCGAAGTAGGGGTCGAAATGACCGCCCGGATACACGTGCACCTCGGCGCCGGGGGTCTTGGCCGCGGCCTTCTGCGCACTGCGGGTGAAGGTGACGACGTCGTGGTCGGCGATGGCGAAGAAGACGGGGCAGGCGATCTTCGCGACCGTCGTCGTCGGCCGGTACAGCGCCGCCTGCAACGCCACCCGCCCCGGTGTTTCGTTGCGCCACGTCGAACCGGGCGGATCCATCCCGTGATATCCCGCCTCCGCGTCGGGTGTGGTCATCGCCGCGAACGAGCCCGGTGGCCCGACGACGGGAAACATGTACGGCGGCCGGTGTCGCACCTGCGCATACCGGTCCCGCAGGTAGGCGATCGCCATGCGGCCGAGGCCGGCCATGCCGAGCCGCGGAAGGTTCGTCAGACCGTCGACGTACGGAACCTGTGACACGACCGCGGCCACGCGCCGGTCCCGTGCGGCCGCCGTCAGGACGAGTCCGCCGGACAGTGACGTCCCCCAGAGCGCGACCCGGCTGGGGTCTATGTCCGGGCGGCTGCGCACGAACGCGACGGCGCTGTCCCAGTCGTCGAGTTGACTGTCGATGTCGAGCAGCTGGCGGGGTTCGCCCTCGCTGGCACCGAAGTAGCGGTAGTCGAATACCAGCGCCGTGACTCCCGCGGCCGCGAACCGCTCCGCGAACGCGTCGAGTCTCTGCTCGCGCACCCCGCTCCAGCCGTGGGCGAGCACCACACAGGGTGCTGCCGTGGGAGTTTCGGATCGGCGCCGGTACAGCCAGGCGGCGCAACGCTGTCCCCGCGAGGAGAACCACACGTCCTCGCGGCGGACGTCAGGGCACGACCGACCAGCTTCGACGGGTGTCGGCCGAGGATTCATGGGACGCGCCTCCGAGAGGTGTGGACAGCGTCCAGTCTCGGGCCCTGCGCGCGGCGGCGGAAGCCACCCTAGGGTGACGAATCGGCACCCCAGGGTGGAAGAGATCAGCGCTCGAGGGCGGCTTTCATGCGCTCGAGGGTCTGCCGCATCCCGTCCTGCATCAGCTGGTCGCGGTTGCTGCCCAGCACCTTCGATTTCTGCACCAGCCGCACCCACCATACGGGTGTCGCGTAGATCTCCCGGGTCTCGGTGACGAGTGTGCCGGCGCCGGACGGCTCGAGGTGATACGTCCAGCGCGCCTTCGGCTCGTCCGCCTCGAACGAGAATTTCTGGCCCGGAACGATATCCACGACGGTGCAGTGCGTCTTCCACCGCGCCGCCCCGTGCCGGTTGGCGCCGACGAACCGCGACCCGACCGTCGCCGGGGAACCGGACGTCCAGCGCGCCCCGGTGTTCTCGGGGCTGAACCGGCCCATGCCCGCCACGTCGGTCACCACGTCCCACACCATGCCGGGCGGGACGTCGATCTGGATGCTCGCGCTGTCCACGTCTAGCGGCCCGGAATCCACTGCAGCGCCTTCACGAAGGGCGGCATGATCTTGGCCCACACCTTCGGCGACAGTCCACGCGGACCGCCGAGGTTGAGGATGCGGGTGGTGGCGATGGTCTGCGGTTCGGTGTACTTGACGATCCCGTCGTCGCCGTGGCGGCGCCCGACGCCGGAGACTCCCATGCCGCCCATCGGCGCACCGGTGCTCCCCCATGCCGGGGCGTAACCCTCGTCGACGTTGACGGTTCCGGCGTGGATCCGTGCGGCTATGGCCTCGCCCTCCGCCTTGGTTCCCGCCCACACGCTGGCGTTCAGGCCGTACTCCGTGTCGTTGGCGCGTTCGATCGCCTCGTCCACGTCGGCGACGGGGTAGATCGAGACCAGCGGTCCGAACGTCTCGTCGCGGTAGCACTCGGCGTCCTCGGGAACACCGGTCAGGACGGTCGGCTCGTAGAACAGGGGTCCGAGGTCGGGGCGCGCCTTGCCGCCGGCGACTATGGTGGCGCCCTTGACGACGGCGTCGTCGACGTGGCTGGACACGGCCTTGACCTGCGCCTCGGACACGAGGCTGCCCATTTCGATGCCGAAGTCGTAGCCGGCGCCGAGCTTCATGTTGCGGACGCGCTCCCCGAACATCCGGGTGAACTCGGGTGCGATGGACTCCTCCACGTAGATCCGCTCGATCGAGATGCACAGCTGCCCGGAGTTGGAGTAGCAGGCGCGGACGGCGGCGTCGGTGACCTCACGGAGGTTCGCGCCGGCGGTGACGATCATCGGGTTCTTGCCACCGAGTTCGGCGGAGAAGCCGATGAGACGGCGACCGGCCTGCTCGGCGAGGAGCTGACCCGTGGCCGAGGACCCGGTGAACATCAGGTACTCGGTGTTCTCCACGAGGGCGGTGCCGACCACCGAGCCCGGCCCGGGGACAACGGCGAACAGGTCACGCGGCAGGCCCGCCTGATACAGCAGGTCGACGCAGGCCAGGGCGCAGTACGGGGTCTGGCTGTCGGGCTTGAGGACGACGGCGTTGCCGGCGAGCAGCGCGGCGACGGCGTCGGACACCGCGAGGGTCATGGGGTAGTTCCACGGCGAGATGACGCCGACGACGCCCTTCGGCTGGTACCGCACCACCGTCTTGGTGAGGCCGGGCAGCATGCCGGAGATGCGGCGGGGACGCAGCAGCTTGGGGGCGACACGCGCGTAGTGGCGGGCGGTCATCGAGATGTCGAGGACCTCCTCCTGCGCCGCTGCGCGGGACTTGCCCGTCTCGGCCTGAGCCATGTCCATCAGGGCGTCGCGGTTCTCGAGTACCAGGTCGCGGTAGCGGTGGAAGATCGCGGCGCGTTCCGTGACGGGACGCTTGGCCCATTCCTTCTGCGCCACCCGGGCACGTGCGATCGCGTCCTGGGCGTCCTGAGCGGTACCGACCGGGACGGTGGCCAATTCCTTACCCGTGAACGCCTCGACGACGGACCGCGTCGGGCGATCCGCCGCATCCGGGATGGCGATGAGGTCGGCGAGCCGCGCGAACGTGGCGGCGGACGGAACAGGCATTTCGTACCCCTACTGGTTAGTAGTTTTTGCGGTTACACATAACTTACCTGTTCGGTGGGCTGTGTCACAGGGGCCGGTGTCAGTGCCGTTCCTCGAGCCCGATGGCCTCGCGCAACTTCTTCTCCGCCTCATTCAGGTCGGGGTCCTCGCGGGCGGAGGATTCGAGCAGCGCCGCGAGCGCCTCGGCGATCACGTTCAGCTTCTCCTGGAGCGCCTCGGTGGCACGACGGTTGGCGTTCTCGAGCAACACGACGAGCAGCAGGGTGAACACCGCACCCACGGTATGGATGGCGATCTGCCATTCGTGGAGGTCCTTCCACAAGGGAATGCTGACCACCCACAACGCGACAACTCCCGCGCACACCCCGAAGAAGGGCGCCTGGCTGACCTTCACCTCGATCTGTGCGACAAACCTGTCGAACAGCGAACGGTGATCACCCTGGCGACGACGTGCAGCCTTCGCGCTGCGCTCCATGTACGGAGTCTAGGCGCAGGTCACACCTCCGAGGCGCCCCTTTCAGCAGATCACGACGTTGAGCGCGAGACCTCCCGTCGACGTCTCCTTGTACTTGTCGGACATGTCGCGGCCCGTCTGCCGCATCGTCTCGATGACGGTGTCGAGGGAGACGACGTGGCCGCCGTCGCTGTTCGACGCCATCCGGGCCGCGCTCAGTGCGGTGACCGCCGCGATCCCATTCCGCTCGATGCAGGGAATCTGCACCAGCCCGCCGACCGGGTCGCAGGTCAGGCCGAGGTGGTGTTCCATCGCGATCTCGGCGGCGTACTCGACCTGCGCCGGCCTGCCGCCGAGCACCGCGCACAGCGCCCCGGCCGCCATGGCGCACGCCGAACCGACCTCACCCTGACAGCCGGCCTCCGCTCCCGAGATGGAGGCGTTCGCCTTGACCAGTGATCCGATCGCGGTGGCGGTGAGCAGGAACGCCCGCATGTCGGCGTTGCCGCCGGCGAGGAACTGCTCGTAGTACCGCCCGACGGCCGGGACGATTCCCGCGGCCCCGTTCGTCGGCGCCGTGACGACCCGCCCGCCCGCGGCGTTCTCCTCGTTGACGGCCATCGCGTACGTCTGCAGCCAGTCGATCGCCTCGTGGCTATCGGACGAGACGGCTGCGCCGAGTCTCCGGTACAGACCGGGGGCCCGCCGCACGACGTCCAGTCCACCGGGAAGCCGGCCCTCGGTGGAGACGCCGGCGTCGATGCACGCCACCATGGCCGACCAGATGCGGTCGACCGCCTCCGGCACACGATCGGCACCGATCAGCGCGGCCTCGTTCGCTTCGGCGACATCGGCGATGCTCATCCCGGTCGACTCGCAGATCCCCAGCAACTCTCCGGCGGTCGTGAAGGGGAACGGCACCGGCCGGTCGTCGATATACGACGGTGCCGCGTCCTCGGGGACGACGAACCCACCGCCGACCGAGTAGTACACCCGGTCGGCGACGGTGGAACGGTCGCCGTCGAGAGCTCGCAGGCGCAGAGCGTTAGTGTGCAACGGCATTCGGGTAAGCGGCGCCAGCACCACGTCCTCGGTGCACATCACAACCGGGTGCGTCCCGCCGAGGGCGACGGTGGCGCCGTCGCCGAGCTTCCGCCATGCGCCCCGAACGTCGTCGGGGTCGCATGTCTCCGGCCGGGCGCCGGTCAGCCCGGCGACGACGGCATCGGGGGTTCCGTGACCGATGCCGGTCGCCGCCAGGGCGCCGTAGAGAACGCACTCGACCCGGTCGACCCGGTCGAGCCGACCGGCCGCGTGCAGCCCGTCCACGAAGTCCGCCGCCGCGCGCATCGGACCGACGGTGTGTGAGCTGCTGGGCCCGATCCCGAGGGAGAAGAGCTCGGTCAGGGATATGTAGGCACTCACGCCCAGTTCGCCGTCCGGGTGGACCCCTCCGGCCGTTCCGCCTGCAGGCGCAGCAACTCGCCACGGACCTCGGCGTCCAGAGCGACGTCGAGGACCGTCCACGCCAGCGCCGTCGCACCGTCGAGGATCGCGGCATCGGCCGCGGGACTGGCTGCGGCGTCGGCGAAGTCGGCGTTGTGGGGGATCGCGGTGCTGCCCAGTACCGCGATCGCGGGATGGATGGACGGCACGACCTGCGACACGTTGCCCATGTCGCTGGAGCCTCCGCCGAGTGAGGCGGACGTCAGTTCGCGACCGGTGGCCCGCAGGTTCTCGTCCCAGATCGCCGCGAGCGCCGGGTTCTGGACCATCGGCGCATACGGCGGCTCCGTGGCCGCGTACGTCCACTCGCATCCGGTGGCGAGTGCTCCCGCCTCGAAGCAGGCGAGCACACGCTCTTTCACCTCGCGCCACTCACCGATCTCCGGCGCCCGCACCTCGACCTGCACGACTGTCCTGGCCGGAATGATGTTGGTGACGTCGCCCCCGTGCGAGACGAATGCGTTGACGCGTGTCTTTGCCCGGAACTGCTGGCGGACCAGTCCGATGGCGTTCAGCGCGATCGTCGCCGCGGCACCGGCGTTGATCCCGTGCTCGGGCGCGCCCGCGGCATGCGCGGCGCGGCCGGTGAACGTGACCTCGAACCGGTCGACCGCCTGCATCCACAGCGAGGCACAGGGCATGTCGGTCCCCGACGCACCGTGGACCATCAGGGACAGTGCCGCATCCTCCCACGCACCGGCTTCGAGCATCGGGATCTTGCCGCCGCCGTGCTCCTCGGCCGGTGTGCCCAGCAGTGCGATCCGGAGACCGGCGTCGTCGGCGACCGCCGCGAGCGCGAGGGCCGCGCCGACCCCGGCGGCCGCGATCATATTGTGGCCGCATGCGTGCCCGACTTCGGGCAGCGCGTCGTATTCGGCGCAGATCACGACGGTGAGGTCGCCGGTCCCATAGACCGCTTCGACGGCCGTGTCGAGTCCGTAGACGCCGACGGTGGTGTCGAAGCCCGCATTCCGGAGTGCGTCCCCGACGAGAGCGGCGGCGCGGTGCTCCTCGAACGCGATCTCGGGGGTGTCGTGAATGCGGTGGCTGAGTTCGAGCAGTTCCTTCTCGCGATTCCGGACTGCCTGTGCTGCAGTGTCCTTCAGTGCTGCTGCGCGCGTCGCGGTGGTGTCGCCGACGGGGGTGGCGAGCGTCATGTGCGGGTTCCTTCCAGGTGGTTTCGAATGGGCGGTCAGACGGTGCCGCGCAGCGGCGGGGCGACGACCCCGTCGGGAAGCGGTGAGTCGTACGGGGTCTCGGAGGTGCGGGAGGTGAACTCCTTGCGCGCCGACGCCAGCAGCTCGGCGTCCGTCAGGAGGTCCGCCGCGGTCGCGGCCATGATCTTTGCGGCGTGGACCATCCCCTTGTGTGCGGCGGGAAGCTTGCCCTGGGCGACCATCTGCCACGAGTGGGCGGCAGTGCCGACGGCGACGCACGCCGTGGCGCACTGTACGAGGGGTGTCACCCAGCTGACGTCGCCGAGGTCGCTGGAGCCGGTCATCGTCGGCCGTGATGTCCGCGCGTCGAACGTGACGATGTCGGTGTGCAGAGCGCTTCCGTCGCCCTCGAACTCACCGCCGAGAGTGCTCGCCGTGCGTCCCGATGCCGGCACGGTGACGAACGCCGACGCGGACTCGAGGTCGGTGGCGTCGAAGGGAACCGGTCCGAGCTCGCGGAGCCGCTCCTGCATCGAATCCTCGAGGACGACGTTGGGCAGGATGTCCGAGCATCCGCCGTCGATCTCGATCTCGACCGTGGTCTCGGTCATCAGCGCGGCGCCCTCGGCGATTTTCGTCACGCGGGCGAACAGTTCGCGCATGCCGGCCACGTCCGGCGACCGCACCAGGTAGTACGCCTCGGCGCTCGCCTGGACCACGTTGGGTGAGCGACCGCCGGTGTCGAGGATCGCGTAATGGATCCGGCAGTCCGACGGCATGTGTTCACGCAGGAAGTTCGTGCCGACGTTCATCAGCTCGAGCGCGTCGAGAGCGCTGCGACCGCGCTCGGGGGACACGCCTGCGTGCGACGCGATACCGGTGAAGCGGACGTAGGCCTGGACGTAGGCGAGCGTCCGGATCCGTTGCACGGTGGTCGTGTCACCGGGGTGCCACGACACGGCGGCGTCGACGTCGGCGAACGCGCCCTCCTTCACCATGAACGTCTTTCCGGCGGCGGCCTCCTCTGCGGGGCAGCCGTAGTAACGGACGGTTCCGGGGAGGCCGTTCGCGTCGAGGTACCGCTTGACCGCGGTCGCGGCCAGGAGCGAACCACCACCGAGAAGGTGATGTCCGCATCCCTGCCCGTTCCCGGTCTCGTTGCCGGGCTCCGGTTCCGGCGTGGCACTTCCCGATTTCTGACTCAGCCCGGCGAGTGCGTCGTACTCGCCGACGATCGCGATCACCGGCGCGCCGCTTCCGGCTTCGGCGCTGAACGCGGTCGGGATATCGGCCACCGCCCGGGTGACCGTGAAACCCTCGGCCTCCGCGACGGCGATCTGCGCATCGACGGAAGCGTGTTCTTCCCAACGCAGTTCGGGGTCGTCCCAGATCGCATCGCTCAATGCGGCGTACTGTGCGCCGAGTTCGTCGATGGTGCCGAGGAGGTATGGATCGACAGACACTTCGATGTCCTTTCGTTCGGTGTTTCCAGGGATGTCAGGCGTGCACTTGCTCGTCGTCGGCAAGTGGGGTCTTGTCGTTTTCGGTGACGGTCGCCGGCGAGCGGAGTTTCAGTGCCAGAAGAGCTGTGAGGGCGCACAGTGCCGCACAGACGGCCCACACCACGTGATAGGCGCCCACGGAGGGGATCTGTTTGGCGCTGCCGGTGAGCGCGGGAGTGATCATCGACGACATCACGAGGGCGAACACGGCGCCGGCCACGGCTCCCGACGCGGTTCGGGACGTGTTGTAGAGGCCGGATGCGATGCCGACCGAATCCGGCGGGGCCTGCTGCACGATGACTGTGGGCAGTACCCCGACCACCACGCCGCCACCCAGTCCCGCGACGACGAGCCACAGCGCAAACAGCGCGGCGTCACCCGGGACGACGATCATCAGGATGTAGGACGCCGCCGAGAGGACCGCACCCAGTGCGAGCGATCCGGCCACGGTGAGGGCGGAACGGGCGAGCCGGTCGCTCATGGACGCACCGACGAACATCGCGAGCGCGAACAGCGCCAGGATCAGCCCGGTCATCGAGGCGGTGACGCCCAGCCCGTAGCCGTTGGTTTCCGGCGTGGCCCGGAGGAAGAGGGCGCTGGGGGTCTGGACACCGAACAGTTGGGCGCCGAACAGCATTGCCATCAACATGGGCACGCGCATTCCTCGTCCGACCACGTCGAGGTCCACGAGAGGATGCCGGACCCGTCGTTCCACGAACACCCACACGACGAGAACGACGGCCCCGACCCCGATGGCCGCCCACGTCAGGGCGCTCGTCCAGCCCCAGGTGCCGGCGTTGGAGACACCGCCGAGCACCCCGAGCAGACCCACCGTCAGCAGGACCGCGCCGGTCCAGTCGACGGTGCCCGTCTTGCGCACCGTCGTCTCCGGGACGAGGAAGTACACCACCGCAAGGCAGATCGTCATGAGGACGGCGGGCACGAGCAGCACGACGCTCACGTCGCCGATCACCGAGTCGAGGAGGAATCCCGAGAGCAGGCCGCCGACGGCGGCACCCAGTGTCAGCGACCCGACGAGTCGCCCGATGCTCCGGCCCGCAGTGGCCGGGTTGCGGTCCCGCACGATCGCGAACTCGAGCGGAAGGAACGCCGCGAGCGGCGCCTGCAACGCCCGGCCCACGAGCAGCAATTCGAACGACGGTGCGAACGCGACGAGGAACGAACCGAGCGCAACGGACGCGGTCGCGACGACGAGAAGCCGTTTGTGCCCGAAGAGGTCACCGAGTTTGGCGATCAGCGGGACGCAGGCGGCCGTTCCCAGCAGATACATTGCGCTCACCCAGTTCAAGGCGGCGGACGACGCGTCGAAACGTTCGCCGATGGCGGGCAGCAGCGGGGAGAACCACCCCTGCAACAGGCCGCTGGCGAACTCCATGACCACGAGGAATCCGACCGCTGCCGTGGCAGCGTCGCTTCCCTGGAGGTGGCGCGAAGAACTCATGTGGACTCCAAGAGGATCAGCGGACAGTGACTGATGGAAGAGTGACCCGATGTGAATTCCGTCGTGTAAATTTGCAGCTTTCTCGGCACAAGAGGACGAATCATGCAGGATTACGAGCCAGATGATGTCGACTTCGGTCTCATGCATGCACTGCAGATCGAGCCGCGGGCATCCTGGAAGGCGCTCGCACCGATCCTGGCCGTCGACCCCGTGACGTTGTCGCGGCGGTACCAGCGGCTCCGCGACACCGGTCTGATCTGGATCACCGGCTACGACGCCGGGACGCCGGGACGCGGCGCGCTGATCGAAATCGAATGCGCACCGGGACAATCCGTCGCAACTGCGCAGGCGATGTCGGAAGATCCGATGGTCGCCGGCGTCGACTTCACGGCGGGCGGCCGCGACCTCCTGCTCACGCTGATGGCGCAGGATTCGGCGGACACGTCGCGGTTCCTGCTCCATCGGCTCGGGGAGTATCCGGCGATCCGGCGAGCCCGGACCCACCTCATCACCGAGGTGCTCTTCGAGGCCGGGAACTGGCGGCTGCGCACGCTGTCCGCGGCGCAGGCCGGCCGGGTTCCCGGCGCCCGGCCGCCCCGCCCCCGGGCCGCGCGGACGGTCTCACCCGACCTGAAACGCGTGATCCATTACGAACTCGGCATCGACGGCCGCGCGCCCACCACGGCGATCGCCGAACGCGCCGGCGTCAGCAATCAGCGCATCACCGACGCGATCGCGACGATGCGGCGAGACGGATCCCTCCTGCTGCGCACCGACATTGCCCGGACCTACTCCGAATGGCCGATCTACGCCTGGTACTTCATGCAGGTTCCCGCGCCGCTGATCGAACGGCTGAGGACGTCGCTGGGCCGGATCGAGGAAGTGCGGCTGGCGGTACTCGTGGCCAGCGAATACAACCTGATCATGGCCGTCTGGTTGCGCACCCTCAACGACGTGCACCGGTTCGAACTGCTTCTCGAGAAGCTCCTGCCCGGGTCGCGGGTGGCGGACCGGTCGGTGGTCATGCAGATCGGGAAACACCTGGGGCACATCCTGGACGACCGCGGACGGGCCACGGGTCCCGTGGTTTCCATGATCTCCCCCGCCGGGACGTGACCGGGCCGCGATTCTCAGACGGTCCTCAGAAAAGTCACAACTCGGGCCCCTATCGTTGCCCCGGCAAACCAACCGACATGGGAGGACTCGTCATGAACGTTTCACGAGCACGTCTGCAATTCGGTATCGCCGCCGTCGGCGCGATCTCCGCCGCCCTCGTGATCCCGGGCATCGCTTCCGCTGATCCGGCCGACTCCGACTCCGCCCGCCTCGTGAACTCCACCTGCAGCTTCGCGCAGATCGATGCGGCGATGCACGACGTGACTCCGCAGCTCGCCGCACGCCTGGACCAGGCACCCGAGCGCAAGGCTCAGCTGGCGGACTTCTTCTCGAAGACCCCGGCCGACCGCCAGGCCGTTCTCGACGCGCACCCGCAGCTGAAGAGCCGACTGGACACCGTCCCGACCGAGGGACCGGCCGTCGAGTGGCGCGCAAAAGCCCTGACGATCGCCGAGACCTGCGGTAACTACTGACGCACGCTAGGCGGGGCGGACGGTGCGCAGGACCGTCTGCCCTGTGTCCAGCCGGCGGATGTTGTCGGTGATGTCGCGAACACGGCCGACGAACGTGTGGTCGGTGACGCCGGACGAGTGCGGGGTCATCAGGACGTTCGGCAGGTCGCGGAACGGCAGCGCGCTCGGGGCGCCGCGACCGCCGGCATCGGGGTAGGAGTACCACACGTCGATCGCCGCGGCCGCGATCCGGTGCGACGCCAGCGCGTCGTACAGCGGTTGTTCCTGGACGAGCGGGCCGCGCCCGACGTTGATCAGGATGCCGTCGGCGCCGAGCGCGTCGAGTTCCGCGCCGCCGATCATGCTGCGGGTGTGATCGTTCAGGGGCGCGGACACCACCACCACGTCGGACTCCGTCAGGAGCCGGAGCAACGACGTGTTGTCTCCCGCCCAAGCTAGGCCTTCCGCGGCGGCGTCGAGACTTCCCCGCCCGGTCACGGCGCAGCCCTCGGCACCGAACGCGCGCAGCAGGTTCCACGACCGCCGGCCGATGTGACCGAAGCCGACGAATCCGACCCGCGCGCCCCGCATCGACCGGGACTGCGCGATCGCGTCGTCGTAGACCGACGTGGCCCACACGTCGCCGCGGAGGGCGCGATCGTGTCGGAGGAATCCGCGTCGCAGCATCAGCGCCGCCGACACGATGTACTCGGCGATGGAATCCTCGTGGTGAAAGGTGTTGGCCACCAGAGTGTCGGCAGGGAGGGCGTCGAATTCGACCTTGTCGGTGCCCGCGCCGGCCACGTGCAGCAGGCGCAGCTTCGGTGCTGCGGCCGCCATCGCGGCGGTGAACCGGCCGCCCACGTACACGTCGGCGTCGGCCAGATCGGCGACGATCGACGGTTCGTCGAACGTCCGATGCCACGACACCGTCGCACCGGACGGCAGCCCCGACTCGAACAATTCGCGATGCGGCAGCAGGTTCCGGTCGCCGACGACGATCTTCATCAGGCGCGCACCAGCGCGGGCCGCTTGCTGTCGAACGTCCAGTTCGGCACCAGGAACTGCATGCCGATCGAATCGTCGCGGGCGCCGAGCCCCTTCTGCAGATACAGCTCGTGGGCGGCCTCGACGCGGTCCATGTCGAGTTCCACCCCGAGGCCGGGGGTCGACGGCACCGTGAGGTAGCCGCCTTCGATCTCGTACGGGTCCTTGGTGATCCGCTGACCGTCCTGCCAGATCCAGTGGGTGTCGATGGCGGTGATGTCGCCAGGAGCCGCGGCCGCGACGTGGGTGAACATCGCGAGCGACACGTCGAAGTGGTTGTTGGAATGCGAACCCCACGTGAGGCCCCACGCATCACAGAGCTGGGCGACCCGGACCGATCCGTTCATCGTCCAGAAGTGCGGATCGGCGAGCGAGATGTCGACGGCGCCGGAGCGGATGGTGTGCCCCATCTCGCGCCAGTCGGTGGCGATCATGTTGGTGGCGGTCGGCAGTCCGGTGGCGCGCTTGAATTCGCTCATCACCTCACGACCGGAGAAGCTGCCCTCGGGGCCGACGGGGTCTTCGGCGTACGCGAGAACGTCTTTCAGTCCGCGGCAGGTCTCGATCGCGTCCGACAGCAGCCAACCGCCGTTGGGGTCGAGGGTGATCCGGGCGTCGGGGAACCGCTCGGCCAGTGCCGTGACCGCGGCCGCCTCCTCGTGCGGTGCGAGGACGCCGCCCTTGAGCTTGAAGTCCGCGAAGCCGTACCGCGCGTGGGCCGCCTCGGCGAGTAGCACGACCGCGTCCGGTGTCAGCGCCTCCTCGTGCCGCAGTCGCAGCCAGTCGTCGGACTCCGCCGCACCCGACTGGTAGTCGAGGTCGGTCTTGTTGCGGTCGCCGACGAAGAAGAGATAACCGAGCGCCTGCACCTTCTCGCGCTGCTGGCCCTCGCCGAGCAGGGCCGCGACGGGAACCCCGAGGTGCTGCCCGAGAACGTCGAGGAGTGCCGACTCGACGGCGGTCACGGCGTGGATCGCGACGCGGAGGTCGAACGTCTGGTTGCCGCGGCCTGCGGCGTCCCGGTCGGCGAACGTGCGCCGCAGATCGGCGAGAACGCCGTTGTACTCGCCGATGCTGCGCCCCGTCACGATCGCGCGGGCGTCCTCGAGGGTACGGCGGATCGGTTCACCACCGGGCACCTCGCCGACACCGGTGTTGCCGTCGGAATCGGTGAGGATCACCAGGTTCCGGGTGAAGTACGGGGCATGCGCACCGGACAGGTTCAGGAGCATGCTGTCGTGTCCCGCGATCGGGACCACTCGCATGTCGGTGACGACCGGGGTGCTCGTTGTACTCATCTCCGAAACCTTCCTTCACAGCGGAGCGCCGCCCGTGAGGCGCCTCACAACCAAAACTCTAAGTGGCCCGATCGATACATGTCCAAGACTTGTTGAGCATCGATCGATGCAGACACTGCATCAGAGAAGCTGCTGACCGATCAGCATCAACGCACCCACACAGGACACCGTGATGGACGCCCGGCGCAGGCGCGCCGCGTCCAGGTGACGATTCACCAACCGCGACGCCACATAGCCGAGCACCGTCGCCGGGATCAGCAGCAGGAACATCACCGCCGACTCGCGGTGCACCGACCCCGTCGCGGCGAGAACGGCAACCGACAGTGTGGAGCCGACCAGAAAGAACGCGCTCATGTTGCCGCGCAGCTGCGCCCCCTTCGACCCCTGCATCACCAGGGCCATCGGCGGTCCGCCGATCGACGTGGCCGTGCCGAGCAGACCCGACGCGGCCCCGGCGACGGCGAGGTTCCGGCGCCGCGGCGGCGGTGCCCAGCCCAGTGCCGCGAAGACGACCCCGGACAGCACCACGGCCGCGAGCAGCAGCGACAACCCCCGTTCCGGCAGCACCACCAGCAGCAACGCGCCCGCGAGCGTGCCCGGCACCCGGCCGGCCAGCGCCCACCCGGTGCCCGACAGATCGAGGGCGTCGCGTTCCCGCCACACCACCATCACCGTGACGACCGTCGCCGTCATGATCAGCGTCCCGGGCAGCAGACCCGGGTCGACGAGCGCGACGACGGGCGCCGCGAACATGCCCATCCCGAACCCGATCGACGCCTGCATGCACGAGGCGAGGAAGACGGCGAACGCGATGATCGCGAACTCTGCCCCGCTCACCCGACCGCGACGGGGACCGGGACGCCGAGTTCGACCGGACGCCGGGGATGGTGGCATTCGGCGACGTGGCCGCTCTCGCGCTCGTCGACCGCTGCAGGTGGCACGGTGCTCGCGCAGATGTCGGTCGCGTGGGCGCAGCGGGTGCGGAACCGGCAGCCCGACGGCGGGTTCAGCGGCGACGGCACTTCACCGTCGAGGATGATCCGCTTGCCGCGGGATGCGGCGTCCAGTTTCGGTGCCGCCGACATCAGGGCCTCGGTGTACGGGTGGGCGGGACGGTCGAAGACGGCGTCCGTCGCACCTGTCTCCACGATCCGCCCGAGGTACATCACGGCGACGCGGTCGGCGACGTGCCGGACCACCGACAGGTCGTGCGAGATGAACACGTACGAGATGCCGAGCTGCTTCTGCAGGTCGTTCAGCAGGTTGAGCACCTGGGCCTGCACCGACAGGTCGAGTGCCGACACGGGTTCGTCGCAGATGACGACGCTCGGGTTCAACGCCAGGGCGCGGGCGATCCCGAGTCGTTGCCGCTGACCACCGGAGAACTCCTGCGGGTACCGGTGCTCGTCGCTCGGCCGCAGCCCCACCAGATGCAGCAGTTCCCGCACCCGCGCCGCCCGGTCGCGGCTCGTCTTGTACATCGTCTTGTGGGTGCGCCACGGCTCGGCGATGATGTCGGCCGCCGACATCCGGGAGTTCAGCGACGCGTACGGGTCCTGGAACACCATCTGCACCCGGCGGCGCAGGGCGAGCAGGTCCTTGCCCTTCAGCGAGAACGGGTCGACGCCGTCCCACGTCACCGAACCGGAGTCGGGGCGCTCGAGCATCATCAGCGTGCGGGCGAGAGTGGACTTGCCACAGCCCGATTCGCCGACGAGCCCGAGCGTTTCGCCGCGGGCGAGGTCGAGGTCGATGCCGTCGAGCGCGCGCAACTGATTCTTGCCTGCCGCGTTGGCTGGCACCTTGAACGTCTTGGTGAGGCCCCGCACCTTCAGAATCGACTCAGACATGTGAGATCTCCTCGGGGAAATGGCACGCCGAGCGGCGACCGGGTGTGGCGACGTCGGCGAGCGGCGGGCGGGTGGTCCGGCACAGGTCGCGGGCCAGCGGGCAGCGCGCCTGGTAGACGCAGCCGGACGGAATGGAGTGCAGGTCGGGCGGGGTGCCGCCGATGGATTTCAGGTCCTCGCCGCGGACCGCGTGCACGGGGACCGAATCGAGCAGGCCCTTCGTGTACGGGTGCTGCGGCGACGCGAAGACCTCGGCGACCGGGCCCGTCTCGACGACGTTGCCCGCGTACATGATCGCGACGCGGTCGGCCTCCTCCGCGACGAGGGCGAGGTCGTGGGTGATGAGGATGACGGCCATGTCGTGCTCGGTGCGCAGATCCCGCAGCAGCGACATGATCTGTGCCTGCACCGTGACGTCGAGTGCCGTCGTCGGCTCGTCGGCGAGCAGGACCGTCGGGCTCAGTGCGACGGCCATCGCGATCAGCAGGCGCTGCCGCATGCCGCCGGAGAACTGGTGTGGGTAGGAGTCGACGCGCGATTCGGGCTCGGGAATCCCGACCCTCTGCATCAGCGAGATCGCCTCCCGCCTTGCCTCTTTCGCGGACAGATTGCGATGGATCCGGAACGGTTCGGCCAACTGCTTGCCGACCGTGTAGACGGGATTGAGCGCGGTCAGCGCGTCCTGGAACACGATGGCGAGTTCGGTGGCGGCGAGGGTGCGGCGGGTCCTGGCTTTCGCCGTCACCAGGTCGACGTCGCCGAGACGGACCGAGCCGTCGGTGATGTCGGCGATCGGTTCGAGCAGGCCGACGAGGGCCTGCGCGGTCATCGACTTGCCGCACCCCGACTCACCGAGCAGCGCGAGGGTCTCCCCGCGTCGCGCGGTGAACGACACGTGGTCGACGGCCCGGACGGTGCCCGAGGGGGTGCGCAGGTCGACGGTCAGATCCGCGACCTCGAGGGCGACGCGGTCGTTGTCAGCGACGTCGAGCGATTCGACAGCCGGTGCAGGTGCACTCATGAGACGACCTTTCGGGTGGGGAACAGCCGGGAGCGACGCGACCGCGGGACGGTCAGACGCCAGCGCTGGGCGGGATCGGTGGCGATCCGGGCCCACGCCGCGAGCACGGTCGCCGACACGGTGGTGATGACGATGGCGAGGCCAGGGAAGAACGACAGCCACCACGCCGTCTGCAGGTACGTCCGGCCCTGGGACACCATCAGGCCCCAGCTGATGTCCGGCGGCTGGATGCCGATGCCGAGGAAGCTCAGCGACGACTCGGCGAGCATCACGTAGCAGAAGTCCAGGGTGGCGACGGTGAGCAGCGTCGGCAGCAGGATGGGGAACACGTGCCGGCGGATGACGGCCCCGCTGCGGGCGCCGAAAGTGCGGGCGGCGTCCACGAACAACCGGCTCTGCAGTTCCGCCGACTCCGCGCGGGCGGTGCGGAGGTAGATCGGGATGCGGGTGATCGCCAGGACCAGGACGATGTTCGCGGCGCTGGGCGAGAACACGTACAGGACGACGACGGCCATCAGCAGCGACGGGAAGCTCATGATGACGTCGGCAACGCGCATCGCCGTCGTTTCCCGCCAGCCGCGGTGGTAGCCGGCCCACATGCCGACGAGAGACCCGATGATGCAGGACAGCGCGACCGCGGGCAGCGCCACCAGGAGGGTGGTGCGGCACGCGACGATCAACCGGGCCAGCATGCTGCGTCCGAGCGGGTCGGTGCCGAGGAGGTTCATCCACCCGTTCGCGACGTGGAACGGTGCGAGGTTGGACTGGTCGAGGTTCTGATCCGTCGCAGCGTCGCCGACGAGCCACGGGCCGAACACGGCGACGAGGAACACGAACACCAGGATCGCCGCCGCGACCGTCGCCATCCGGTCCCGTAGGAGCAGTCGCCACAACGGCGCCTTGCTCCGGGAGGCCTTCGGTGCCGGAACGGTTTCTTCGACGGGGGCCGCGACGGCCGGCGTCTCGTCGGGGCCCGGGTAGACGTCGCCGGCTCCGTCCAGGCGGGGTGCGTTGTCTATGGACATGTCGGCGGCCTCCTAGACCTTGGACTTCTCACGGACACGCGCGTCGAGAAGTGCGTAGCCCGCGTCGATCAGGATGTTGAGGACGAAGATGCTGACCGCGGTCAGGAGCACCGCCGCCTGCAGGACCGCGAAATCGCGCTGCAGAATCGCGTCGATCATCAGTTTGCCGATGCCGGGCCACCCGAAGATCGCCTCGACGACGACGGCGCCGTTGACCAGTCCGACGGTGAGGTCGCCGGCCACCGTCAGCGCCGGAGCCGCGGCGTTGCGGAGCGCGTGATGGGTGACGACGCGCAGGTCGCCGGCGCCCTTGCTCCGGGCCAGTCGTACGTATGGTGCGGACAGCGCCGACACCATCGCGCCGCGGACCACCTGGGTGAGAACGCCGAGCGGGCGGATGAGCAGGGTGGCGATCGGCAGGATCCACGACAGCGCGCTTCCGGTCCCCGAGGTGGGCAGCACCCCCAGCACCACCGCGAAGATCCACACGCCGGTGATGGCGAACCAGAAGTCGGGGATGCTGGCCGCGGTCATCGACAACAGGCTCGAGATCCGGTCGGCCAGCGAATTCGGCCGATACGCCGCCCAGCAGCCGATCACGATGGCGCCGATGATCGCGAGCAGCATCGTGAAGAACGCGAGCTGCAACGTTGCCGGGAACGCCCGCAATGCCATGGTCGCGGCGGATTCACCGGTGCGCAGCGACTTCCCGAAGTCGAGGTGGGCGACCCCGGACAGGTAGTCGACCATCTGGCTCAGGACCGGCTTGTCGAGGCCGTTCTCGGCCGCGAATTCGGCGCGCTGATCCGGTGTCGCGGAGACCGGGAGATAGAGGTTGGTCGGGTCGCCGGTGAGGCGGGCGAGCAGGAACACACCGAAGAGGACGACGAGGAGTGGAATGAGGCTGGTGTAGACGCGTCGGCGCAGGAAGGCGAACATGACTTACCGCCTTCGAATCGGGTTCGGTTGGGACATCTCAGTTCCTCCGGGGGGCTGGGAAGAGGGTTTAGCCGTTCGCGGATGTGTCCGCGTGGGTCATCTCGCTCAGGCGCATCTCGTCGCCGGTCGCGGAGTTGGGCGCGTACTGCACGGTCGGGGACTTGGCGAGCACCGCGTTCATGTGGGCGATGTACGCGAACTGCCGGATCTCCTTCGGTTCGTTGGCGAGCACCGAGGCGAACGCGTCCTGGCGGGCGTCGCCGACGAGTTTCTCGGCGGCGTCGATCTGCGCGTCGTATCCGGCCGAGCCGAAGTAGCTCTGATATCCGTCGCTGCGCATGTACTGGTCGACGGTGAACTGCGCGTCACCCGCCTGGTTGCCGTGCTGGATCATCAGCAGAATCGGTCCGGTGCCCTGCGGGAACGGCCGGATCTGGTACTGCATCTGCCCGGCCGTGTCCATCATCTCGATCTTCACGTTCAGGCCGGCCTTACTCAGCGAGTTCTGGATGACCTCGATGGTCTCGTTGATCTTGGGGAACTGGCCCGTGCGCCCGATCAGGCGGATCTGGTTGTCGACGGGAACGCCGTCGGCCTTGGCCTCCGCCACCAGTTGCGCGGCGCGATCGGAGTCGTAGGGGGTCGGCTGAAGGTCGGGGTCGAACCCGACGATGCTGCTGCCGACGAGTTGCCCGGCCGGCTCGCCGAGACCCTGGAACAGCGCCTTGACGATCCCCGCCCGGTTGACGGAGAGGTCGATGGCCTCACGGACGCGGTAGTCGTCGAGCGGCGGTTCGGTGGCCATCATGCGCAGCGCCGTCGTCTCGTTGTTGGGGTAGGCGACGCCGAGGTCGCCTGCGCCGTCCTCCGGACCGAGGTACGTGGCCAGTTCGGCCTCGTCGTTGGTGACCATCGCGGCGCGGACGCTGCCCTCGGTCCGCCACTGGTAGATCGCCCGCGTGTACTCGGGCGCCGTGCCCCAGTACGTGTCGTTGCGGACCAGCGAGAGTCGCTGCCCGTGATCCCAGTAGTCGATCTTGTAGGGGCCGGTGCCGATGGGATCGCGCACCTTGTCCTGGGCGTCGGTGGTGGAGGGCACCATCTCCACGAACGAGATCCGTAGCGGAAGGATCGGGTCGGCGGCGGGGGTCTGCACCGTCACGGTCGACGGGTCGATCGCGTTCACCACGAGTTCGTCGTCGCCGAACACGTACCCGTCGACGTCGCAGCCGATGGTCGAGTTGACGGTGCGATCGATCGAGAAGGCGGCGTCCTCGGCATCGAACGCGCTGCCGTCGCTGAACGTGACGCCCGGACGGATCCGGAACGTCCAGACCGTGTCCGACGTCTGCTCCCACGAGTCGGCGAGCTTCGGTTCGAGATCGCCGGTATCGGCGTTGCGTTCCACCAGGGGCTCGGTGATGTTGGAGCGGACGACGACTCCGGTAGAGGTGAGTGACGCGTCGCAGGGTTCGAGCGTGGGCGGCTCCTGGGGGAGCACGATCCGCAACGTGTCGGGGCTGGCGGCGTCACTGTGGCTCGAATTGGCCACCGAGCAACCTGTGACCAGAGCCGGCACCGTCAGTGCGGCGGTGGCCACGACGACGGCGCGGTAACGGGTTCCCTGCTGCAGCGAACGTGCAGGGCTCATGGTGTCCTCCGTAAGGATGTGTCGCGTACTCGACGCGAGTGAAGAGGGCCCGCCTGTGACGGTAGACACACGCTATGAGCGGCCCGGACGACGCGTCAACAGGGGGTAACGGCAGAAAACAGCTCGTGAGGGCCGTCACGAGCCCGTTTGGATGAGACTGCAATCACTCCAGCAGGCCCCTGACCGGCGCATACCGGGAGTTTCGGCATCTGCGCACGTCAACGCGCCGCCAACCGATGCCGTTTCAGTATCGATCCATGTTATTTACGTGTTGGACAGGTATTCCGAGCGCCGCTTAACGTACGGGTAACCGGTGACGCGGAGAGTCGCGGCACCACTCGTCAGGAGGCACGATGGTGACCGCAGAGTCGTCCGTGAAAGAAGCTGCTGTACAGACTGTTTCGGGAGGACGCGTCCTGAAGGTCGGGCCACTGAAGCCGTCCCTCACTGCGACACTCTCCGGGAAGTACGACGCACTCGACCTCCCGTTCGGCGACGACCGCACCAGCTTCCTCGCCGAGCACGGCGAGTCCGTCACCGCAGTCGTGACGTCCGGTCGCACCGGAGTCGACGCCGCGCTGATGAAGGAACTGCCGAACCTCGGCGCCATCGTTCACTTCGGAGTCGGTTACGACACAACCGATGTCGTGCTCGCCGAGGAACTCGGAATCGGTGTGAGCAACACTCCCGACGTCCTCACCGACTGCGTCGCCGATACCGCCGTCGGATTGCTGATCGACACGCTCCGCGGCTTCTCCGCCGCCGACCGCTTTTTGCGCGACGGCCGCTGGCCCGCCGAGGGCAACTTCCCCCTCACCCGGAAGGTGAGCGGCACACGGGTCGGCATCATCGGGCTCGGGCGCATCGGGTCTGCCATCGCCGCCCGCCTCACCGGCTTCGGCTGCACGATCTCGTACCACAATCGGCGCGAGGTTCCCGGCTCCCCGTTCTCGTACGTCGGCTCGGCTGCCGCACTCGCCGCCGGGGTCGACGTGCTGATCGTCGCCGCAGCAGGCGGCAAGGGCACCGAAAAGCTCGTGGACCGAGAAGTTCTCGAAGCACTGGGACCCGACGGCTATCTGATCAACGTGGCGCGCGGAAGCGTCGTCGACGAGGAGACGCTCGTCGAGCTGCTCACCGAACGCAAGCTCGCCGGTGCCGGACTGGACGTGTTCGCCCGGGAACCACACGTTCCCGAAGCGCTCCTCGCGCTCGACACCGTCGTTCTCCTCCCCCACGTGGCGAGCGGCACGACCGAGACCCGGGCCGCCATGGAGGCTCTCACCCTGCAGAACCTCGACGAGTACCTCGCCCAGGGAACCCTGACCACCCCCGTACTCGAGCCGAGGTCACGATGAGCGTCATTCTCAGCTACGTCCCGACAGTCGAAGGTCGTGGCGCACTGGCATTCGGATTCGCCGAAGCCCGCATGCGCGCAACCGATCTCGTGGTGATCGCCGACGGCGACAGCGCCTCGGCTCCCGGCTTCGACTCAGAACTGCACTCCGCCAGGGAGGAAGCGGACGCATCCGGCGTCGACTACCGCATCGCGCGGAACGAACCCGACCGCTCCCACGCCGACAACCTCATCGACGCGTCCTACGACGCCACCGCCGAACTCCTCGTCCTCGGCATGCGGCGACGCTCCCCCGTCGGCAAACTCCTCATGGGCAGCGTCGCCCAGCGCGTGCTCCTCGAGGCGCAGTGCCCGGTGGTCGGGGTCAAGCCTCCCGTCGCCGCTGAGGTCTGAGCCGCACGGACGTCGTGCCCGAACCCCGGCGGATCGCGCTGTAACGGTTGTATTCTTCCGGGCACGGGCCACGAGAGGACTGCCGATGCGCCGATCACCGTTCACCCGACTCGTCCGTCGGGCGGTCGTCACGACCGGCGCGCTCATCCTCGCCACCGCGGTGGCCGCCGCGCCCGCCGTTGCGGCACTGCCTGCCACGGACACTCTGTACGTGACCGAGAACGGTACCGGTTCCGTTCTGTCCCTTCCCGCCGCGGGCGGCACCCCCAGCGCCGTGGCCACCGGCATCGCCGGACCGGGCGGGATCGCGGTGTCGGGCGACACGCTCTTCGTCACCGCAGGCACCTCGGTCGTGTCGGTGCCCGCCGCGGGCGGTACCCCCACCACCCTCGCCACCGGCTTGGGCAACGCGTTCGATGTGGCGGTGTCGGGCGGGACGCTCTACGTCACCGAGTTCGATTCCGGCAACGTGGTCTCCCTGCCCGCCGGCGGCGGAACCCCCACCCCGGTCGTCACCGGTCTCCAGCAACCGGTCGGGGTTGCCGTCTCCGGCAGCACCCTCTATGTCACCGTGGCCGGCGCGGGGACCCCCGGCACAGGGTCCGTGATCTCCGTGCCCGTCGCCGGCGGCACCCCCACCGTCCTCGCCGCCGGCCTGAATCTCCCGGCGGGAATCGACGTCTCCGGCGGCACCCTGTACGTGGCCGTCGCCGGTGACGGATCCGTCGTCGCCCTACCGGCGACCGGTGGCATCCCCACCGTCCTGACGACCGGTCTCGTCCGCCCGTTCGGTCTCACGGTCTCGGCGGGCACTGTCTACGTGGCCGCCGCAGGCGACGTCGGTTCGAGCAACGGCACGGTGGTCTCGCTGCCCGTCACCGGTGGCACCCCCACCGTCCTGGCCGCCGGACTCGACCAGCCGTTCTCTGTCGCGGCCGCGGCGACGTGCACGGGTTCTCTGTGCATTCCGTTCGGCAGTTAGGGTCGCGAGCCCGGCCCCATCCGCAACCCTGGCGGCGCCGAATACCTGCCATGATCGACGGGCCTCAGCACGCCGACGGCGCGCAACTGGGCGGTCGCCTCCTGACCTTGGTCGGCGACCGCGACTTCCAGGCGCTCGCACCCGAGATCTCCCAGATCGCGTGCGACCACGGCAGCGACCGGTCGGCGTTCACCGCGGTCGTGACGTGGATGGTCACCACCATCGCCGACCTCATCGCGGATCCGGCCTCGAGCGTCAACGACGCCGTCGACAGCTTCATCAGCGTCGTCCCCGTCGTGCACGACACAGCCGAGCTGAACGAGGAGTTGCCCGCGCCCGCCGAGTGGCTGTTCACCGCCGTCGTGCGGCACCTGCAGAGCAGGCACCGGGCAGGATCCGATCCCCCGCCGCCCGTGCCTGCCGACACCGCACTCACGCGCATGCAGGCCCTCGTCGAAGCGGTGCTCTGGCTCGATGCCCTCCTCGAGTGCGACCACAGCCTGTAGGCGAGCGCAAACTCGACATTTCAGGTCCAAGAGTGGCGTGCCGCAGTGACGGCCGTCTCGAGTCGGAATAGCGCCGCCCGTGTGCCCGTTGCCCCAGTGGATCCCGATCCTACGCGGCGACACCGAGAACGGCGCTGCCGAACACGACCTACGGAAAGACCGATATCTGTGAATCTCTTCTCCCCCTTGACACTCGGCGAACTCGAACTGCCCAACCGGGTCGTGATGGCACCCCTGACCCGCGTCCGCTCCGGGCGTGACGGCGTGCCGGGACCGCTGGTGGTCGAGCACTACCGGCAGCGTGCCACTCTCGGTCTGATCGTCAGTGAAGGCACCTACCCCAGCCACGCCGGCCAGGGCTTCCCCGGCCAGCCCGGGCTGGTGACACCGGAGCAGGTTGCGGGCTGGAAGAACGTCGCCGACGCCGTGCATGCGGCCGGTGGACGGATCGTCGCCCAGGTCATGCACGCCGGCCGTGTCACCCACGAGGGAACGACCGGCGGTCGCGAGGTCGTCGGTCCGAGTGCCGTCGCCATCGACGGCGAGACCCGCACCTACGACGCGAAGGAGCCGTACCCGGTACCCCGCGCGCTGGGCACCGAGGAACTCCCCGCCGTCATCGAGGAGTTCGTCCAGGCGTCGCGGAAGGCGGTGGCAGCCGGGATGGACGGCGTCGAAATCCACGCCGCCAACGGCTACCTGTTGCACGAATTCCTCTCCCCGGCATCGAACCTGCGCGTGGACGCGTACGGCGGCTCACCCGCGAACCGGGCGCGCTTCGTCGTCGAGGTGTTCGAGGCCGTGGCAGACGCCATCGGCGCCGGCCGGGTGGGTATCCGCATCTCGCCCGAACACAACATCCAGGACGCCCTGGAACTGGACGCCGACGACGTTCGGGCCACCTACGGCGTGCTGGTCGACGCCATCGCTCCACTGAGGCCCGCCTACCTGAGCATTCTGCACAAGGACCCGTCCGGACCCCTGGCGCAGGACCTGCGGACGCGATTCGGCGGCCCGGTGCTGGTCAACAGTGGTTTCAGGGAAGTCACCACCCGCGACGAAGCGCTGGCAATCCTCGACGACGGCCACGCCGATGCCGTCGTCGTCGGGCGTCCCGCGATCGCCAACCCGGACCTCGTGCGGCGCTGGCAGGAAGACCTGCCGCTCAACACCCCGGACCCCCAGACCTTCTATTCGGAGGGCGCGAAGGGCTACACCGACTACCCGGTGTTGCAGCACTGAGCTGCCCCGCAGGCCGACACACTGTGGCCCATGACGCCAGGTCATGGGCCACAGTGCTATCCGACGGACCACCCCGTGTCGCGTATCCGGGTCCGGCACCGTACGGTAAGTCGTAGTTGAGTACACAGCTACCGAGTTCACGGGCCGCCCGGCGTATCCGTGCTCCAATCGGGCGTACCCAACTGTCACGCGGTGCCAGGACGCCCACCTCGAAGGTGGCCGACAGCGAGACGCAGCCGAAGCTCCCGACGAACAGCTTTACTTCTATCTTCTCGTGACCTGTCGGAGGAATTGCATCTTCGGACCATCGATCTCCGAGGCTGCCCTGCCACCCCGACGGTCACAGAAGTTGAAAGGTGATCGTTCATGCCACTCACCGTGGAGCACACCACCCGCTACGCCGACGCCCTCATGACGCTGGCCCTGGCCGCGCGCCGCCCGGCCACCGTCGTCAACACCGGCACCGGATACGCCGTCCGGGTCGATTTCGAGCACAGCATTCATCTGCTCGCCACCAACGCACCGGGGGATCTCAGTTCCGATCCGGACGCGCAGAACCCCTGGGTCGTGCGTTTCTTTCAGCGACAGCCCGACGCCGAGGACACTCAGCTCGTGGAGGTGACCGGTGAATGGCTCGTCGACGCGTTCGACCAGGCCCTCACCGTGATGCCGATTGCCGGGGTCGGTGACGACCCGACTGCAGAATCCGGCGAGCAGCACCCCACCGAACCGGGGACGCTCGGACTGGCCCAGTAACACGGTCCGACGGGCCCACCTCGGCTCGTCACCGGCCCGCCGCAGACCGTCTACCTCCACCGGGTAGGCGGTCTGCGAGTCTCCCCAGCCGCTCGACCGCGGGCAGAGCCTGTGCGATCTTCTCCGCGTCACGGGCAATGATCTCGGCGCTCTGGTCGATGCCCTTCGCGCTGACGGCGAGCCCCTCTGCGGTCTCCGCGATCTGTTTTGCGGCGTCGAGCAGTTCGGACAGGTCGTCGAGGGCGGGCCCCAGACGGTCGATCAACACCCCGATCTGTCGTACTCGGAGCATCACCGTCGCGGCGGCGCGTTCCCACTCGCGGATCTCGCTCGAGGCGCTCTGCAGGATCTTGATGGGGACTCCTAGTCGGTGTCGGTGCTCGGCGGCCGGGCCTGGCGATGCGCATCCAACCTATCTGTTATTCCCAGTTTCCCGTATTCGGCCTAGCCGCTCAGATCGTGACCGGTGGCCGCGCGCGCGTAGGAGTGCAGGCTGGCGATCACCTCGGTGCGGCTGCGACGGCCGGCCAGCACCTCCATCTGGTAGCCGTCCTCCATGGCCACGAAATTCGCGGCGAGCAGGCGCGGCGGGTCGGTGAGCGTGAAGTGCCCCTGCGTCTGACCGATGACGAGAATGCCGGAGTAGACGGCGATTTGACGCTCGGTCAGGGAACTGTCGAGGGCTGCCACCTTGGCGTCGCGGAGCGATCTCGGCCAGCACTCGAACAGCAGTCGAACCAGTTCGTCGTCCGGCCCGCTGGCGACACCGTGGTCGATGCAGGCTCGGAGGCGGTCGCGCGCGTCGGGGAACTGTTCGGCGACGCGTTCACGCTCCTGGCTGAAGCGCTCGATCGCCCGCTGATACGTGTCGTAGATCAGGGCATCCAGGTCGCCGTAGTAGAGCACCGCCGCAGGGGTGACGCCGGCCTGCTCCGCGATGTCACGAAGACGCACTCCCTCCAGGCCGCGCGCGAGCACCGCACGCTGGACGGCCGCACCGAGTTCGGCCCGACGGGCCCCCTGATCCTTCTTCCGCGCCACTGCCGTCGCCCCTGTTCGCCTAGTTCTTATACGGAGATTTAGACAATACCTGCCCAGCTATTGACAGGTAGATCACACTTCTCTTAAATTTTTGTTTAACGAATCCGTTTCGAACTCAGGAGCCACCGTGTCGACCAACCCCACCGACGCCGAGACCAGCCTCGACCCACCACCAACGCCCACCGGGAAGGGACTCCGGGGCGGCTCCGTCGGCCTGCTCGCCGCGGTCGCACTCGGCCTGTCCTCGGTCGCGCCGGCCTACAGCATCGCGGTCACGCTCGGTTTCGTGACGATGGTCGTCGGTAACCTCGCGCCCGCCGCCCTCCTTCTCGGGTTCGTGCCGATCCTTTTGACGGCGTTCGCCTTTCGTGAGTTGAACCGGGAGATGCCGGACTGCGGCACCACCTTCGTCTGGACCACCCGCGCGTTCGGCCCGCACACGGGATGGCTGTCCGGCGGCTGGGTGGTGCAGATCGCGACCCTCATCGCGATGACGGCACTCGCCCGGGTCGGAGCCGGGTACCTCCTGGCCTTGCTGGGCCTGGACTCGTTGGCGTCCAACAGTGTCGCTGTCATCGTCACGGCCGTCCTGCTCGTCGCCGCGGTCACCACCATCGCCTACCGCGGGCTGCAACTCGCCGCATCCGTCCAATACGTGCTGCTGGGCCTGCAACTGGTCGCCCTGTTCGGGTTCGGAGCGGCCGCGTTCGCCCGCACCGGCGCCTCCGCGCCGAGCCTGTCCTGGCTGAACCCGTTCGCGTTCGGCGGCTTCGGCCCCTTCGCGGAGGCGGTGCTGCTGTGCCTGTTCATCTACTGGGGATGGGACGCGTTGATCACCGTCAACGAGGAAACCCGCGACAGCGACCGCATCCCGGGTCAGGCCGCGGTGATCTCCACCCTCGTCCTGCTGGGCACGTATCTCTTCACCGGATTCGCCGCGATCAGCTTCGCCGGCATCGGCACCGACGGGCTGGGTCTGGGCAACCCGGACAACGCGGGAGACGTACTCGCCACGCTCGGGCCGCCGGTACTCGGCGCGGGCCTGTCGAAGGTGGTCGAACTCGCCATCTGCGTGTCGGCGATCTCGGCGCTGCTCACCTGCGTTATCGGGAGCTCACGCGCCACTCTCTCCATGGGCGCTCACGGCGCACTGCCCCGCGCCTTCACCCGAATTCATCCCGCCTACCGCACCCCCGCGTTCGGCACCGTGTTCTTCGGGGCGACCGCCGCGGTCCTGCTCACCGCCCTCACGCTCGTCTCCGGCAACTTCCTCGGCGACGCCATCCTCTCGATCGGCCTGCTCATCGCGTTCTACTACGGCGTCACCGGTCTCGCCTGCGTCTGGTACTTCCGCCACCGCCTGAACGACTCCCCGCGCGACCTGTTCCTCCGCGGCATCCTGCCCGCACTGGGCGGGACGATCATGCTCGCCGCTTTCGCACGCAGCGCCCACGACATGCTCGACCCGGACTACGGGGCAACCTCGTTCCACGGCATCGGCGGGGTGTTCCTGCTCGGTGTCGGTTCGATCGCCGTCGGCGCCGTGGCGATGGTGCTCGTCCGCACCCGCTTCCGCCGCTTCTTCCGAGACGGCCGCACCGCCGTCACCGAACTGACCGTCACAGAGGACTGAACCCATGCGCACATTGACCATCGCCGCCATCCAGACCGCCCCGATCCCGTTCGACGTGGAGGCCACCTGGCTGCGGTTCGCCGATCAGGTCCGCGCGGTGCGCGACACGTTCCCCCATGTCGAGCTCGTCGTGGTCCCCGAACTCATGCTGGCCGCGGAGGCGCCCCTCCTGCAGGCCCGCGCCGACTGGATGGACCGGGTGGCACTGCCACTCGCCGGCCCCCACATCGACCGGATGTGCGCACTCGCCGAGGAGACCGGCCTGTGGCTGGTGCCGGGAAGTCTCTACGAGCGCGGCGACGACGACAAGGTCTACAACACCGCCGTCGCCGTGTCGCCCCTCGGCGAGGTCGTGGCCCGCTACCGCAAGGTCTTCCCCTGGCAGCCGTATGAGCAGACCGCACCCGGCAGCGAGTTCGTCGTCTTCGACATTCCCGGCACCGGCCGGATCGGCTTGGCCATCTGCTACGACGGCTCGTTCCCCGAGACCGCCCGCCAACTGGCCTGGCTCGGCGCGGAAGTGATCATCCAACCCACCCTCACCACCACCCGCGACCGCGAGATGGAACTCGTCTGCTCCCGCGCCAACGCATGGACCAACCAGGTCTACGTCGTCAACGTCAACGGCGCCGACCCGGCCGGAGTCGGTGCCAGCGTCGTCGTCGACCCCGAGGGCATCATCCGGCAGCAAGCAGGGTCGGGAGAAGAAGTCCTCGTCGACACCCTCGACCTCGACGCCGTGACCCGGGTCCGCGCCTACGGCACGTTCGGCCTCAACCGCCCCTGGGACCAGATCGCCCGATACGGCGCAGGGATTCGACTCCCGATGTACGACGGCGCGGGCATCCACACCCCGCCGTGGCACGACAACGCCGCGCCGATTCCCGCGTCCACGCCCACCTGACTCGCCCTCCCGGGAGGGGCGGTCGCGAGAGACCCGCCCCTTTCCGGGAGCGGTCCTGGATAATTGCGAGAGTGAGGCCCCTCGCTGCTTCGTCCGTCGACACGGTCCTACAGGACTATCAGCCGCGCATCCTGCGCCGCTACCTGTGGATCACGACTGCGCTGCACCTGTCGGGGTTCGTCCTGCCTCCCATGGTCGGGTTGTCGATCCGGCCGGAGACCGTCGCCGCTCGCTCGGCGGGCGTCCTCCTCGGAGTGTTCGCACTCGTCGTGCTGTACCGGGGCGGGCGCAGGCCGAGTCGACGGGTCTACCAGGTCAGTACGGCGGCGACACTGCTCGCCACACCGATCGTGATGTCCGGCCTCGTTCTCGCCGTCGCCCAACTGCTCTGTGCGATCGCGGCGATGTTCCTGGCGATGTATTTCGTCGTGTTCTATCCGAAACGGCAGTCGAGGCTCCTCGTCGGATGCCTCACCGGGTTGATGGTGGTCGGAGTCGTCGTCGCACCCACCGCCTTCACGCTGGTGCCGGTCGAGGTGGACACGGTGACCGTGAAGGCCGCCGTTCTCGTCGTGGCCATCACCTGCGTACTCGGCGCGGCCGAAATGTTCGGATCCCTCACCCGGACCCTGATCGAATCGGCCAGCACCGACGGACTGACAGCCCTGCTCAATCGCGCCGGTTTCGAGCTCGCGTTCCGGCATGCGCGCGAAACCGCCGGCTCGGGGCAGGTCGCCGTGACGTTGGTGCTCATCGACGTCGACCAGTTCAAGTCGACCAACGATCACTACGGCCACGCCGTGGGCGATGCGGTTCTCGTCGACCTCGCGAACTATCTCGCCGAGCACATGCCACGCGGTGCCCTCCTCGCCAGGGTCGGCGGCGACGAATTCGTCAGCTGCATGGTCGGCGATCACCACGCCGAGCTCCCCGGCGTGATGGCGCAACTCGCCCGGCAGAGCCCTACCCCGTTCAGCTTCGGCGCGGCGTCGTGCATCGGCGACGTCGACCCCCTCACCGGGCTCTATCGGCAGGCCGACCGCGAGCTGTACACGGCGAAGCAGAGACAGCACCCACCCGAGCCACCCGCCGACGAACAGTCGCTGAGGACGGGATGAAACGCCTGAGCAGACGGGCCGGAATCCCGGCATTCACATCAGCACACCTGCCGACTTGTAGGTGCGCACGACGAACGCGGTCTGCACCTGCCGGACGCCGTCCATGCCGCCGAGCACCCGGCCCGTGAAGGCGTACAGGTCCTGCGCGTCGAGATGCCGCGAGTAACCGAGAACATTGCTCCGGCCGGTCGTCGTCACCAGGTGCCGGACGCACGGTTCCGACGCGAGCCGCCGCACTGCTGCGTCGAGGTGACGATGCTCGACTTCGAGTTCGAGGCGCGCCTCCACGGTGAATCCGAATTGTGCCGGATCGACGAACAGGCGCAGATGCAGGACGTGCGAGCTTTTCAGACGCGCCAGCCTCCGGCGGGCGGTCGACTCACCGACGTTGAGTTCCTTGGCGAGCCTGCTCATCGGCATCCGGGGATCGCGCCGTAGAAGGTCGGCCAGAAGGCGGTCCAGGTCGTCCACGTCGATCGGCTCGGGAAGCGGCACCCCCTCTGCGGCGAACCGGCGAATCGCCGTGGGCTCGCTGTCGAACGGCGCCCAGTCCGCGGCGGTGAGCAGCAACTGCAGGATCACGGCGGAATGCACGTCGAGGACGCCGCCGAGCCTGCCGATGGAGCCGTCGATGAGGGCCAGGAGCGCATCGTTGTCGGCGACCGTGGCTTCGACGTGGATCTGCAGGCCACCGGTCGTCACCTCGACCGCGCGGGTCTCGGGCAGTCCCGCGAGGGCCACCGCCACGTCGTCGAGTCGGCCGGGGGCGCACCGGACAGCGAGGTCGACCGACAACCCCTCGCCCAGGTATTCCGGGATGAGGCCCGCAGTGAAGCGAACGGCACCGGTCTCGGTCATCCGTTCGAGACGCCGCGCGACCGTGCGCTCGTGACACCCGAGACGGGCACCCACGTCGGCGAACGACGCCCGTAGATCACGTGCGAGAACCTGCACGATCGCGCGATCGAGTGTGTCGAACACCGTCGACGACCCGTCTGTTTCCGCCATTCCGATCCTCCTCGAGCCGGAATCCACCAGAGGGCCCGCCACTGTGCCAGATCCAGCCTATTTCTCGCCGGACTGTTGCCTGATTATCGGCCTCTGGCGGAAATTCATGTGCAGAATCCGCCGCGGATTCCGTCCGAGCAAAGGTGCACAAGTATGACTCGAGCAGACACGTCGACCGCTTCCGCGGTCGGCTCCCACGTTCGGACGACACCGGGGGCGGCCATCATCGTCTCCGTCGTCCTGGTGGAACTCACCAGCGGAATCACCCAGGGCTTCCTCTCCCCGGTCCTGCGCAGTCTCACCGAGGTATTGCACGTGACCGCGGCGGATCTCAACTGGATCAGCATCGCCAACCTGCTGGCCAGTGTGGCCTTCACCCCGGTGCTCTCCCGGATGGGCGACCTGTACGGGCACCGGCGGATCCTCCGGTGGAATCTCGCGATCGTCCTGCTCGGGTCACTGCTCGTCGGGACGGCACAGTCGTTCGGTGTCCTTCTCCTCGGGCAGGTCCTGCAGGGTGCGTTCGCCGGCTTCTTCCCACTCCTGGTCGGCATCCTGCGCAACCGCAGCGGTGACGCCGAGAGCCGTCGGGGCATCGGCTTCATGGTCGCGGCACTGCTCAGCGGGATCGGGGTCGGCATGGTGGCCAGCGGCTTCGTCGCCCAGCACGTGGACGCCCCCACGGCGGCGCTGTGGGTGCCGGCGGTCGCCGTCAGCCTCGTGCTGCTCGCCACGTGGCCGCTGCTGCCCGAATCCGAGCACCGGCCCGGCGGTCACCTCGACCTCCGTGGCGGACTGCTGCTCTGCGTCGGGCTCGTCGCGGTCCTGCTCGGCCTCGGTCAGGGCGGCATGCCCGGCTGGGAATGGACCTCCGCGCGGACCGTGGGGTGCCTGGCCGGTGGCGTGCTCGTCGTCGCGCAGTGGACATGGGTCGAGTTGCGGTCCGACGCGCCGATGATCGACGTGCGACTGTTCCGCCACCGCAACGTCACCGTCGTCTCACTCGTCGCGGTCACGTTCTCGTTCTGCCTGATCGGCCTGCAGGTCGCCAACGCCATCTTCCTCGCAACCCCGCGCGAGCAGTTCGGGTACGGCCTCGGTCTGGCCCCACTGCACATCGCGTTCGCGATGCTCCCGAGCATGGCCGCAGTCGCGATCGCCGCGGTGTGCGCGCCCACGCTCGCCGAGCGGATCGGTGACCGCGCGACACTCGTCCTCGGCTCGCTGATCATGGCAGCCGGCTACCTCGGCAACCTGGCATTCCACAGTTCCCTCGCGCCGTACCTGCTCGTCGGTGTCGTCTCGTCCGTCGGTGCCGGCCTGCTTCAGCAGTCCACACGCTCGCTGGCCGTCGAATCGGTACCGCACGACCAGGCGGCGGTCGGCTCGGGCATCAACGAGTTGCAGATCAACATCGGTGGTTCGCTCGGCGCCGCCTGCGTGCTGTCCTTCACTGCGGCGGCGACGCCCGCCGGGTCGCCGCTCCCGACGTTCTCGGCGTACGCGGCGATCTGGACGACCACCACTTTGGTGTCGATGGCCGGTGCCGGTGCCGCGCTGTTCCTGCGCCGCACCGCCATTTCCGCCTGACATCTGTTGTCTTCCCACCACTCTCGAAGGAACCCATGACCACCGGAATCCAGAACATCCGCGAGCACGCCCGCGCCGTCGTCACCGACCGCCGAGACGATGTCATCGGTTTGAGCCACAGCCTGCACGCCGAACCCGAACTCGCCTACGAGGAATTCCGCTCGGCACGCAAGATCGCCGACCTCGTCGAGCGCGCCGGATTCGAGGTGACCCGCGGAGCGTACGACCTGCCGACGGCGTTCTGCGCCACCGCCGGACGCGGCGAACTCGTCGTCGCGATCACCGCCGAGTACGACGCACTGCCCGGGATCGGGCATGCCTGCGGACACAACGTCAACGGCGCCTCGGCGGTGACTGCAGCGCTCGCCCTCGCGCCGTTCGCCGACGACCTCGGGATTCAGGTCAAACTCCTCGGCACGCCGGCCGAGGAGTACGGCGGCGGCAAGGTCGACATGCTCGACGCGGGCGCCTTCGACGATGTCGCCGCCGCCATGATGGTGCACGCCGCACCGACCGACGGCGTCGGCATGGGTTCGCTGGCCATCGGCAGCTGGAACGTCACCTACACCGGGCGGCCGTCCCACGCCGCGGCGATGGCGCACCGCGGCGTCAACGCCGCCGACGCGATGATGATCGCCCAGGTCGCGATCAGCGCCTACCGGCAGCAGATGCTGCCCGGCGGTGTCGTCCACGGCATCGTGACCTCGGGCGGTGAAGCGCCCAACGTCATCCCCGGGCGCACCACGGCCGCCTACGATTGCCGGGCGGAGTCCGCCGAGGATCTCACCGAACTCCAGGCCCGGATCCGCGCCTGCTTCCAGGCCGGCGCCCTCGCCACCGGCGCCGAACTCGCCCTCGAGGCCGTCGGCAACGACTACGCCGATCTGCGCCAGGACCTCGCGCTGTGCGGGATCTACCGCGACGCCGTCACAGCGCTCGGACGCACCGTCGACGACGGCACCCCCACCCGGCAGGGTTCCACCGACATGGGCAACGTCTCCCACCTCGTACCCACGATCCACCCCACCATCGGGTACGACTGCGGCGACACGATCATGCACAACCCCGAGTTCACCCGCTACGGCGTCACCGCCCACGCGGACCGCGCGGTCCTCGACGGCGGCTTGGCGATGGCCTGGACGGCGATCGGGCTGGCCACCGACGAGGCGCACCGCGCGGACCTGCTCACACGCCTGGCCGCACGGCCTCGCAGGTCGGCACCGGACGGCGGTCCGCCGGTCTCACGTGGGTGACCATCCACACCGCGGCGACGACCAGCGCGCAGCCGGCGAACTGACCGATGCTGGGACGCTCGTGCACGATCACGATGGAGAACAGCATCGCCAGGACCGGCTGGAGCAGCAGCAACGTGGCGCCCACCTCGGCGGCGAGCCTCGGCAGGGCGAATCCGATGAGGACCCAGCCGAGTACCTGGCTGCTCAGCGACAGTGCCGCCAACCACCCCAGCGCGGGCCATCCCGGCGTGAGGTCCACCGTCCCCCACAGTGATCCCACTGCGGTCCCGACGACGCCCGCGGCGATCGTCGACACGAACACCTGCGACGACGCCCGGTGTGCGGACCCGGCGCGGCCGATGACGAAGATGTAGATCCCGTAGGCCACGCCCGCCGCCAGCGACAGCAGAGTTCCGAGGAACAGCTGGTCGCCCTCGCCGCTGCCGCCGAGGATTCCGCCGGCGAGAGCGACACCGGCGAACAGGAAGGGAACGGCCACGACGAACCGGACCGGCACCCGCGCGCGGAAGAAGACCCACGCGAGCAGGGGCACGACGACGACTTGCACGTTGACGACGACGGTGGAGATGCCGGCGCCGATCAGGTGGATGGATCGCGCCCACAGTGCGAAGTCGACGCCGAGCATCATCCCGCCGAGCACCTGGGCCGCGATCACCCGCCGCGGGATCCCGCCGTATCGCCGAAACTCCTGCAGGGCAAGGAGTCCGAGGATGGGCAGCGCCAGCACACACCGGAAGAACGTCGACGTGGCCGGCTCCACCCCGGACAATTTGATGAGACTGCCGGTCAGCGACGTCGCCACCGCACCCGCCAGAACCAGCAGTCGCGGATCCACGGACGCGACGCTGAACGAGGGGCTGACGAGGGCACGGGGGCGTAAACGGAGGGCGGTAGTCACACCGAGAATTCTCCGAGGCCCCAACCATTACAACAAGTGAATAGTCGTGTCATGAAAGCAGTAGTATCACTACTGTGTTGAGTGTCGATCGCCTTCGCGCGCTATGTGCTGTCGCCGAACACGGATCGATCGGCGCCGCAGCCCGCGCCCTGCACGTGACGCCGTCCGGGGTCTCGCAGCAACTCGGCAAGTTCGAACGGGAGGTCGGCGTCGAACTCCTGGTGCCCGCGGGCCGCGGCGTTCAGCTCACCGATGCGGGCCGGCTCCTGGCCCGTCGCGGGCAGGAAGTGATATCGATTCTGGCGCAGGCCGAATCCGAGGTCGTCTCCCTCGACCGCGACGTGGTGGGAGAACTGCGAATCGGGTCCTTCTCGTCCGCGGGCAGGGTGGTCGTGCCGACCGCCGTGGCGACGCTGCGCACGCGCCACCCGCAGCTCGGGGTCAGCTTCTTCGCCGGCGAGACCGAGGACCTCATACCGGCGATCGTGCGCCGGGAACTCGACCTCGCCGTCGTCGACAGCTGGGTCACGATGCCGCTGCACCTGCCCGAGGACGCAGTGCACACCCTGGTGCACCGGGACTCGGCCGACGTCGCACTGTCCCGGGACCATCCGCTGGCATCGCGCGACCACGTCGATCTCGACGAGATCGCGGACATGCCGTGGACGACGTGGAAGAAGGGCGCGGTGTACCACACCTGGCTGGTGCAGACGTTGCGCAACCGCGGCGTCGAACCGGATATCAGGTACGAAGTGCCCGAATTCGCGGCTCAACTCGAATTCGTCGCGCACGGACTCGCCGCCGCTCTCGTGCCACGCCTGGCCCGCGTCTGGGTGCCGGACAACGTGGCGATCGTCCCGGTGCGTCCCACACTCGAGCGCGAGATCTACGCGCTCCACCGCGCCGACAACGACCGCCCCACGGTCCGGGCGGGGATCGAGGCACTGACCGAAGCCTTCGCCGGCATCGGTGCGTGACGGCCCGGATCGAGATCTGTCGCGAAGCGTCTGACCCGGCCACACCGGCCGCGCACGAACACCTGCCAGAAGGCCCTACACGTGCAGGCGTTTCGGTTGCACAATGGTGGTGGGCAACCACCGGAGGTGCGCGATGAGCCAAACGTGTGCAGCGCCGATACGCCTGTGGCGTCTGGGTCCATGGAGCCGCAACCCACTCATGCGGGGATGCGACCGGCTCCGATCGGTGATGGTTCTCATCGGGGTGGCCTTCGTGCTCTTGATGGTTCCGCTGGCCGCGGCCGTCGGAACCGAGACGTACTCGCGACTGGACCGGCAGACCCAGGCCGAACTCGCCACCCAGCACCCGACACCCGCCACACTCGTCGAGGATTCCCGCACCGGGAGCGCAGGAGAACCCCTTCCCGCCTCACCTCAGTATCAAGCCCACGCACGGGTGCAGTGGTCGGCGAACGGGCAGACACGCACCGCCGACGTTCCCACCGAATCGGGCGCGAAGGCCGGCCAGACCGTCACCGTCTGGCTCGACCCGAACGGCGGTCTCGTCTCCGCACCGGAGACCGGATCGCAGAACGCCGCCACGGCGGTGAGTGTCGCGTGCGGGATCTGGGTGACCGCGACCGGCGGCTACTGCGTCCTGTTCCTCGTCGTCCACTGGATTGCGTCCCGCCGCCAGCAGGCTCAGCTGACCCGTGAATGGAACGAACTCGACAGACCACCCGGGTGGCACGTCAGCTGACGGACGACGGAACCGACCCGCGACGGCTACCGGCCGGGCGCCCCGTTGGGCGGCTGTCCGCCACCCCCACCGGGACCGCTCGGCGCGGACTGCGTGTTCGCCGACTCCTCCGCGACACCGATCGTGATCGAGATCGTCATACCGGTGGCAGGTTCGCCCGACACGGTCGCCAACTCGGCATCCCAGCCGTCCCCGAACACGTTGTCCGAGTCCAGGGAAACCTTCGATAGATTACCGACACTGTTCGCGTAGCCGCTGTCGTAGGCGAAGACCGTGGTGCACGCGTCCTGCGGCACTGCGATCTGAGACGTCAACCGGGCGTCCTCGCCCGCCACCGCAGATTCCAGCGAGTCGAACACCTCGAAGTGAATGTGCGGCCAGCGTCCCGAGTAGCAGGCCGGGAAGATCGACGTGAACGACACCTTGCCCGCGGAGTCCGCCACCTGAACGCCGCGCAGGTAGTTCTGCTCGGTGATGCCCTGGCCGTAGAGCGAGTACTCGCCGTCCCGGTCGCAGTGCCACAGGTAGACGGCCATTCCTGCGCCGGCCGCGCAGTCCTTCGTCAGGTCCTGCAGGTTCAGTTCGATGGTCGTCGCGACACCCTCCGCCGTCCCGGAGTACGCACCGAAGCTGCTGCGGATGTCTTGACGCACGATCCCCGACTCGACCAGCACGTTCGGCCCGTTGGATCCGTCGCCGGGATATGGTCCGGCCGTTTCCTGCGGCGCCGCCGCCACGCACGTGCCGTCGCTCACCGTCTCCGCCGTGGTCCCTGCCGCCTCCGTCGACGACGAGGACGACGACGCCGTGGATCCCGCCGTCGAGCACGCGGCCAGCGCGGTCGCACCCGCCGCGCCGAACACGAACAATGCGCGGCGACGCGACAACATCGATTTCAGGTCGTGACTGAGGCCGCGATCGTGCTCGTGCACTTCGTCGGCGTGGTGACGGGGGCTGTTCGTCATGAGGACCTCTCCGTGGGCTGTTCGGGTTACATCCCATACAAGCGGTCACCGGTGCGGGCACCCTCGAGCTTCGCTGTGGAGTGGCTGTGAACGGCTCACACGGATTCGGCACCGGCTGTGCCGGAGAGTGACTCGTTGTCGTGGTCGCGCACGAGGGGGATGCCGAGTGCAGCGAGCAGCATCCGGCAGTCTTCGGCATCGATCGAGTGGTGGGCGACGGTCCGTTGAGCGTTACGGACGGACTGTTCGTCGAGCTCGCGTTCGCTCTCGAATATAGAAGCATCCCTGTCGGACATGGCTCCCACCTTTCCTCGGCATCACCTGAATAGCCCGGAGTGCGGCCACCGAAACCGACACCGGACAGCGCGATCGGGTGTCGTCCGAAGCGGATTCACATCCGCCTGAGGTGAGGTACGAGGCCGTGCCGAACCGGGCCTACAGGGAGGAAGGATCAGCGACTGTAGGTCGCGAACAGCCTGCGGATGCTCTCGTCCCAGTACTGCTGGCGGCGGCGTTCGACGGAGCGGGCACACATCGCCCACACCGCACCCAGCAGCAGCGCGCTCGCGGCGAGGGTGATGAGCACTGCCGCGACCGCGGCGCTGACGACGTCGGAGGTCGTGATCCGCGGGCCGGCCCAGCTTCCGTCGTCGCCGACGGCGATGGTCTTCGCGGTGCCCGCCGGGGTCCCCGAGGGAACCTCGATGCTGTCGGTGTGGGATTCCGAGCCCCACGCCCACGTCGCCTTCACCATCGGAGTGGTCCGGACCGAGCCGCGGGGCGACAGGGTGACGGGGGCGTCGGTGCTGGTGACGGCCTCGACGAGGGTCGTGGTGGCGCGTTGTTGCGCGGCCCGCGCACTCGCCTGGTGGTATTCCCAGGTGCCGATCACGGCGGCGAGCACGATCGCGAGACCCGCGAGTGTGACGATGACGGATTTCAGGGTGGCCGCGAAGCGATCGACCGGTCGAGCGAACGGGTTGGACGGTCGACCCGACACCGAGTACACCACGGTTGCCTTCGAGCGCCCCAACACAATCCACCTCATTGTTTCGTCCACGTTAAATGTCTGCTTCACCAGTGTCGCCACTGATCAGGCAACAGGGAAACCGAAATGGACAAACTTGACGAGTCTCACACTCCAGGGCAAGCCGGAGTCGGCCCCGCACAGCGATGTGCGGGGCCGGGTGGCACTCAGGGTTCGAGTTGCGGATCGGACTGTTCGCTCGACACCGTCCGGCTGCTCAGGTGCCCGCCGCCCCACTTCGAGTCGGTCCCGGCGTGGAGTGCGAGCAGGTCGTGTCCGAAGTCGTTGTCGAAGTCCCGCAGCACGGTGTGCAGGTGATTTCCACCGCCGACGGCGTTGACCGCTTCGATCAGGTATCGGTCGGTGTGGACGCGGAAGTAGTGCGGAGCGCCGCGCTTCTGCGCACCGGCCCACGCGAAGAACACCCGGTCGATGCCCCCGTCTCGCAGCGCCCGCCGGTGGCGTTCGCCGGCTTCCTCGGGCAGTCGTTCGAGGTAGCAATCCACGAGTCCCAGCAGCACTTGCTGCTGGTCACCGGACAATTTCGCGCCGCTGATGCCCGAGGGCCGGTCGCGGACGAACTTCAGGGCGACCCGGTCGGCGTCGGTGATGGTGTAGCCGGGCATGCCGAGGTCGTAGTGGTCCGGGTACTCGTAGGCCCCGATCCGCGGCACCTGACGGGTCACGAAGTCAGCCGGTGCGACGTCGTGGATGACGGCGTGGCCGCGCTGCTCGTCGTCCAGGGAGGCCAGCAGATCGAAGGCCAGGCCCTCGTCGTCGGCGAGCGGTTTGAGTACCCCGTCGTACTCGGTGGGCTGCGCGCCCAGCGCGACTGGAGTGGCGGAGATCCACCGCTCGTCGACGATCGTCAGGTTGAGGCAGACGTGGTGACCGAGGAAACGCATCGTCCAGGTGTCCTCGAATCCCGGCCGGCCGAAGAACGTCAGGAAGTACGAATCCGACGTGCGCCAGGTCTGCAGTGCCGGTCCGAGGAAATCTTGCTCGTAGTCCCGGAGCACGTGCTCGAGTTGCGGAATCGACAGCACCTTCGTGAAGGTGCGCAGCGGCACGGCCGACCGGATCAGATCCCACACCAGCACCTTCTGGTGACGGTCCAGCTGGTGGAGCGGGATGCCGGTGCGGTCCGGCTTGGGGATGATGTCCCAGTTCAGCCGCCGCGGATCGTCGAAGTCGTCGATGATCGCGGTCGCCCGCTGCTGGGGGTCGAACGTATCGATCAAACCCATGGCGGTCACGAGCAGCTTGGTCGCCGTCTGGGGCGCCTCATGGAGAGCAGACACGTGAATCTTCCTTCTCGAGTGTGGAGGTGGAGCGTTCGGCGAGGGGAGGTTTCGTCACCATCCCGCCGCGATGACGATCGCCTTCTCGGCGCTCGCGAGGTCGCCGCCCCGCCACGCCACGTGCTGGTCGGGTCGGACGAGGACGAAGGGGGCGCCGAGGAGACTGCCGAGAGTTCCCCCGGTGTCGGACAGCCGCAGAACCGTCAGAGGGACGGCGAGTTCCGCTGCCTTCGCCGTCAGCGCGTCGAGTTCGGCGGTGTGCCGCGCGGATCCCACGGCGTCCAGCACGACGAGGGTGTATTCCGGGCCGAGCGCGTCGTAGAGCGAACGATCGTCGCCCAACCACGCGTGCGGCAGTAGCGCTCCGGGGCACGCGGTGGCCACGTACTCGACGGGATCTTCCGCCGGCGGCGGCGATCCGTCGGGAACGACGACGGGTGAGTCGGTGTACGCGTAGCCGAGAACGAGTCCGAGCGAGTGGAATTCGCTCTTCTTCACGGCGAGCGCCTCTGCGGTACGGCGGCGCGCCTTCTCCGCTGCCGGACCGTCCTGACCGATCTCGACGGTGGAGAAGTGGTGCGCCAGAGCCCTTTCCTGTGCTCCGGCTTGGGCGATGGTGCGGGCGGCGACGGGCCGGCGTTCGGCTTCGTAGCTGTCGAGCAGCTGCGGCCCGGCCCAGCCGCGCAGCGTCGCCGCGATCTTCCACGCGATGTTGACGGCGTCACCGATGCACGTGTTGTACCCGTGCCCGCCCCACGGCGGATTGAGATGAGCGGCGTCGCCGACGAGGAACACCCGACCCTTGCGGTAGCTGTCGGACAGCAACATTCGTGCCACCCACGGGTCGGTGGCGATGATCTCGACCGGGACCGCCTCGCCGATCAGGCTGTGCACGAGCGCGGTGGCGTCGACCTCCCCGTCCCGGACGTCGACGCCCTGCACGATCGCCCACCAGGTGTCCGCCAGGTCGAGCCGGCCCACGATGCCCGCCGCCCCGGGCGCCATCACCCAGTGGTGGACGGCACCGTCGAACGGCACCCGCTCGGCCAGGCCCGGCGCACGGAACAGGATGCTGAGGTTGGGGCGCTCGCCGGAGGTGCCCTCGAACCGGGCGCCGATGGACTCGCGCACGATGCTCGAGCCGCCGTCACACCCGAGGACGTAGTCGGCCACGACCGTTCGGGTCTGCCCCGGCCCCTCCACCGTGGCACGGACGGTGCCGTCGGGGAGTTCCTCGAGCGACGCGACTCGGGCGCCGAGCTGCAGGGTGGCGAGTTCGCTGCGCTGCACCGCCGCCCGCAGCACGGTTTCCACGACGGGTTGTGGTGCCTGCTGGCCGCGTTCGGGCGCCAGTGTCGGGGTGGCGACATCGAGCTGGAAGCCGTTCTCGAACCGGGTGATTTCGTGGCCCAGCAGGGTCGAGCAGAACACGATGTCCTGCGCCCACTCGACGGGAAGAGGCGACGCGGCACGCACCTCGTCGGCCAGTCCCCACCGCCGCAGGTGCGTCATGGTGCGGGCGTTGGTGGTCTTGGCGCGGGGGCGTTCGGCATCGACGTCGACCCTCGCTTCGACGACCAGGCTCGCCACCCCGTGGTGGGCGAGTTCGAGCGCGGCCGCGAGTCCGGACGGGCCGCCGCCGGCGATCAGTACCGGTGTCCGGTCGACACCGGACGCGACGTCGGTCATGCGCCCTTCCTTCCGCTGGCATCGACGATCGGGGTCCGCAGGACGCCGAGCTTGTCGATCTCCACCTCGACGATATCGCCGGGCCCGAGCAGCCACGGCGGGTTCCGCACGTAGCCGACGCCCTCCGGGGTGCCGGTGGCGATGATGTCGCCGGGGTGCAGGGTGAACGTCTCACTGATGAGGGCGATGATCTCGCCGACCGAGAAGATCAGGTCCCGGGTGTTGCCGTCCTGCACGACCGTTCCGTTGACGCGGGTCTGCACCCGCAGCCCGTCGGACAGATCCCCGACCTCGCCGGCGGGAACCAGCGGGCCCAGGGGTCCGGACCGGTCGCCGTTCTTGCCGAGCGTCCATTGCGCCGTCAGCTTCTGTGCCTTGCGGGCGGTGAGATCGTTGAAGCAGGCGTAGCCGAGCACTCCGGCCTGGCCGGTGGCCGCGTCGACGCTTTCGAGCCGGGTGCCGATGAACGCGGCCACCTCACCCTCCCAGTCCAGGCCCGCCTCGTTCGCCGGCACCGGCGTCGGGGCTCCGTCGACGCTCAGCGACGGCGTCCACCGCCCGAACAGCGTCGGGTAGGGCGGCGGGGTGAAGCCGCCCTCGGCGGCGTGGGCCTTGTAGTTGAGGCCGACGCAGATGACGCGGGCGGAGTCGGGAACCGGCGGCACCACGCTCACGAGCGTGACGTCGACCTCGGGCGCCTCGAGGTGTTCCGCCCGTGCCACCCAGCCGGCGGCGTCGCTCCAGAATTCCTCGAGTGGGGCGAGCGGTCGCACGAAGCCGTCCCGGAGGACACCCACGGTCACGGCGTCCTGATCCTTCTTGCGGTAACCGACAATCTTCATCTATTTCATCCTTTTCGTCCGCCACCCTTCGGTGGCGAGTTCTAGCGGGAAATTTCGGTGCTGCGCGGGGTGGCTGCTTCGAGGCGGTTGTCCGCGTCGGCGGGTGTGGTGCGGGGGCGCCGCGGGAGGGTGGCCATCACAACACCGCCGATCAGCGCGGGCACGGCGAACGCCAGTGAGCTGACGATGACGGCTCCGCCACCGGCGACGAAGAACGCGCCGTACGTGGGGCCCGCGATCGCGCCCGCCCGTCCGATCCCGAGTGCCCATCCGAGTCCGGTTGCCCGGAACCGGGCCGGGTAGAACGTCGCGATGTGATCGTTGAGCATGTTCTGGGTGCCGAGGCCGCCGAATCCGGCCAGCGCCACCAGCAGCATCAGGACGGCGGTCGGCGGGTGCGTGCCCAGCAGCGCGAGAGAGACTGCGGCCGTGGTGAACCCGGTCAGGACCAGCGGTTTGGGCCCGAACCGTTCGGCCAGCACGGAGGCGAGCAGCGTCCCGACGATGGCGCCGGCGCTGTAGACGAGCAGGAACGTCACCGCCGAACCGATCGGGTAGCCGGCATTGCGCATGATCTGCGGCAACCAGGTGGTCACCCCGAACATGGTGAGCATGCTGCAGATCGCGACGAACCAGATGCCGACCGTCGCCCGCCCCATCCCGTCGCCGAACAGCTTGGCGACCGGCGACTTCGACGCCCGGTCCCCGGAGGATTCGACGGCGAACGCCCGCGACTCCGGCAGAAACGCGAACGCCAACGGCAGCAACGTGATCAGCGGAACCGCACCGAGCGCGTAGACCGGGCGGAAACCGAACTCCTCGAGCAGCAGCAGGGACGCCGTCGACGCGAGGACGCCGCCGAACGCCGGTCCGGTGAGCACCATGCCGAGGATCCGGGAACGGTAGGCCGGGGACGCGAACTCCGCCGCCATCGCGATGGCGGTGGGCATCAACCCGCCGATCCCCAGGCCGGCCACCAGCCGGGTCGCGGCGAAGATCTCGAAGGTCGGGGCGACCGCGGTGACCAGGGTTGCCGTCGAGAAGAGCGTCAGGCACGCGAGGAACAGGCGGCGACGGCCCAGGATGTCGGTGAGTGTCCCGGCAGTCAGCGAGCCGATGAGGACACCGACCAGGGCGGCGCTGCCCACGGTGCCTGCCGCCCCGGCGGTGATGAACCACGGGGCGTGCCCGATCAGGGCGGGCAGGGTGGCGCCGTAGACGAACAGGTCGTATCCGTCGCTGAGGAGGGCAGCCCAGCAGAGGACGGGCACGAGCACTCTGCCGCTGCCGCCGGGCGAGGACGTGGAGAAATTCATGCGGAACACTCCTGGTCAGTGGGGGAAGGATCGACTCCTCCGATAAACAGTTATAACCGTTATGTGTGATGGTAGCCACAGACCACTGGCCCCTGTCAAGCACGAGATTCGAGAAAGGGCTTCGAGAAGTGCTCGCTCAGTGAGCGTGCGCCTGCGCGGCCGCGCGGGCACGGGCCGGGTCGCCGGACTCGATGGCATCGACCAGCCCGCGGTGCACGTCGATCCGTCGCGCGAAGTACTCGCTGTTGGTGGCGCTTCGTTCGCGGCTCGCGCGCGTCGCGTGCTGCTCCACGTAGGTTTCGAGGCTCAGATAGGTTTCGCGCAATACCTGGTTGGGGCTGATCGCCACGATCCGGCGGTGCAGATCCCACACGGTGCGGATGAACGCCTCGGGGTCGCCGGCCGAGTCCTCGAGGACGGTCATCACGTGCCGCAGGTCGGCGACGTCGGCCTCGGTCCGGTGACGGGCGGCCAGCTCCGTCACGAGGGGTTCCAACTCTTCCCGGACGGCGATGGCGTCGGCGACTCCCGCTGCGTCTCCCTCGACGGTCAGCAGGGTGCGGCCGAGCCGGACCACCGAGGACGGTTCGGCGACGAACAGGCCACCGCCGGGCCCGGGCCGGACGGTGATGACTCCCCGATCCTGCAGGAGCCGGACGGCCTCGATGACCGTTCCGCGGGCCATCCCCGACTCCGCCTGGAGTTCCTTGCGGGTGCCCACCCGATCACCGGGCGCGAGTTCACCCGCGGCGATACGGTCCTGGATATGGGCGACCAGGGACTCTGCCCGGGTGACGGTGCTCTGGATCGCCATGGCTCGAGTGTAGAGCTCAGCCGCTCCGGCGGCGTGCGCGCCGGGCGGGTCTCACCGTCCGTCGCCTCGTGCCGGCGGCGGACCGACGACCTCGAGGTCCAGCTCGGCACGCGCCCGCGCGAACCCGTCGGCCGGGAACTGCATGTCGCCGCCCTCGGTGTGCACGTGCGCGTCCGTCGGGACGTTCATGTACTCGAAGAACTTCTCGAACACGCCGGTGGTCAGCAGGCCGAGCATCTGTGTGTCGTGGCTGTCGAACGCGAAACTGTGGATCGTTCCGGCAGGCGCATGGAGGAAGTCGCCTTTGGTCAGTATGATCTCCCGGCCGTTGGCGTGCAGGAGAATTCGTCCCTCGATGCAAAAGAAGTTCTCGGTGTGCTCGCGGTGGAAGTGACGGGGAATGTACGAACTCTTGCCACCCATGGTGTGCATCGCGAAATACGTGCCGCCGGTGTTCCGGGGCCGTGCAAGGTAGGTGTTCAACTGGTCGAGACTCGCCCAGCGGTCGCCTTCGCCCGCCATCAGCACGTAGGGGGACTCCGCGGCGGGCAACGCCGTGCCGGTCACCGCAGGCAGGTCCGACTTCTCGAGATCGTGGAACCGGACACCGAACTGGTCCGCGAGTTCGGATTGCCGCGCGTCCGACAGCGGCGCCGCCTCGGCGTCGAAGACGTGCGATTGGGTGGCCTGACCGATGGCTTGCGACCACCGGTGCCCGTCGCCGACGGTGAGCCAGCTCAGGAACCGTGTCCGGTGCGCGAGCATGCGGTAGGCGTACGGCGTGCCGGCCGGGACGGTGACCGAGTCGCCGGGCACGAGCAGGTGCGATTCCCCGGGCAACCAGATCTGCAGCCGTCCGTCGGTGACGTACAGGAAGCGGTGCTCGCGATCGTGGGCGAGGAACGGCGTTTCGGTTCCCTTGCCGCCGTATACGTATGCGGCACCGAACTGCCCGCCGGTGTCCTCCGGCCGGGCGATGACGGTGATCAGTTGCCCGCCGAGTTCATGGCGCTCGCCTTCACCGGCGGCCATGGCGTAGGGCACGCAGCGGCCGGGGAGGGTGTCGAGTTGCGGAGCGGCAGCGTGGACCTCGTCGAGGACGGGAATGTCGAAAGTAGTCATGGTGTGGATGTTCCTGGTTTCAGTGTGTGCGAGAAGAAGGCTTCGACCGCAGCGAACGAGGCGGAGGGGTACCTCTCGGTCAGTGCGCGGCCGAAGTCACTCACCGCGCGGGTCGAGGCCTGCGCCTGCGGATCTCGTTCGAGATGCCCTTGGTCGAGGGTCTGGTCGGGGCCGAGTTCGAGGACGTGGCCCGGGTTGAAGAACCCGTGTCCGAAGCCCTCGATCAGGTAGAGAATGGCGTCGTTGCCGTGAGCGACGAGCGCGTCGAACAACGCCACGCTCTGCGTGAACGGCACCAGATTGTCGCCGAGACCGTGCATGACCAGAAACGGCGGTGCTCCGGGCGCCACCTGCAGCGCGGGGCTCGCGGATCGCGCCGCGTCCAGTCGGTCCCGGATCGCGCCGCCGAGCAACGACGCTTCCGGGGAAGCGTCCTCCCCCGGTGTCCGTTTCGCGCAGAGGTCGACGAGGCCGGGCAGGTCGGCGGGCCCGTAACCGTCGACGACGGCCTGCACCGAGCTGGCGACGGTCGTGGGTTCTTCCCCGGGCAATCGTGTTGTGGCCGAGTGCACTCCGGTCAGCGCGGCGAGGTGCCCGCCGGCCGACGATCCCCACACACCGATCCGGTCGGGGTCGATGCCGTGGTCCGCGGCGTTGGCGCGCAGCCAGCGCACCGCCCGCCGGACATCGAAGAGCTGGCCGGGGTGGCCGGTCTCGGGCGCCAGGCGGTAGTCGATGCTGACCATGACGTAGCCGTGTTCTGCGAAGTGTTGCACCAGATCTGGGCATGCAGTGCGGTCTTGAAGCCGCCAACCACCTCCGTGTACCCACACGATCGCAGGCAAGGGATGCTCTGCTTCGGCGGGGCGGACGAGATCGAGTAGCAGATCGGGGGCGTACTCGACGGTGGATCGGCGGACGACGGTCGAAGCCGTGTCCAAGGGATTGAACTCCTTCGGATGCAGGACCCGGGCCTGGGTCGCCGCTCGCGCGGTTGTAAGGCCCTTCCTTAGGTCACTGCCTGTCGGGCACAGTAGCAGCTTCGGCAACCCGAACGGAAGACCCGGATTCTTCCTCCGCCGCGCCGGTCAGCGCGGCAGTCAGCCGCGCGGCATGTCCGCGGACACCCTCGACGATGTCGACGGCCCCGTCGCTGAGCACCCACTGCAACTGCAGGCCGTCGCTCACCGCAATGCATTCACGCGCGAGCGCCGGGAAGTCCAGCGATGCCGGCAGCCCGTCTCGGCGCACCCCCTGACGCAGCCGAGCCGCGAGGGCCTCGACGGCGCCGTCATAGCGCTGCGCGAAGACGGCGTGGGCGGGACTGCTCGGATCGGCCGCCTCCGCGCTCACCAGCACGAACAGTTCGATGAGACCGGGCTGTCCGACGAGTCGCCGCGCCGCGTCGACCATCGCATCGAGGGTCGCGAGACCCGACGCCTCGGCGGGGAGGGTGTCCCACCACTCGGCCGACGCGTCGAGGCGGTACTGCGCAACGGCCAGAAGCAGGTGCTTCTTCGTCGGAAAGTGGTGCAGCAGACCGCTGTCGCTGATCCCCGCATCGGCGGCAATGCTGGCCATGGTGGTCGCGTGGTACCCCTCCGCCGAGAATCGCCCGGCGGCCGCCTCCACGATTCGCGTGCGCCGCTCGATGCCCACCGAGTAGCTGCCACGCGCCCGTTTTCCCATGTCGCCACGATACGACAGCACGATTCTCGAATTGAAAACCGGATACACCCGGTTTTCGTGTACGGTGCTGTGCATCACATTGCGATGTCCGCTGCGCCCCACCTCGCCGCGCGGATCTTCACTTCACGGAAGGCGGAACGCCGATGGCTACCGTTCGCTCCACACACCCGTCCCCCGCACAGCTCCGCCACCCGTCCGCGGTCACCGCGCCGCGACCCCGCTACGTCGTCCCCGCCCTGGTCGTCGGCGCATTCGGGGTGTACTTCGGCAGTCTGACCCCGACGATCATCACGCTGTCGATCCGCATCTTCGGCGTGGACGCCGAGGGCAAGACACTCGGGCTGTCTACGGTCGTGCTGATCGGCGCCCTCGTCGCACTCGCCTCGATACCGCTGTTCGGATCCCTGTCCGATCGCACGACCAGCCGGCTCGGCCGGCGCACCCCGTGGCTGATCGGCGGTGCTCTCGTCGCGTTGGCCGGTCTCACCGTGATCGCGCTGGCGACGAACGTCGCGGCGATCGCCGCGGGCTGGGCACTCGCACAACTGGGTTACTCCGCGGCGCTGGCCGGGTTCGTCGCGCTCATCCCCGACTTCGTCCCCGACCATCTGCGCGCCCGGCTGTCGGGCATGATCGGCTTCGTCACGGCGTTCGCCGTTCTCGCCGGCGTCACGCTCGGGAGCCGCCTCGCCGACCACCCGGTGCCGATGATGGTAATCCCCGGCATTACCGCCGTCGTGTGCCTGTCCGTCGTCGCCGTGGTCATCCGAGGCGCCGACTCGGGTGTAGATCCGGAAACGCTGCAGCCCTATAGCTTTCGCGAGTTCGCGTCGAGCTATTGGATCAACCCGATCCGGCATGCGGACTTCGCACTCAACTGGATCAGCCGGTTTCTGTTCGGGCTCGCGATGGTCGGGCTCACCACCTACGCGACCTACTTCCTGGTCGACGCGGCCGGACTGAGCATCAAGGACGCGGCCGCCGAATACGCCCACGCCACCGCCGTCACCACCCCCATCTCGATCGTGTCGTTCCTGCTCGCAGGATTCCTCTCCGACAAGCTGGGCCGGCGCAAGGCCTTCGTCGCGGTCGCGTCGTTCCTCACCGGCGGTGCGCTCGTCTACGTGGCCGTGAACCCGCACGTCAGCGGGTTCCTGCTGGCCTTCGTCGCCTTCACGATCGGTCAGGCGTGCTACCTCACAGTCGACATCGCGATCGCCGCCGCGGTCATTCCCGACGTCCGGCAGACGGCCAAGGCGATGAGTGTGTACCAGGTGGCGGCCACACTCCCGTACGCCGTCGTCCCGATCATCGGCGCCGTGCTCCTTCCGCTCACCGGCAACAACTATGCGCTTCTGTTCTGCGTCCTGGCGGCCTGCGCCGCTGTCGCCGGCGCAGCCGTTCTCTTCGTGCGGTCGATCCGATGACGACACCGACACACCTGCGTCTCGACCACCTCCGCCCCGGGGAACCCTGCGGCACGACCCACCCGCGACTGTCCTGGCGGCTGCCCACCGGAAGCACCGGTCAGCTGGCGTACCAGATCCGGGTCGCGGGCATCTCCGGCCGCACGTCGCGCACCCTGTTCACCACCGACGTCATCGAGGGACGCGACCACGTCCTCGTGCGACCCTGGACTGCAACGCATCCGGTGCCGACCGCAGGCGAGGAACGCACCTGGCAGGTGCGGTGCTGGACGGATCTCGGACCGAGCGACTGGTCCGAGCCCGTTCCGTGGGTCACCGGTCTCCTGCACGGCGGCGACCTCACGGCCGACTGGATCGAACCGTACGAGCCGGACGTTCCCCCGCTCGGTCACCGTCCCGCATACCGGTTGCGCGCCTCCTGGCGACCGCGGGCGGAGATCACCCAGGCCTCGCTCTTCGCGACCGCTCACGGCATCTACGAGTTCTTCGTCAACGATGTCCGGGTCGGTGATCACGAGCTGACCCCCGGCTTCACCTCCTACCGAACGCACCTGCAGGTGCAGCATTTCGACGTCACCGACCTGCTGCGCCCGGGGCAGAACGAACTCGGAATCCTGCTGAGCGACGGGTGGTTCCGTGGCCGTCACGGGTTCGAGCGCCACGGCGACGGTTTCGGTGATCGGGTTGCCGCGCTCGCGGAACTGCACGTCCGATATTCGGACGGCACGTCGGAGCGCTTCGGTACCGGCGACGGCTGGACCAGCGCACCGAGTGAGATCGACGCCGCCGACCTGATGGACGGCCAGCGGGTGGATCTGCGCCGGGTGCCCGCCGGCGAGATACACCACCCCGCCGTGGTCGTTCGCGGTGGACTCTACGACGATCGAGCCCGGTTGACGACCGGCGTGGCGCCCCCGGTGCGCCGGATCGAAACCCTGGCGGCGGTGGCCGTCACCGAGCCTAGACCCGGGACGTACGTCGTCGATTTCGGACAGAACGTCAACGGATGGGTGACCGCGGCCGACCTCGGCGCCACGCACGTGACCCTCACCCATGGCGAGTCTCTGGCCGCCGACGGGAGCGTCGACACGGATCATCTGCGTGCCTTCGAGTTCGCGACCGGCACCAGTTTGCCTGCCGGTCAGGTCGACCACGTCGTGTCGTCCGGGCGCCCCTGCGAGACATTCGAGCCGCGCCACACCACTCATGGGTTCCGCTACGTCCAAATCGACGGGCCCACGACGAAACCGCGGGCCGACTCGATCACCGCCGCCGTCGTGCACACCGACCTGGAAGAGGTGGGGAGTTTCGGGTGCGACAACGATCGCCTCGAGAAACTCCACACTGCTGCGGTGTGGAGTTTCCGCGGCAACGCCTGCGACGTCCCGACCGACTGCCCCCAGCGCGAGCGGTCGGGCTTCACCGGCGACTGGCAGATCTACGTCGAAACAGCCTCCTTCACACACGATGTCGCGGGTTTCAGCGACAAATGGCTGCGTGATCTCGCCGCCGACCAGTGGCCGGACGGCACGGTACCCAACATCGTGCCCAACCCGGCAGGCAACCGGCCGTCGGGTAACCATTTCGCCGACATCGCCAACGGCTCGGCCGGTTGGGGCGACGCCGCCGTCATCGTCCCGTGGCAGCTGTGGCGACTGTACGGCGATGTCGAAGTCCTGCAACGCCAGTATGATTCCATGACGCGGTGGGTCGAGCTGGCCGCCGGCTCGGCCCGGGACCACCGCCATCCCGACCGCGCACTGGTGCGCCCCACACCGGATGATCACGAAAAGTATTTGTGGGATACCGGTTTTCACTGGGGAGAATGGCTCGAACCCGACGAGATTCCCGCCCCCGACCCCACCCGCGATCACAGTGTGGTCGCCACGGCGTACCTTGCGCGGTCGGCCGGACTGCTCGCGCAGATCGCCGGCGTACTCGGTCGCGACCGGGATGCGTGCCGTTTCGCCGCGATCGCCGCGGGAGCCGTCCACGCCTGGCAGCGTGAATTCATCGCGCCGGACGGCACTCTGACCCACCCGACCCAGGCGAACTATGTCCGCGCCCTGGAGTTCGACCTCGTTCCGGCCGAGGGGCGCGGGCGGTTCGCCGACGAACTCGCACAGTTGCTCGCCGACAACGACTATCACCTCGGCACCGGTTTCCTGGCCACCGGAATGCTGCTGCCCGCACTCGCGCGCAACGGGCACCTCGACACCGCCTACCGGGTCCTTTTGTCCACGGGTAACCCGTCCTGGATGGAGATGATCGACCGCGGGGCCACCACCATCTGGGAGCGGTGGGACGGGGTCGACGAGAACGGCCGCGCCACCGCCTCACTGAATCACTACGCCAAGGGCGCGGTCATCTCGTTTCTCCACCAATTCGTCGCAGGCCTGCGCCCGGCCGAGACCACCGGCGCCGACACCGTCGGCTATCGCCGATTCGTCGTCGATCCGCGCCCCGGCGGGGACATCAATGCTGCCCACGCCGAGCACTGCAGTCCCTACGGCAACATCGCGGTGCGCTGGACGATCACCAACGACCTGTTCACCCTGAACCTGACCGTGCCGGCAGGCAGCGAATGCGAACTCCGACTGGGAGATACCACGGAACTCCTTCGGTCCGGGACCTACACCCGCACCTGCCCCGCGGCTCGCGTCATCCGGCGATCGTCGCGTGCATTTCCCATACGATGATCTCGGCGCCGGTGTCGGTGGTCACCTGCTGGCCACCGCCACCGCTGAGCCGGACGGCATCACCCTCGGCGAGGATGCCGACGCCTTCCATCGACGCCTCGCCGCGCGCGACGAACACATGAAGGAACGGGGCGTCGGGCAGGGTGATCGGCGCCTGCCCCGGCTGCAGGCGTGCGACATGCATTGCGGCGTACTTGTTCTTGATCCGGATCGCCGAGTGGTCCGCGTAGTGCGGCATGCCCGACGCGACGGGCACCAATCCCCCGGCGAGCAACTCGTGGTCGATTTCGAGTTGCTCGTAACCGGGTGTGATGCCGGCTTCGTCGGGCACGACCCACATCTGGATGAAATGGACCGGATCGGTGTGCTCGTCGGCGTGCTCACCGGTGACGCCGTCCAGTCGCCACGAGTCGTTCTTCTCCGAGTGCAGGATTCCGGTTCCCGCGCTCATGCGCTGGGCCAGTCCGGGGTAGATGACGCCGGAGTGGCCCATCGAATCCTGGTGCACCAGTGAACCCTGGAGCACCCAGGTGACGATCTCCATGTCCTGGTGGGGGTGGGTGTCGAAGCCCTGACCCGGGATGACGATGTCGTCGTTGTTGACCATGAGCACCCCGTGATGGGTGTTGGCCGGGTCGTAGTGGCTGCTGAACGAGAAGGAATGCTTGGAATCCAGCCAGCCGATGTCGGTCTTGAACCGGTCGTCGGCTCGGCGGACATCGAAGCGGGGCGGGGTGATGGCGGCAGTCATGAGCGAATCCTTTCCAGGTTTCTCAGAGCCAGGGTTCCCAGAGTCAGGGTTCTCACAGAACGTGTGAGCCGTACATTTCGCCGAGCGGGTCGGCGATGAGTTCGAGGCGGGCTCCGTCGGGGTCGCGGAAGTACATCGACACCGCACTGTGTTCGACGAGTTCGACGCCGGCGTCGATCAGTTTCGTGCGCAGGTGGTCCCACCGGTCGGGTTCGACGCTGATCGCGATGTGGTGGAGTCCGCCGAGGACTTCCTGGTACGGGCCGATGTCGAGGCCCGGGAAGTCGAAGAACGCCAGCAGATTGCCGTTGCCGATGTCGAAGAAGAAGTGCGACGACCCGGCGTAGTCCCGGTTCTCGATCAGCTCGGTCAGCGGAAACTCGAGCAGGTCCTGATAGAACCGGACGGTGCGCTCGACGTCACTGCTGATCAGTGCGGTGTGATGGAGTCCGCGGGCCGAGGACGCGGGCCGCGACGACACCGGCTTCAGATGCTCGGCGCGGATCCGGTCGCGGTGTTCCGCGAACCTCTGCGACCGCTCCTGCTCGTCTGTGGTGCTCATTGCCCTGCCCCTCTCCGCGGAGCGCAGTGATTGCGCTTTCAACTAACTTCAGACTACAGCAAGTCGTTGCGCTGTCAACTACTTGAGCTATGCTGGTGCCGTGGAACCGACCCGATGGCTCAGTGCCGACGAACAGAACACCTGGCGCGCCTATCTGGACGCCACCCGCCTCCTCCTGCAGGCGCTCGATCGGCAGCTCACCCACGACGCCGGCATCTCGTTCACGGACTTCGAACTTCTCGTCGTGTTGTCGGAGGCGCCGCAGCGGCAACTGCGGATGCGTGAACTCGCCGACGCGGTCACCACCACCCGCAGCGGCGTGACCAGGGCGATCAGCCGGCTGGTCGACACCGGCTGGGTGCGCCGCGTCGAATGCGAAGACGACAAGCGCGGAACACTGGCCGAGCTGACCGATGCCGGCGTCGAGAAGCTCGCCGCCGCCAGCCCCGGACATGTGACGGAGGTGCGCCGCAACATGTTCGACCTGCTCAGCCCCCGCGACGTCGGCATCCTCGGTCACGACTTCAGCGAAATGCGCTCCCACCTGCTGGAAAACCCCTGAGCCCGGAAAGGTCGGCCATGAGCAGCACGTCACCCGAGAACGATTACGTCCACATCGACAAGCAGAGTCCGGCCGTCTATCAGGCGCAGATCGGCGTCGCCAAGGCCATCCGTCACGCGACCATCGAGGCCGGGATGGACCGGCGATTCGTCGAGTTGATCAACGTGCGCGTCTCCCAGATCAACCGCTGCGCGTACTGCCTGGACGTCCATGTCGCCGCGGCGCTCGCGGCCGGCGAGACCCAGCAGCGCCTCGCGGTTCTGCCCGCCTGGCGGGAGACGACGCTGTTCTCCGACCGTGAGGTCGCGGCGCTCACCCTGGCCGAATCGATCACCACCCTCCCGGACGCGCATACCCAGGAGGCCGACTACGCCTTCGCACGGCGGTTCCTGTCCGAGCAGGAGATCTCCACGGTGAGCTGGATCGCCGTCACCATGAATGCCTTCAACCGGATCTCCATCGTCAGCCGCCATCCGGTCCGGCCGAAGCAGTAACACCGCAGTTCACCTGCGTTTCGCAGAATTTAGTTGACTTCGCAACCACTTCGCTCTAAGGTAATAGTTGCAGATTCAATTACCTCGATTCGAGTGCCCGTTCGCCACCCCAAGGAGTTTTCATGACCACCGCCATCGCCACCCTGCCCAACCTCACCGCCGGAACCTGGGCCATCGACACCGTCCACTCCACCGTCGGCTTCTCCGTCCGCCACCTGATGGTCAGCAAGGTCCGCGGCACCTTCAACGACTTCACCGGCGCGATCACCGTCGCCGAAGACGGCACCGCCGCCGTCACCGCCGAAATCCAGGTCGCGTCCATCGACACCAAGAACACCGACCGCGACGCCCACATCAAGTCCGCCGACTTCTTCGACGCCGAGCAGTACCCCACCGCCACCTTCACCTCCACCGCCGTCCGCGCCAAGGGCGACGACTACGTGGTCGAGGGCGAATTCACCCTGCACGGCGTCACCCGCCCCGTCGAGCTCGCCCTCGAGTTCAACGGCGTCAACCCCGGCATGGGCAACGGACCGGTCGCCGGCTTCGAGGCCACCACCGTCCTCAACCGCAAGGACTTCGGCATCACCATCGACATGCCCCTCGAAGGCGGCGGAGCCGTCGTCGGCGACAAGATCACCATCACCCTCGAGATCGAGGCCGGCCTCCAGGCCTGACCCCACCCGCACCACGCGCCCCGTCATCCACCCGGATGGCGGGGCATTTCGTCGTTAACACGACGCAACACTTTCAATCGACGTGATCCAGGTCATTGTGATCTTGGGCGGGCTCGAGTGACTCTCTTCGGCATCGGCGACTGCGAAACGAAGGTGACCACATGGGTAGCGACTCCGAACTCTCGTTCGCGCTCGACCTCACGCTGGACGAGGCGCGGCGGCGCACCGCCGTTCTCGAAGCGATCGGCGAGGACTGGGACCCCGTCGCCGTGCTCGCGGAGGAAGAGCGGGCGTACGACATGCTGTACTCCGGTCTCGACCCCGAGCAGCAGCGAATCTACGACGAGCTGGTGCAGGCGGGTGTGCTCCCGGATCGGACGGTGGGCCGTGTTACCGATTGATCCGACCGCGGACTTCTCCCGTCGCGCCTGGTTGCCCTGCCCGGGCTGCGACCACGGCTCGGACTGCCGCGACTGCGGGTCCGGCCGCAACTGCGACCGGCATTGGCAGTACCTGCTGAGCAATCAGGGCACCCACGTCCACCTTCAGTGCCCCGACTGCACCCACCTGTGGAGTATCGACACCCGCCACGGGCGACCGCAGCGACGGCGGAAGGCTGCGTAGGCGCGGTTCCACCTCATACTCACCCCCGACCTCGCGGCCGGTCGGCGAGCAGTTGGGTGAGCCGGTGCGCCTCGCGGAGGAGGAGTTCTCCCAGTTCGCGGCGGCGCTCCTCGCGGAACCGGCTTTCCACACCCGTGATGCTCAATGCCCAGGCCGGTGATCCCTGGGCGTCGAAGACGGCGGCGCCCATCCCCCAACTGCCCTCCACGAGCAGTCCGGGATTCACGGCGTATCCGTTCAGGCGTGTCTCCGCGATCCGCTCGGCGATCTCGTCCCGCCTGTGCTGCGTTCCCCACTCGCCGGTGACGTCGGCGCGCGTCAGGTAGTCCGCGACGTCGCGGTCCGGCATGTGGGACAGGATCACCAGTCCCGCCGACGCCACCCCGAGCGGTAGGCGGATGCCGACGTACAGCACGTGGGAACGCAGCGGGAAGCTGCCCTCCTCGCTCGCGATGCAGACGGTTTCGTCGCCGCGGCGGGCGGACAGGAAGGCGCTCTCGCCGGTCTCGCGGGCGAGATCGCGGAGGATGTCGCGGGAGCGGTCCGTGATGTCGTACCGGCTGGCGGCGAGCGAGCCCAGCAGGTACAGCTCGGGCCCCAGCGACCATTTCCCCGACTTCTGATCGCGGTCCACCAGTCCCTCCTCGGCCAGCGAGACGAGCAGGCGATGCACGGTGGGGCGGGCGAGACCCGTCTCTCGCGCCAGGGCGGACGTCGAGGATCCCGACGACTCGAGGGCCGCGATGGCCCGGAAGAGGGATCCCACCCGTCGAATGACCTGCGGCCGCTGCGCGTCGTCCATGACCGCAGTATACGTTCACTCAGTGAACGCTATGCGGCGTGACGTCCAGACCGCGAGCACTGTGTCCGGATCTCTTGAAATGCACAAAGCGACCCCTTTTAGTGGAACAAAGCTCGTCGCACGGAGGCGTTCACCAGGTGGACGATTCGATGCGGAAGACGGTATCGCCGGTACGGCGGCCAGGAGAAAGGATGCACATGGGATCGAGAGTGTTCGACACCCCGGAAGAAGCAGTCGCGGACGTGTCCGACGGCGCGTCGATCGCCGTGGGCGGGTTCGGCCTGTGCGGAATCCCCGACTCGCTGATCCGTGCGCTCGCCGACTCGGGTGTCGGCAACCTCGAGGTCTTCTCCAACAACTGCGGTGTGGACGACCACGGGCTCGGAATTCTGCTGGGCGCCCGCCGGATCCGTCGTGTCACCGCGTCGTACGTCGGCGAGAACAAGGAATTCGCCCGTCAGTACCTCTCCGGTGAGCTCGAGGTGGAGCTGACCCCGCAGGGCACGCTGGCCGAACGTCTCCGGGCGGGCGGCGCGGGCATCCCCGCGTTCTTCACCCCCGCCGGTGTGGGAAGCCCGGTCGCCGACGGCGGACTGCCCTGGCGGTACGCCGCCGACGGTTCCGTCGCGCTCGCGTCGCCCCCGAAGGAAACCCGCGTGTTCGGCGACAAGCGTTATGTCCTCGAACTCGGCATCACCGCCGACTTCGCACTGGTCCACGCACTGCGCGGCGACACCGCCGGGAACCTGGTGTTCGACAAGTCGGCCCTGAACTTCAACCCCCTCGCGGCGATGGCCGGGAAGGTGACTATCGCGCAGGTCGAGGAACTCGTCCCCGCCGGCACCATCGATCCCGCCCAGGTGCACCTGCCCGGGGTCTTCGTTCAACGCATCGTCGAGACCGGACCCCAGAACAAGCGGATCGAGAAGCGGACAGTCAGCAGCACGGAAGGAGCCACTCGATGACCGGCACCAACGGATGGACACGTGAGCAGATGGCCGCCCGCGCGGCCGCGGAGATGGTCGACGGCGAATACGTCAACCTCGGCATCGGACTGCCGACGCTCATTCCCGGATACCTCGGCACCGACGTCACGGTGACCCTGCATTCGGAGAACGGAATCCTCGGCACCGGGCCCTACCCCACCGACGAGAACGTCGACCCCGACCTGATCAACGCCGGCAAGGAGACGGTCACCGTCAACGCCGGTGCCGCATTCTTCGATTCCGCGCTGTCATTCGGCATGATCCGCGGCGGCCACATCGACACCGCCGTCCTCGGTGGCATGCAGGTCTCCCGCACCGGCGACCTCGCCAACTGGATGGTCCCCGGCAAGATGGTCAAGGGCATGGGCGGCGCGATGGACCTCGTGCACGGCGCGAGCCGCGTCATCGTCCTCATGGAACACACCGACCGGGACGGCAACCCCAAGATCATCGACGCCTGCACCCTGCCTCTGACAGGCCAGGGCGTGGTCAACCGCATCATCACCAACCTCGCCGTCATCGACGTGGTCGGCGACGGCACCCTCGCTCTCCGTGAGATTGCCCCCGGCGTCACCGTCGACGAGGTCGTCGCCGCCACCGGAACCCCCCTCGAGATCCGCGAATCCGCGCTCGTCTGAGCGACATTCGTCACGACACCAAGGACACTCCCATGACTTCTCGCACCAGGTCCGTCATCGTCGCCGGAGCCCGGACCCCCGTCGGCCGGCTGACGGGTTCGCTCGCGTCACTCTCCGGATCCGATCTCGGTGGCATCGCCATCAAGGGCGCCCTCGACAAGGCCGGGGTGGCACCCGAACTGGTGGAGTACGTGATCATGGGGCAGGTCCTCACTGCCGGCGCCGGTCAGATCCCGGCCCGGCAGGCCGCGGTCAACGCGGGCATCCCGATGTCGGTGCCCGCCTTGACCGTCAACAAGGTGTGCCTGTCAGGTCTCGACGCCATCGCGCTCGCCGACCAGTTGATCCGCGCCGGCGAATTCGATGTCGTCGTCGCCGGTGGGCAGGAGTCGATGTCGCAGGCCCCGCACCTTCTCCCGAACTCGCGGAGCGGTTTCAAGTACGGCGACACCACCCTCGTGGACCACCTCGCCTACGACGGCCTGTACGACATCTTCACCGAGCAGGCGATGGGTGCGCTCACCGAGGACCGGAACGCGAACACCGACAAAATCGGTCGCGAGGAGCAGGACGCCTTCGCCGCCGCCTCACATCAGCGTGCCGCGGCCGCGTGGAAGAACGGGCTCTTCGACGATGAGGTCGTTCCCGTCACCATCCCGCAGCGCCGGGGCGAGCCGCTCGTCGTCTCCGAGGACGAGGGCATTCGCGCCGACACCACGGCCGAATCGCTGTCGAAGCTGCGGCCCGCCTTCAGCAAGAACGGCACTGTCACCGCGGGTTCCGCGTCGCAGATCTCCGACGGCGCGGCCGCCGTCGTGGTGATGAGCAAGGCCAAGGCCGAGGAGCTGGGACTCGAATGGCTCGCCGAGATCGGCGCCCACGGCGTCGTCGCCGGACCGGACTCGACGCTCCAGCAGCAGCCCGCCAATGCCATCGACAAGGCGTGCACCCGTGAGGGACTCGAGCCCTCGGCGCTCGATCTCGTCGAGATCAACGAGGCCTTCGCCGCCGTCGGCATCGAGTCGACCCGGCAGCTCGGACTGGACCCGTCGAGGGTCAACGTGAACGGCGGCGCCATCTCCATCGGGCACCCGCTCGGCATGTCGGGGGCACGGGTCGTGCTGCACCTCGCGCTCGAGCTGAAACGACGCGGTGGTGGAACCGGCGCCGCGGCTCTCTGCGGCGGCGGCGGACAGGGCGACGCCCTGATTCTCCACGTCCCGGGCGAGTGACCATCACTCTTGCACAATAGGTTTTGCGTCAACGGGTCATGATCGGCCCGACGCGAGCGCGGCGACGGCCGGCGCGAACATGGTGGACTTGATCGCGCCGAGCGTGCCGGCGTCCTTCCCCGCGAGCGGCGCGATCAGGTCGACGGCGGCACCCAGGACCGCGCCTTCTGGCGCGGTCCCGTCGACCAGCCCACTCGTGTGCGCGTCGGGGCCGCCGTAGCGGCGGCCGGTGGTCATGGCGGTGATCGCGGTCTGCGGTGTCAGCTTGGCCTGGATCAGCGCAGCCATCCCCGGCGTGAACGGAATGTGGATGTCGACCTCGGGGAAGCAGTAGTACCCGCGGTCGGACCGCATCACCCGGTAGTCGTGGGCGATTCCCAGCATGGCGCCGGCACCGAACGCGTGCCCGTTGACCGCCGCCACCGTCGGCAGGGGGAGCGTCAGAATCCGGCTGAACAGGGCCTGCACGCGTCCGATGTACCAGTCCGCGCGGTCGCCGTTGGCCATCAGCCAGTCCAGGTCGAGGCCATTGGAGTAGAACTTCCCCGTGGCTGTGGTGACCAGGGCCTGCGCGCCGTGTTCGTGGGCGTCGTCGAGGAGTCGGTCGACGGTGTCGAGCCACTCGGGGGAGAAACGATTCTCGTCGTCGCCGAGGTCGAGGACGGCGATCGTGTCCCGGTAGGTCAGGGTGGCGGTCATCAGGAACCTTTCGTGTTGCTGTCGTGACGTTTCCCCGGGGACGGGGGGTCGAGAGTGAGGACGGCGCGGACCGCCGTCTCCAGGCGTCTGCGCATGGCGCCGTCTGGTTTTCGCCGGGCGTGCAGCAGCAGTCCGGTGGGGAGCCCGACGACGCACGCTTCGATCACTTCGACCGCGCGACCGTCCTTGCGCCCCCATAACGCCAGCGCCAACCGGACGAACAGTTCGACGAGGACGGAGTCGAGGCGCGACAACTCGGCGGCGACGTCCTCGGGGACTTCGGAGCCGAGTAGTTCGTCGCGGCGCACGGTGAGAAGAAGTCGCGACGACTGCGGGAACCGCTCGGCGAAGACGGCCGGGGTGTCGGCTGCCGCGACGACGGCGTCCACGGGACCACGCCCCAGCGCCTCCTCGACCGATTCCTGTTGCAGGTCGAGAAACCGGTGTGCTGCCCGCAACCATGCGCGCCCGACGAGCCCTCCCCGCGAGCCGAATGCGTGGTAGATGGCCCCGTTCGACATCTCCGTGGCCGCGGCGACCGCACGCAGGGTCACCGCGCTCGGTCCACCCTCGACTGCCAGCTGTTCGGCGGCATCGAGCGCGTCGTCGAGGTCGTGGACTCGTGGCCTGGGCATATCGGGAACGATAACAGATCGTGCGTTCTATTACTCGTGGGTAGGAAGCGATAGATCGCGCTGTGGGAATCGCCCGATGGTTGGCTTGCCGTTGTGCCCCGAGTCACAATGGGTTAGCTTTGTTCGGACATAAACACATTACGTGTTCTGTACATGGAATACGTCGAGGAGATGTTCATGGCCAGCGATCTCACCCGAACTACCGCCCCGTCCCTGCCTGCCGACGCCCCCGGGCGGCACTCGCACAGACTCGGCATCATCGCCGTGGTCGCCACCTTCGGCGGCCTGCTCTTCGGATACGACACCGGAGTCATCAACGGCGCACTCGAACCGCTCAAGGAAGACCTCCACCTCACCTCGTTCACCGAAGGCCTGGTGGTGAGCATCCTGATCTTCGGTGCCGCGATCGGCGCTCTGGTCGGCGGACGGATGTCCGACCGGTTCGGACGCCGGCACAACATCCTGGTGCTCGCGATCATCTTCATGATCGGGACGATCGGCTGCGTGCTGTCCCCGACGTGGGAGGTGCTCGCACTGTTCCGCTTCATCCTCGGCCTCGCCGTCGGCGGCGCCTCCGCGACGGTGCCCGTCTACCTCTCCGAGATCTCTCCCACCGAACGGCGCGGCAGCGTGGTCTCCCGCAACGAGGTCATGATCGTCGTCGGCCAGTTCGCCGCATTCGTGATCAACGCCCTCATCTTCAACCTCTGGGGTGAGCACGAGAACGTCTGGCGCTTCATGCTTCTGGTCGCCGTCACTCCGGCCATCTTCCTGTTCGTCGGAATGCTGCGGATGCCGGAGAGCCCGCGCTGGTTGATGTCGCAGGATCGGCACGACGAAGCGCTCGCCGTGCTTCTCCAGGTTCGGTCCCCGGAGCGGGCACGTGCCGAGTTGGAGGAAGTCCGGGCGCTCGCGGAGGAGGAGAAGCTCTCGCAGACCGGCGGGGCCGCGGACCTGTCGGTGAAGTGGATCCGCCGCCTCATCTTCATCGGGGTCGGCCTCGGCGTGTTCCAGCAGGCCACCGGCATCAACTCGGTGATGTACTACGGCACCCAGCTGCTCGGCGACGCCGGATTCTCCTCCAACGCCGCCATCGTCGCGAACACCCTCAACGGTCTGTTCAGCGTGCTCGGCGTCCTCACCGGCGTCGCCCTGATCAACCGGATCGACCGTCGGAAGATGCTCATCGGCGGCTTCACCCTCACCACCACGTTCCACGTGCTCGTCGGCCTGTCCGCGTTCCTGCTGCCCGACGGCGCCCTCAAGGCCTACCTGATCCTGACGTTCGTGGTGCTGTTCGTCTTCTCGATGCAGGCCACGATCGGCCCCCTGGTGTGGCTGATGCTGTCGGAGATCTTCCCGCTGAAGATCCGCAGCTTCGCCATCGGCGTCTGCATATTCGCGCTGTGGATCGCCAACGCGCTTGTCGCGCTGCTCTTCCCACCCGTCGTGGCCGCACTCGGAATCGGTGCGACCTTCTTCATCTTCGCGGGCCTCGGCGTACTGGCTCTAATCTTCATCACCACCCAGGTTCCGGAAACCCGTGGCCGCTCCCTCGAGGAACTCGAAGACCAGTTCCGGCGCGAGTACTCGTGACAGTCGCCGCACCGTGCCCCCTGAAAGGTTGATCCCATGACAGTGCTCGTAGCCGTGACCGACTCCTCCGAAGGATCACACGCCCTCCTGGCCGGCAAGAAGGAAGCCGCGATGCTGGGCACCGACCTCCTGGTCGTGAACCTCTCCCTGACCGAACCCGAAGACGTGCACACGCTCGCGGACGACGGCGTGACCGTCCTCGACCGCATCGGCCGTGGAGACCGCGATCCCGCGACCGCCGTGCTCGACCTGCTCGACGAACGACCCGACATCGAACGCCTCGTGATCGGCGTCAAACGCCGCAGTGCGGTCGGCAAGGCCCTGCTCGGCAGCGTGAGTCAACGCCTCATCCAGCAGTCCCCGATCCCGGTTCTCGCGGTCAAAACCCCTCAGTAGGAGCCCAGTTGAGCAAGCAAGGAAGCCTGCGCCTGGTCGCGGGCATGGTCGGCGGCGGGCAGGGCGCCGACATCGGCAAGACCCACCGCTACGCGATGCGCCTCGACGATCGATACGACCTGCACGCGGGGGTCTTCGGGCGAGACCGCGCGTCGTCGGCGCGGATCGCCGAGAGCCTCGGCGTACCGGCTGACCGTACCTATCGCGACTACCGGGAGATGGCCGAACGGGAATCCGCCCGCGACGACGGCGTCGACGTGGTGGCCGTGACCACCCCGAACGACAGCCACTTCGACATCGCGCGCACGTTCCTCGAGGCGGGCATCTCGGTGGTGTGCGAGAAGCCCCTCACCCCTGACTCGGCGTCGGCGGCGGAACTGGTCGCGATCGCCGAATCCTCCGGCGCTATTCTCGCCGTCCCGCACTGCTATTCGGCGTACGCGATGGTCCGGCACGCGGCCCGGATGGTGCGCGACGGCGACCTCGGGCGGATCCGATTCGTCGCCGTCGAGCACGCGTCCGGTTGGGCCGCGACAGCCGTCGAACTCGGCGAACACCGGCAGGCACGATGGCGCACCGACCCCGTCGTCGCGGGATTCCCCAGCGTCGTCGGCGATCTCGGCACCCACGCCTTCCACCTCCTGCGGTACGTCACCGGACTCGAAGCCACCAGGGTGTCGGCCGTACTGGACACCCTCGTCCCCGGACGGCGGGTGTTCGACAACGCCACCGTTCGGCTCGCCCTCTCCAACGGGGCACCCGCGACACTGTGGGCGAGCATGGCCGCCACCGGCAATGAGCACGGCCTACGCATCCGGGTGTTCGGCGACACCGCGAGCATCGAATGGCGGCACGAGGACCCACACCACCTGACGGTGCGCGATCTCGACGGCGGCACGACGATCCTCGCGCAGGGGATGCGCACGCTGTCCGAGGACGCCGACCGGCTCACCCGCCTCGGCCTGGGACATCCCGAAGGCTTCCTCAAGGCGTTCGCGAACTTCTACCGCGATCTCGCGGACGAACTCCGCGCCCGCCGCGACGACACACCCACCACCATCCGCGATCTGTCCTTCCCCACCGGACGCGACGGGCTGATCGGCGTCCAGTTCGTCGAGGCGACGGCCGCCTCCCACGCCGCCGACTCCGCCTGGGTCGTTCCCGCTTTCGCACACGACAAGGTCGGTATCTGACATGCAGCGATTCGCCCTCATCGGAGCCGGATTCATCGGCGGAGTGCACGGCGTCAACCTCGCCGCGCACCCCGACGTCGACCTGGCCCTCGTCTTCGACATCGATCTTTCTCGCGCGACGGACCTCGCCAAGCGGCACGGCAGCCGTGCGACCACCGATCTCGCGGAAGTCTTCGACCCCGCGGCAATCGACGCCGTCTTCATCGCGTCGTCCACCGACACCCACGCCGAGCACCTTCGCGCCGCCGCGACGGCGGGGATCCCGGCCCTGTGCGAGAAACCGATCGATCTCGATCTCGCGCACGCCGTCGACATCGTTCGCTTCGCCGACACCCGATCGCTGCTGGCGATGGTCGATTTCAACCGCCGCTTCGACCGCGACTACGCCGAACTCCAGCGGGTGGTGGCGTCCGGCGAGATCGGTTCGGTCGAGCTGATCCAGATGACCAGCCGCGGTCCGGCGATGCCGCCACTCGAGTACATCGCGGTCTCGGGCGGACAGATGCGCGACCAGACCGTCCACTTCTTCGACCTGGCCCGGTGGATCTCCGGGCTCGACCCCGAGTCCGTCTTCGCGACCGGATCCACGCTCGCCGAACCCCGCCTCGCCGAGTACGGCGACGTCGACACGTCGGCAGTCACCCTGCGTCTGCCCGGCGGCGCACTCGTCCAGATCGACTGCACCCGGCGGATCGGCTACGGCTACGACGAACGCATCGAGGTGCTCGGTTCGACGGGCATGGTCGAAGCACGACGTCAGCGCGCCGGATCCGTCTCCCGTTACAGCGCCGGCCGCGTGGTCGACGACGGCCTGCACGCGGGATGGTTCGAACGGATCAGGGGCAGCTATCGCACCGCGCTCGACCACTTCGTCGATGCTCTGGAAAACGGTGCCGCCATCGGCCCAACCCTGTCGGAGGCGCTGAAGGCGCAGGCGATCGCCGAAGCCGCGACGCGCTCACTCTCCAGCGGCCGGATGGAGCCGATCGAGTACCCGGCCTGAATCCGGTCACACCGGGTCGCCGAGGACGACGACGTCGGCGCGGGCACGGCCGGGCGCGACCAACGCGGTGTTGCGCTCGTCGCTGCACTGCACCCACTTTCGTGCGTCTTCGGGCGACTTGCCGAACAGGACGTGCCGCTCGACAAGCCGGGAGACCCGCTCGTCGTCGTCCGGGGCGAGGAACCACGCCTCGTCGAGCAGGTCACGCACCCTCGTCCACGGCTGCTGGTCGAGAAGCAAGTAATTGCCCTCGGTGATCACCAGCGGAACATCCGGCGGGACGGCGATCGACCCGGCGTAGGACTCCTCGACGTCACGGTGGAACTCCGGGGCGTACACCGTCTCGCCGCCGGGTTCACGCAGCCGGTGCAGCAGCGCCACGTAGCCGGCGGCGTCGAACGTGTCGGGTGCGCCCTTGCGCCCGGCCCGGCCGAGGCGGGCCAGTTCCGTACCCGCCAGATGGAATCCGTCCATCGGCACCACCACCGCGGACGATCCCAACGCCGCCAGCACTGCCGCGGCCACGGTGCTCTTGCCCGAGCCCGGCGGTCCCGCGATCCCGAGAATGCGGCGCGTGCCCGGCTCGGCGAGCGCCCGGGCGCGCGCAACGAGTCCCTCGAGTCGACCGTCGTCCATAGGCAGACCGTATCCCCAGACACTTCGCGGCGCACGCACCCGGCGCCCGATGTCACAGAGGGTCAGTCGGATTGGACCGCTGTGACATTGGGGTTGCCCGCTGACTGCGTGGGCGGGACTTGCGAGCTGGGTGCGTCCTCCGTCGGGGCGGACCGCCACGTCGTCCCGAGCACCGCACTGATCAGCCGGTCCTGCACCACGACCAGGATCAAGGTCATGAGGCAGCCGTAACCGAAGATCACGAGGAGCCACAGCAGGGTCAGTCCCGGTTCACCGGCGGAGAGCATCGGGGTCAGCAGCATGACGAGCAGCGACTCGATCAGCCCCAGCAGCACCGCCGGGACCACTCCGAAGGGGGTGCGTCCCAGCAGGATCGGGTGGACCGACAGGATCAGGAAGATCACGAGGGCCACGCCGACCCCCATCATCAGCTCGAACGGCACCCCGGGCAGGGCGGCCTTGACGAGCATGAACAACCCGGCCCAGCCGACGCCGCACGCGAAACTCGCGAACATCCCCAGCAGAGCTTTCGGCGGCGCCTGGAGGGTGAAGAACAGCATCACCGGAAGGATCAGCATCGCGCTGTACGGGGCGAAGGGGGTGAGGCCCTGGAACGGGATCATCAGAATCGAGATGAGGACGGCACCGAGCACCGCCTGGATCAGGATTCCCTTGGTCTGTGAAGACATGGTGGTCCGCTTCTGTCGATGGTCAGGGATGAAATGGGTCAGACAACAGTGCGTCAGTTCACACGACAGGGTGTCAGTGATGTAGGCAACAACATATTCACTCGCACGACACGTTGTCAAGAAACATTTCATAGCGTCCACCGAGTGGTGGCGACGAAAACGCCCAGGCCACCGACGCACGAACGCCCAATGTCACAGTCGGTCAATCAGACTGAACCGCTGCGACATTGGGCGATCGATTTGGTGAGGTTAGGTAGCTTTGCTGGGCGGGATCGGGCTGTTGCTCACTTCTTCGGGCAGGACCACGGGTTCGACGTCCACGTCGGTGGTTCCCAGCTGTGCGTAGAGGTCGGGGTTGCGTCGCGCGAGTCGCGTACCGAGCAGCAGCCCGATCGCCAGGCTTGCCGGGGTGACGGCGACGAGGACGGTGTTCACGGCGGGTCCAGCGGCAGTGAGCAAGTCCATCTTGGCCACGATCAACCACGTCGCGTAGCTCAACATGGCGAGCGCTGCTGCGGGGGCGACCCGAACCCTCCAGACCGAATGCCCGCGGCGATCCCGCCAGAAGAATGCGAGAACGGCTGCGGCTGCCATGGCCTGGAGTACGACGATGCCGACGACGCCGGGCGAATTCACCCAGAGCAGGAGCTGGAGGTAGGGGTCGGCGCCGGCGAGCGCGAACACGACGATCACGACCATCGCAAGGAGGCTCTGTACGGCGCTCGCCACGTACGGCGACTTGTAGACGGGGTGCAGTGTGCCGAGGACCCGGGGCAGTACGTGCTCGCGCGACAACGCGAAGGTGTAGCGGGTGATCGCGTTGTGGAATGCGAGCAGGCTGGCGAGGATGCTCGTGATGATCAGCAGTTCCATGAGCGTGCTCGCCCAGCCACCGACGTAGTTCTCGATGGCGTCGAAGTACATTGCGGCGGGATCGGAGGCTGCGAGCGCGAGCGCCTGATCCGGGCCGTAGGCCTGGATGACGATCCACACCATGAAGGCGTAGAACAGGCCGAGGAATGCAACCGCCAGGTAGGTCGCCCGGGGGATCGTCCGGGCGGGATCTTTCGCTTCCTCCCGATACAGGGCGGTCGCTTCGAACCCGATGAACGCGGCGAACGCCAGAGTCAGCACCCCACCCAGGCCGGGGCTGAACACGTGGGCGGGAGCGAACGAATCGACACTGAGCCCCTCGGCGCCGCCCCGGAGAAGCACGGCGGCTGCGAGCAAGACCAGGATCCCCGTCTCGGCGGTGAGGAGCAGGATCAGGAACCGTGCGCCGACATGGACCGATCGCGACCCCAGGAACCAGATGAGCCCGACGCCGATCAGCGACCACAGTCCCCACGGAAGGTCCAACCCGACCAGATCCGCCATGGTGGATTGGGTGAAATACCCCAGCGCACCGAAGATCCCGATCTCGAGAGCGTTGTAGGAGACGAGGGCGAGTACCGCGGCGGCGAGACCCCATCGGGGGCCGAGTCCGATCGAGATGTACGAGTAGAAGGCACCCGCATTGTGGATGTACTTGCTCATCGCGGTGAATCCGATCGCGAACACGCCCAGCGCGAGCCCGGCCAGGATGTACCCGCCGGGCGCCCCGATGCCCGCGACGTTCAGGGCCAGGGGAGCCACCCCCGCCATCACCAGCAACGGTGCGGCAGCGGCCACGACGAAGAACACGATGCCGGAGGTGCCGAGGGCGCCACCTTCCAGCTGGGTGCCGGAGGCGGGTCCGGGTGCGGATTTATTCATGAGGAACTTCTCCAGTCAGGGCAAGGGCGCGACGGCGGGGAAACCGGGGGCGCGGATACGCGACGAGGTTCTAATCGAATGTGTTTCGATTAGACTAGAGCGTTGTGACCGGCGCCACAAGGGCATAATCGAATGAATTTCGATTGGAAGGTGGGTGCACCGATGGGCAGACCTCGCGTCGCACGCCTGGACCGCGAACGCATCGCGGAGGCGGCTCTCGAACTGGTCGATCGTGACGGTGACTTCAGGATGCCGGATCTGGCCCGGCACCTGAACGTGCAGGTGTCGTCGATCTATCACCATGCCAAAGGCCGCGCGGCCGTCGTCGAACTTGTTCGCCACCGCGTCGTCCGGGAAATCGACGGATCGGCGTTCGAGCGCCTGCCCTGGGACGAGGCCTTCTCCGAGTGGGCCCGGTCGTATCGGGCAGCGTTCAGCCGGCACCCCACCGCCATCCGCCTCCTGGCCACCGAGACGGTGCGCGATCCCGGTTCGCTCTCGGTGTACCACTCGGCGGCGGCCGGCCTGCGCGACGCCGGCTTCCCCGACGACCACATCATGGCTGTCATCACGGCCGCGGAGAATTTCCTCCTCGGGGCCGCGCTGGACGCGGCAGCGCCGGAGGTCATGATCGAAGCGGATTCGTCGACGACCGACGATGCGCTGACCCGGGCGCTTGCCGCCGCACCCCGCGGCCCGGAGAGGGCCGAGCAGGCGTTCGAACTCGGCCTGGCGGCTCTGCTGGCGGGCTTTCGCAACCTCCTCCAGGAATGCGGCGCGGTGCAGCGGTAGCGCCGGACCTCAGTGAACCTGCATGCCGCCCAGCCAGGTTCGGGTCACGGCGAGCTCGCTGAGCGCCTGCGCGGACGACAGGTCGTAGGGGTCGACCGGCAACTGGATCATGTCGGCCCGCATTCCCGGCCGGAGGCAGCCCCACAGGTTCTCCTCGAATCCCTGATAGGCGACGCCGGCGGAATAGGCGGTGAGGGCCCGTTCGAGGCCGACGCGTTCCCTCGGCAGCCAACCTTCCGTCGGTATGCCGGACGAGGTCTGGCGGTGGATCGCGGTGGCGATTCCCTTGATCGGCTCGTAGGCGGTGATGGGCCAGTCACTGCCGAATGCCACCCGAGCACCTCGCTCGGTGAGGGTTCCGATGCGATATTGCTGTGCGCCCCGTTCGTCCCCGATCCGTGGAATCGTCAATTCCGTCATCAGGGCGTCGAGTTGAGCCCACAGCGGCTGGAAGTTGGCGACCGCCCCGAGGGACGTGAATCGGTCGAGGTCGTCGCCGTCGACCAACTGCAGATGCGCGATCGTGGCACGCCGATCACGCGGACCGTTGCATCGGTCGACGTACTCGATGGCATCGAGCGCCATGCGCACCCCCGCGTCGCCGATGGCATGGATGTGGATCTGGAACCCCAGCCGGTCCACTTCGGCCGCGGCCCGAGACAGTTCGTCCGTCGTCCAGTTGCTGATGCCATGGGAGTGCGGACAGTCCGTGTAGGGCGCCAGAAGCGCTGCCGTACCGGCCTCGATCACCCCGTCGGCGAAGAATTTGACCGTTCCGGCCCTGACCGCGTCGCCGCCCCGTTCCTCGACCTTCCGCCGCGCCAGGGCGAACGCCTCCCGGTCGGCCTCCCAGCTCTCCGGGGTGGCACGAAACGCGAGGTTGGCGCGGGTCGACAGTCGCCCGCGGTCCGCGGCGGTCAGCCAGACCTCGACGTCGTCGAGTTCGGTCCACGCATCCTGCACCCACGTGATGCCTGCGGCGGCAAGCATCTTCGACACCGTCGCCAGCGCCTCGACCCGATCGTCGAGGGTCACCTCCGGCACCAGCGCGAGAACCGGATTGATCGCACCCCATTCACGCAGAGTGCCGAGCAACTCACCGTCGGCCGTCCGCACGATCTCTCCGCCGGCCGGATCCGGGGTGTCCCGGGTCAGTCCGGCGCACCGCAGCGCCGCACTGTTGACCCACGCGGTGTGATGGTCCATCGTGCGCAGGACCACTGGCCGGTCCGGGACCACACTGTCGAGCCATCGGGCCTCGAAACGGCCGCCCTCGGCGAGCGTCGGAGAAACTCCGTCCCCGAATACGCAACCGGCTCCAGGGTTCTCGTCCGCCCACCGGCGCACTTCGAGCAGGACCTCGTCGACGCTGCCGCAGTCGCGAATCGAAGCGCCGCGCAAACCGAGCCCGCCCATCAGCGGGTGGACGTGCCCGTCGCCGAACGACGGCAACAATGCGCCCCCACCCAGGTCGATCAGTTCGGTGCGGCTCGACTGCAGGGCACGAGCCCGCTCCCCCAGCGCGACCACGCGGCCACCGGCCACGGCGAGCGCGTCGGTGACGGGACGGTCGGGATCACCAGTGCGCACCGTGCCTCCAACGACGAGCAGTTCGGCGTCCACGGGACCTCCTTCAATTAATCGAATTTGATTCGATTAAGCTAGGTCGTGGGCGGGCCGGCGTCAAGAGTTGCCCGGTCGCGAGGCGGAAAACGAGAGTTCGAGCCCCTCTTGCGGATCGTAGACCGGTCGTATACAACTGGTGTACAGCCTTTTCGTGATCGGCTTCACAGTCGGATGAAGGCCAGAAAAAAGCGGGCTCGGCAGCTGTTGGAGCAGCCACCGAGCCCGGGCAGCACCATCTGCGCGACCGTTCGAGTCGCCTACTTGGAGGTAGGCGCAAGGACGTGCAGCTCGTCACGTAGCGACGATTCGACCTAGGAGTCGACTATGGCAACCGCCAACGACAAATCTATCAATCGCAGACCCCACACCAGCCTGCCCGTCATTGCAGGTTCGAGCCTCGCCGGTACCGCAGTCGAGTGGTACGACTTCTTCCTGTACGGAACAGCGGCGGCGCTGGTGTTCAACAAGCTGTTCTTCCCCACCGAAGATCCCCTGGTGGGCACCATGCTCGCGTTCGCCACCTACGCGGTCGGCTTCGTGGCGCGACCCCTCGGTGCCGCGGTACTCGGGCACTACGGGGACGTCAAAGGCAGGCGGGCCACGTTGATCGCCAGCCTGATGCTCATGGGAGTGTCGACGTTCCTCATCGCCTTCCTGCCCACCTACGCCTCCATCGGCGTCGCCGCACCGTTGCTCCTGGTGCTTCTGCGGCTGGTGCAGGGTTTCGCCCTCGGTGGCGAATGGGGTGGCGCAGTCCTGCTGGTCTCCGAACACGGCGATTCGAAGAGGCGGGCGTTCTGGTCCGCCTGGCCCAATCTCGGTCCGCCGCTGGGCAACCTGCTGGCGGCCGGGGTACTCGCCGTCCTCGGTTCCGTGCTGTCGGAGGACGCGTTCCTGTCCTGGGGATGGCGGATCGCCTTCGGGCTGTCGGCCCTGCTGGTGATCATCGGTCTGGTGCTGCGGCTGTACGTCGCGGAGACCCCGCTGTTCGAGCAGTCCCGGGAAACCGCGCCCGCCGAGAAGAAGGGCATGCCGCTCGCCGCGGCCGTCCGGGGACACTGGCGCCAGATCCTCCTCGCGGCGTTCACCCGCTTCGGCGAGAACGCCGGCTTCTACATCTTCTCGTTGTTCGTCATCACCTACATCACCCAGATCCTCGAACTCGAGCGCAGCACCGGATTGAACGCCGTCATGATCGGTATGGTCGTCGCCCTGGTGACGATCCCGATGTTCGCCGTGCTCGCCGACCGGATCGGCCGACGACCGATCTACATCGGCGCGTCCGCCGCCACCATCGTGTGGGCGTTCGTGTTCTTCGCTCTGCTGGACACGAAGAATCCGGCGGCGATCACCCTGGCGGTGGCGGTGGGACTGCTGATCTTCGCGGCCTACAGCGCCGTGATCGGCGCGTTCTTCTCCGAACTGTTTCCCACCGAGGTCCGGTACTCCGGAGTGTCGCTGGCCTACAACCTCGCGTCCGTCCTGGCCGGCTCGCTGGCCCCGATCATCGCGATCGCGCTCTACACCCGGTTCGGCACCGGATACGCCATCGGTGCCTACCTCGCCGCCATGGGAGTCATCTCCCTGATCGCCTCACTTCTCACGCGGGAAACGCAGTCCGTGGATCTCGCGGCTGTGGGCGACGAGGCGATCTCCCGGACACCGGAAACGCCGGCGCCCGTCCACTACTGACTCTCCTCGAAGGGGCAAGCCATGACGACATCGAAGACCACCGGAGCAACGGCGCCGGAGTTGGCCTACGAGTGGCTGAAGAACACCATCATCACCCTGCCCCGCGACGAGGAGATGTTTCTGTCCGAAGCGCAGGTCGCCGCGTCGTCCGGAATCTCCCGAACCCCCGTGCGCGAGGCGCTGTTACGTCTCGAGGCCGAAGGCTTCATCCGGCGAGTGCCTCACAAGGGCGCCTTCATCCCGGCGTTGTCCGACAGCGACGTCGAAGCCATCATGCAGGCCCGCCGGGTGGTCGAGGAATGGTCGGTCACCGAAGTGGCGCCCCAGCCGGGCCTGGTACCGGACCGGCTCCGCATTCTCCTGGACCTTCAGGAGAACGACACCGACCCGGTCGACTTCATCGCGCACGACCTCGAATTCCACACGGCCATCATCCGTGCGGCCGGCAACCCCCTGATGAACAACTTCTACAGCTCACTGCGGGACCGTCAGATGCGGATGGGTATCCGCATCGTCATGGCCGACGAAACCCGCAAGAAGCAGGTTCTCGTCGAGCACCACGCCATCGCCGACGCGATCGCGGCAGGCGATCCCCAGGCCGCGGTACGGGCGGTGCGGGAACACCTCGACACCACCCTGCGGTCAATGAAACGGCCGAACATCTAACGGCACGAAGGAAACCCATGAAGATAGCCCTGGCTCAACTGGCCAGCCCCGATTCCGAGACCCCCGCGCATCGACTCGAGCGCGTACGCAACCTCCTGACCGGACTCACCGAGCGAGTCGACCTGATCGTTCTGCCCGAGCTGTGGCGCGTCGGATACAACCACTTCGACGACTACTCCTCGGCCGCGGAAACCCTCGGCGGCGGTACCGTCCAGGTTCTGGCATCCGTCGCCGTCGAACGGCAGTGCTACATCCACGCCGGCAGCATCGTCGAACAGGGCGAGGAGGGCAGACTGCGCAACACGGCGGTCCTGATCGGCCCGGACGGACAGATCCACCACCACTACAGCAAAGTTCACGTGTTCGGATACGACTCCCTCGAAGCGCAGCTTCTGCAGCCGGGGACGCAGATCCACACCACCGACACCCCGTTCGGCCCGATCGCCGCCACCACCTGTTACGACCTGCGGTTCCCCGGATTGTGGACCGAATTGGTCGCCGCCGGAGCGCAACTCGTCATCGTGCCCGCGGCCTGGCCGAAAGCCCGCAGGGAGCACTGGCGGCTGCTGACCTCGGCCCGCGCCGTCGACAACCAGGTCTTCGTGATCGCCTGCAACGCCACCGGCACACACAATTCCGTCGAACTCGGCGGCCACAGCCGGATCGTCGACCCGTGGGGAACGGTGATCGCCGAGGCGGATTCGTCCGAGGGCATCACCATCGCCGAGATCGACCCCGGCGTTGTCGACCGCACCCGCGCCGAGTTCCCGGTCCTGAGGGACCGGCTCGACGACTACAGCTTCCTCAACCGCAGAAAGGTCCTTTCATGACCGGCGCCACCACGGAGGTGCTCACCTTCGAAACCCTCGATTCCTCCGAGATCCTGCGTTTCGGCGCCGGCCGAACCCTGGTTGCCGGATACACCGGCCGCGACGAAGCGGCGGTGCAACATCACATCGACGAACTCGCTGCCATCGGAGTCGCACCGCCGGCACAGGTGCCGATGTTCTACCCCGTCGAAATCGCGACGATCACGACCGCGACGCAGGCCCCCGTCACCGGCGCCCACACCTCGGGCGAGGTCGAGCCGGTGATCCTGAGGCACGGCGGGCGGTACTACCTCGGTGTCGGCTCCGACCACACCGACCGCCAACTCGAGACCGTCGACATCGGTGACTCGAAGCGGGCGTGCCCGAAGCCGGTAGGCCCGGCCGTCGTCGAGATCGCCGACTGGGCGTCGTTCGACTGGGACGCATGCCGGGCCCGATCGTGGGTCGACGGGGTCCTGTATCAGGACGGCACCCTGGCCAATCTCCGTACACCGCACAACCTTCTGCAGATCTTCGCCGACCGACTCGGCGACACCGGCGAGGACCTGCTCTGCTTCGCAGGCACCCTGCCACTGCTCGACGGCAAGTTCACCCCCGGTCACCGGTGGGACCTCGAACTCACCCTGCCCGACGGCCGAACCCTGACCCACTCCTACACCACCGAAGGACACTGACATGCGCACCGGAGCCGACTACCTGGCCTCCCTGAACGACGGGCGCGTAGTGCTCGTCGACGGGGAGAAGATCGACGACGTCACCACCCATCCGGCCTTTGCGCCCGTGACCCGGACGATTGCCGAGATGTTCGATCTGGCCGCGGACGAGGCCAACGGCATGCAGTACGTCGCACCCGAAACCGGGAACGCGGCCAATCGGGTGTTCTCGATTCCACGGTCGCGGGAGGAGCTCGCGCAGCGGCGGGAGGCGATCGAGCGGTGGGCGAAGCACACGCACGGCTGGATCGGTCGTAGCCCCGATCATGTGGGGACGTTCCTCGCCGCGTTCGCCGCGCATCCCGAGGTGTTCGCGGCCGAGGGTGGGCACGACTTCGGGGCGAACGTCTCCGAGCTGTACCGGCGCCTGCTCGACGAGAACCTCTACGTCTCGTACGCGATCATCCCGCCACAGGTCTCGCGCGCGACGACGGCGTCGGGCTGGGAGGGCGAGTACCTGCAGGCCGGCGTGGTCGAGGAGACCCCCGAGGGTCTGGTCATCCGTGGTTCGCAGATGCTCGCCACCGGCGGAGCGATCGCCGACGAAATCTTCGTCTCGTGCATCAAGCCGCTCGGCCCGGACGACAAGGACTTCGCCGTCGGGTTCGTGGTCCCGGCCAACGCCCCCGGTCTCAAGCAGTACGTCCGCCGCCCGTACATCCCGGCCGCGACGAGCTCGTTCGACTACCCACTGACCTGCCGCTACGACGAGCCCGACTCGCTCCTCGTCTTCGACGACGTCCTCGTACCGTGGGATCGCGTGTTCGTCGACCGCGACACCACAGGTGTCCGCCGTCAGTTCTTCGAGACGGGCGCCCACGTTCTCGGCAACTGGCAGGCGCAGATCCGCTTCGCGACGAAGCTGGAATTCATCGCCGGCGTTGCGCGTCGGGTCACCCAGGTCAACGGGGTGGACAAGATCCCCAGCGTTCAGGAGAAGCTCGGCGAGCTCGCCGCGCTCGTCAGCGGGGTCCGTTCCGCGGTGCTGGCCGCCGAGTACACCGCCGAGCCGGATTCGGCCGGGATGTGGTTGCCGGGCAGGCAGGCACTGTACGGGTCGATGGGCCTGCAGTCGGAGATCTACCCGCGAGTGATCGCGATCCTGCGCGACCTCGTCGGCGGCGGTGTGCTGCAACTCCCGTCGAGCGTCAAGGACCTCACCAGCCCGCTGACGTCCCGGGACATCGAACACTACGTCCAGTCCCCCGGTGTGCCGTCCGAGGAGCGCGTCAAACTCTTCAAGCTGGCCTGGGACATCATCGGCTCCGAATTCGCCGGACGACACCAGCAGTACGAGATGTTCTACGCCGGAGCCCCTTTCGTGGTGAAGGGCGCGTACACGTACCGCAACTACGACTACGACAGCGCCGTCGCGGCAGTGCAGCAGTTCACCGACAGCTACAAAGCGGAAAGCGAGTAAACCATCATGGCCAAGCCCGAATTCGAATTCTTCCCCGTCACCGGCGTCGAGTGGACGGTATGTCCGGGTGACGATCCGAAGATCACCGAACGCATCCTCGCCAAGGACCCGGACGGCAACGTCGCCACCCGGATCCTGCGGTACGAACCCGGCGCCGACTCGACGCCGATGGGCGTGCAGAAACACGACTTCTGGGAGGAGGTCTACATCGTCGAGGGGTCGTTCACCGACCTGACCCTCGGCGAGACGTTCACCGCGGGAATGTACGCCTGCCGGCCGCCCGGCATGCCGCACGGCCCCTGGAACACGGACGAGGGCGTTGTCACCTTCGAAGTCCGGTACCACAGTAAGTAGGCCCACGATGACCCTTCCGGCATTCCACGCCCCCACCCCGACGGACATGCGACGCAGCATGGGCCGGTTCACCACCGGGGTCGCCGTCGTCAGCGCCGACGACGGCGACGGCAGCCCCAGTGCCATGACGATCAGCTCTCTGACCTCGATCAGTCTGGACCCGGCGATCCTGCTCGTCTCGCTCACCCACGGCTCCCGCACCACCGAGGCCGTGGAGGCCGCGGGCTCGTTCGCCGTGTCCGTCCTCGGCTCCCGTCAGGAAGCTGTCGCCCGCCGCTTCGCGACGCGGGGCGGCGCCCGATTCGACGACCTGCCCTGCGATCGCAGCCGCTCGGGTCTGCCGCTGATCAAAGATGCTCTGGCCCAGCTCGAATGCAGGGTCCACAGCGCCCACGACGTCGGCGACCACCGCGTCTTCTACGGCGAAGTCACCGACATGCGCTGCCGGGAGGGCACCGGCCTGGTGTTCTACTCGGGGCGGTTCGGCGACTTCCACGACTTCGGTCACGACGAGGTCCCCTGGTTGTTCTGATTCGGCGAACGTGCTCGCCGGCGCATCACTGACGGTGCGCCGGCGAGCACGTGCATTTCGGGGTCGGGTTTCTCGTGGGCCGGAGGGTGCGAATTGTGCAACAATGTGGACGTCAGTACGGACTAGTTGAGGCAGGAAGGGAAAGTTTTGCTGCCCTCTGACCGCGTTCACATCGAGCGCTCGATACGCAACCGGTAATGTTGTTGTACAACATCACGTGGGAGGCTGTGCGTGACGCGTCGCCCCTCAGATCCACGACTACTCGAGGTGACACACCATGGTGCTAGCGACGGGCACGGGCCCGGGCAACGACAGCCCGGATTCGGGTGCCAACCGGACATCGCAGGCTTACCACGATCTGCGCGCTTTGATCCTCGCCGGTCACTATGAACCGGACTCACGCCTCACCGAATCGGAGCTCACCACGCAGCTCCAGGTCTCGCGCGGGACGATCCGTTCCGTGCTCGCGCGCCTCGCGCAGGAGGGCTACGTCACCGCCGAGGCGAACCGCAGCGCTCGCACCCGCTCGTTCTCGGTGGACGAGGCGGTCGAGATACTGGAGACCCGCGCGGTGATGGAGGCAGCGCTGGCGGCGAAGGCCGCCGAACGCGCCACCGATACGGACATCGCCGCGATGACCGAAACCTGTAAGCGCATGTGGGACTGGCAGGTACCGGGTGGGCGCGAGGAGTACGCGAATCTCAACCGCAAGTTCCACGAACAGGTCAAGCGGGCGGCGCGGCAGGCCACGCTCACCAGGTTCGTCGACAGCCTGCTGTACCCGCTCGTCATGCAGCAGTACCGCGACGCGGACCGCGAGCAGCCGCGGACCGACTCCGTCAGGGAGCACGAGGCCATCCTCGCCGCGATCGTCACCCACAACCCGGAGGCCGCCGCGGCGGCGATGCGGCATCATCTGTCGTCGGCCCGGCGGGCGCTTCAGCTGAAGTTCCCCCCGCCGGCCGACTAGTCGTCGCCGCGAGGACCTCCAGGCGGCTCGTGGGTGCGCCACGACACCCGCTCCGCCCGGAGGTCTTCGTCCACTCAGCGCAACACGCCGACAGCACTCTCACGAGTTACGGCAGTTACGACCACAGCGCGACCGTCCACGCTGGGTCCAGGACAACGGTCACATCGTCGCCCGGGCGAGCATCGAAGTGCGCACCGGCGTGGGCGCGGAGCACGACGTCCCCGACGGCGACGACCATCTCCTGGCGATCTCCGAGGTACTCGGTGGTCATGATGCGCGCCGGGAACCGATTGGGGCCCTCGGCCTCCCGTGACGCAGTGACGACGCGGATGTTCTCGGGCCGGATGCACACGGACATCTCCTGGCCGGCGGTGGGCGGTGCGGGTGGGGTGGTGAATCGCTCGCACCGCACTACCCCGAGGGTCGTTTTGGCGTCGACCACACGGTCACGGGGGCCGGCCGGCCGGTCGAGCACTCCGGGGATGAGGTTGGCACTGCCGACGAAGTCGGCCACGAACCGTGTCGCCGGGGAGTCGTAGATCTCGCTCGGCGAGCCTATCTGCTCGATTCGGCCACGGTTCATGACGACGATCGTGTCAGACATGGCGAGGGCTTCGCCCTGGTCGTGCGTGACGTAGATGGTGGTGACGCCGAACTTCTGCTGGAACGACCGCAGCTCGGCGCGCAGTTGTGAGCGTAGCTTGGCGTCCAGGTTGGACAGCGGTTCGTCGAGCAGCAGGACCTCCGGCTCGCACAGCAGAGCGCGGGCCAGCGCGAGCCGCTGCTGCTGGCCGCCGCTGAGTTGGGTGGACCATCGGTCGGCGTACTCCGACAGCCCCACCTGTTCGAGCATTGCGAGGACACGGCGCTGCGTCTCGGGGCGGGGGTAGGTCTTTCGGCCGTATCGGAGCGGGAATGCGGCGTTGTCGAACACCTTCATGTGGGGCCAGATCCCATAGGACTGCGGCACCATGGCGATCGGCCGGGAGTCGGGAGGGACGTCGCGACCCGCGGCGGCGGAGAAGACGGCCTTCCCGTTCATCCAGATCTCGCCGCCATCAGCGGTCTCGAGTCCGGCGAGGCAGCGCAGCGTGGTCGTTTTTCCGCAGCCGCTGGGTCCCAGCAAGGTGAAGAAGCTGTTTTTCGGCACGGCGAAGCTGACATCGTCGATGACGCGGTTCACCTCGCCGCTGTCGTGACGGGTGAATTGTTTCTGCAGACCGGAGATCTGTACGGAATGGTCGGTAGCAACGAGTTTCTGCATGTTCACGACACCTCAGATGTGTTTTTGGACGCCACGGCGGTTGACCCACCAGACGGAGACGGCGGAGACGGCGAGCAGGAGAACTGCGAGGGCACTGGCCTCGGGATAGTTCGCGCTCTCGCCGATCATGTCCCACAGGAGCACCACGACGGTGCGGTTGTCGGAGCTGGACAGCAGCAGCGCGATGGGGAGTTCGCCCAGGGAGTGGGCGAACACCCACAGCCACGTGCTCGACACCGCGGGGGCGACGAGGGGGAAGATCACCCGGCGCAGCACGACACCTTTCGACGCACCGGAGACGCGTCCCACCTCTTCGAGTCCTTTGTCGAGCTGGAGCAGTGCCGTCTGAATCATGCGTGACCCGCGCGGGACGTACCGGGTGGTGAACGCGATGATGATGATCCAGATCGTCCCGTAGATCGGGAACGGCAGGTACAGGTACAGGAACAGCACCGCCATTCCCAGTACCACGGCGGGGATGGCGAAGACCAGGAACGAAATATCGAACAGAGCCCGGCCGATGCGTCCGCCGCGGCTAGCGGCCAGCGCCAGCCACAGGGCGAATCCGGCGGTCAGCGTCGCCGTGACCAGGCTGATCACCAGGGTGTTGATGACCGCTTGGCTCAAGCTCGGGTTGGTGAAGATCGCGGTGTAGTTGGCGAGGCTGAGCGCACCCAGATTGTCCAAGCTGATCGGCTGGAGGTACGGGGTCAGGCTCGTCCAGACCAGGGTCAGGATGGGCACGATGATCGCGACGAGTACGTAGAGAAAGACGACGGCGAAGATCGGGATGCGCCAGCGTCCCAGCCGCACCGGCGTGGACCGGTACCCCTTGCCCCCCACCACCTGGAACCGGTGCGACTCGCGGGTCTGGCGCCGGTAGACGGCGATCATCACCAGGGACAGCAGGACCAGCATGATGCCGTAGGCGCTGGCCTGGCCGTAGTTGGCGAGACCCGACGGCGGCTGCAGCGAGGCCTGGATGAGGCTGCTGAACACGTAGATCTGGTCCGGCATTCCGAGGATGGCCGGGATCGCGAATTCCTCGAGCGCGATGACGACCAGCAGCATGCTGGCCGCGGTGATTCCCGGCATCGTGAGGGGCAGAACCACCTTGCGGGTTCGTGTCCACCATCCGGCGCCCGACGTGGCCGCGGCCTCCTCGAACTCGAGGTTGAGCCGGGCGAACGTCGGCGCGAGCATGATGTACATGCCTGGCACGCCGAAGATTCCGGCTACCAGGATCATGCCTGGCAGCGAGTAGATGTCGATGGTGAACCCGAAGATCCGCTCGATGACGACGGCGATCGGGCCGTTGGTGGGGTTGGCCGCCAGCACCCAGGCCACTGCCATGACCGTGGCCGGCACGGCCATGGGGGCCAGTGTGCTCGGCGCGAGGAATCGGCGACCGGGGATGTCGGTGCGTTCGAACAGGTAGGCCAGGCTGACACTGATCACGAGAGCCAGGCCCACGGTGCCGACCACGAAGATCAACGAGTTGAGCGCGACTTCGACCAGGCGTTTCGACGAGAAGATCGCGGTGAAGTTGGCAAGCGTGAACCCGGGGACCTGGAAGGGCAGCTTCGTCTCGCTGTCCTTGAGACTGCTGAACAACAGCATGCCCAGGGGAAAGAGCATGAGATAGGCGATGATCGCGCCGATGACGATGTTGACGCCGATCAGGACACGGTCCCGCCGGTGCGGGTGTACGTCGGTGGGCTCAGGGCGGACGCCGGTTCGCTGAGGGCGTGTGCCGGTGGGCGGGCGCGTGCCGGTGGGCGGGCGTCCGCCGGTGGAGAGCGGGGTGCCGGACTGCATCGCTGAAGTCTCCAAAGGTGAGGGGATAAAGTCTTCTGCTGCCCGTCGGGCAGCGGTGCGACGGTGGGGGCCGTCAGTTGACGTCGGTGCCCAAGGCCTCTTCGACCTCGGGGAAGTAATCCGAGAACTGCTCGTACTGCTCGAGGTTGGTTTCGCCGAACCACTCGACGCCGACTGCACACAGGGCGCCGATGACACGGTTGGTTGCGGCGTCCGTGCAGTCCGTGTTGGTGGGGATGGCCGAGTTGTACGTGTCGACCAGGGCGGACTGGCCCTCTTCCGAGGCGAGGAAGGCGGTCAGCAGGCGACCTGCGGCCGGATGCGGGGCGCCCTCGGCCACGAACAGGTAGGACTTGTTGGCGTTTGTGGGGCCCACCGGTGCGACGGCGACCGGCGCGCCCTTGGCCTGGTCGTCCAGCACGAGGTTGATCAGATCGGTGCCGACCGGTGTCTGGCCGGAGACGACGAGTGTGTGGGCCTGCGTGGTGTTCTCGGTGTAGTGGGGCTGCTGCTGGGCCAGTCGGGAGCTGTAGTCGAGACCGGCGGCGGTGCCGAGGGCCGGGTCCTGAGCCCACACGGTCATGAAGGACCCGCGCGCCTCGACGCTGAGCTTTCCTCCATCCCAACGGGGATCGAGCAGGTCGTCCCAGCTCGCGGGCGCATCGCCGGCGGCCAGGGCGTCGGTGTTGTATGCCCAGACCTTCGGGACGGCCCAGACGTAGACGAAGTCATCGGCGAAGATCTGATCGCCGGGCACCTCGTAGGACGCCCAGTCGACCTTCGCTGCCAAGGACTGCGACGGCAGCACGGTGAGCCCACCTGCGTTGGAGACATCGAAGGTCACGCGCTCGGCGGCCTGCTCCACATTGAGCTGGGTGACGAGGTCCGGAGCCTTCTTGTTCGTGTAGCTGACTTCGATCCCGGGGTACTTCTTCTCGAAGGCCTCGATGGCCGGCTTCATCTGCGCCTCTGGTTTCGGCGCGTACCAGACGACCTCCCCTTCGGCCTTGGCCGCCTGGTACAGCTCATCGAGGTTCTTGGTGTCCGGAACGGCGGGAGGACCGCCGCAGGCGGACAAGGCGACGGCAACCGCCATGACCGAGGCGGTCAGACAGAACTTGCGCCGGATTCGAGTCATGGCAATCAACATTCCTTCGCGCCGGGGATAACGGCGCCGGCCGGGGCGAGCCCGTACAGCCGGCCGGCGGTGCCGCCGGCGATCAGTTCCAGCTGCGTGTCGTCGAGCGAGGGCAGTTGCGTCTTGATGAGGTCGTGAAGTTCGGACAACGATCCGGCCGAGGCGGGGAAATTCGAACCCCACATGACGTTGGCTGCGCCGAACTTCTGGATCAGCGTGCGGACCACCGGTGCCGCGGATCCGCTCTCGCGCTGCGCACGCAGGACGGCGGGCGGCGTGAGCTTGATGAAGACCCGGCCGGTCTCGTCGAGCTGGGGAACTCCGGCGGTGCTCGGGTACGGCGCGGCGTCGTCCAGCTGGGGCCGGCCCGCGTGGTCGAGGATCGCGGTCAGTCCCGGGTACTGCTGGAGGAGTCCGGCGAGGATGGGAGCGTGCTTGGCATGCATCTGGATGCAGACCGGCACCCGGCGATCGGACAGGAACTGCCAGACGGGCGCCATGCGCTCGTCGTCCAGGCCGCGGCCGGGCGTCGGGACGGCCGTCGTCCCGTCGGCGGCGCGGATGCGGACTCCCGAGAAGCCCCGCTCGTCGATCCAGTGGTGGAGGTCGTCGACCACCTTCGGGGAGAGGAAGTCCACCGAGCAGACCCCGCTGATGCGGTCGGCGTGCCGGGTGAGCTGGTCGGCGACGTAGCTGTTGTCGAATCCGTAGACCGTGGAGGCCTGGACGACGACGAGGTGGTCGACGGCGGCGGCGTCAGCCGCGCGCAGGAGACCGTCGATGTCGGTGGGCCGTTCCTGGGACCAGGTGGAGCGGTGGCCGCCGAGAGGGTCTGCGGGATAGGAATCGGTGTCGGGCGAGATGATGTGGGTGTGTGTGTCGACGGTGAACATCAATACCTCACGGCTGGTAGGTGGCGGGGCGGGCGTGCGGGCGGGGTGCGTTCATGCAAGATCGCCGAGGTGCCGGGTGAAATCGTCGAGGAGTTCGGCCACTGTCACCGGCGTGCGGATGACGTTCTGCTGCAGGGCGTAGTCGATCGCGATCTGCAGACCGGCGACGAGCTCGTCGGTTACCCCGAACCGGAGGGCGCGTACGCGGGGTCCGGGCGCGGTATCGGCTGCCTTGCGCGCCTCGATCTCGGCGCCGAAAGCCTGGTAGAGCGCTGAAACCGTCTGCGGCTCGGCTTCGAGGAGGTCCCTCCGGACGGTGAGCATGTGATTGATCGGCACGGTCTGGTGCCGGGCGCCCCACGCCTCCTCGGCCTCCCGCCAATTCGGGATGATCGGGACCAGCGGTCCCTGCGCGCCGTCGAGCGCCGGCGGACCGAGAACGGCGGCCACCACGTCGCCGCGCTCGAGCACGTCGAGCACCTTGCCGGTCGTGCGTTCGACGTTCGGCGGCTCGACGTAGCTGGCGACGTGCGGCTCTTCGGTGGTGACCCAGGTGACTTCCTTGGCGTCCACGCCGAACTCCTCGTGCAGGATGCCGCGGACCCACAGCCCGGTGGTCTGACTGTAGGCCCGGACGCCGACCCGCCGCCCTGCCAGATCTGCCGGGTTGATTTCGGCCGAACCGGGCCAGCGGGTGAGCGAGTGGTGGTGGAAGTCGCCACTCAGTACCACCGGCAGGAGTGCGATCGGGGCACCGGCTTCGCGGGCCTGCAGGAAGGTGGCGATGGCCAATTCGCTGGCGTCGTAGCGGAGTTCACGCACCATGGGGGCGAATGCCTTGTAGATCGGATCCGACGCCGCGAGCTCGACGGCGCGCCCTGCGACGGTGAAGCCTGGGTCGGTGAGGAACGCGGTGTGCGGGTAGGACTTCGCTGCGATGGACAAGGTTTGGGGCATGAAACGACTCCTCTGTTGCGTCCGAGCCCGGGGGGAGGGAGTGCGTGCACGGTGCCGGTGCACTGATGCTGATCCTCAACCGGAGGGCGGACCACCAATATTGTCTTACGGTTTCGCCCAATTTACGCGTGTGACTGGCCCAACACAAGGCCCATGGACGTGGATCGTCTAACAATTTTCCCCGAACTGCGTCCGAGGAGCTACGACGACTTACTCTGCGACCGCGGTTTCCACCGGGCGCGCCGCTCCCACGGTCCGCCGAGTCACCGCTCACAAGAATTGTTGTACAAGATTGTCGGGCCGCACCGAGCGCGAGACCCAAACTGTCGAGCTGTACACGACTCTTGCTGAGTGCCATGGGGCGCTGCTACTGTGTGCCACAGAGAGTTGTTAAACAATCTGAGGCCGCGTCGCCAGGAGACTCGGATGACGCCAACGCAACTGGGCGGCCGGCCTGCACTCCGCCACCAGCGGGGCGCCCGTGACATCAGCTGGCTGATCGAGTCTCGCGAGTTCCCAAGCTCCACAACGATTTGTGGAGGTGTTCCAGATCGCCAAGCGAGGACACAGTTGTGATAAAGATCGACGAAGAGATCGCCGTACCCGCACCACCGGAGCGGGTGTGGGAGGTCATTTCCGACCCCACTGAAGTGGTGTCGTGCATCAATGGAGCCGAACTCGGCCAGTTCCACGACGACGGCTCCTTCGACGGCACGCTGGTCGTGAAGTTCAGCGCGATCCGGGTGCGGTTCGGTGCCCGGATGTCGCTCGACCTCGATGAACCCGAGCGGGAGGGACGGCTGTCCGCCCGCGGACGGGACGGGCAGGGCGCGACCCGGTTCACCGCGCACGCCACCTTCCGGATCACCGAGGACAACGCGGCCGGCGGTGCCCGAGTGCATGTGGCCGGTGAGGTGAGCCTCGCGGGCAAGCTCGCGTCGCTGATCGAGGCGGGCGCCGGGGCTGTGGTTTCCCGGATGACCCAGGAGTTCACGGACGAGCTGGTGCGCCGGTGCGCCGGCGACACAGTGGTCACGCCGGCGCCCGGCCGTCCCACCCTGTGGGCACGCGTACGCGCCTGGTGGCACAGGACCATTCACAAGCGACAGAGCGAGCAGATCGGAGTGGCAAGTGGCAAGACTCAATAGCGTGATCGGTGCCCTGGAATCGGGGCAGCACGCCTTCGCGGCGTTTGCTTCGCCCGAACCGGCCGCGGCGCTCGACTTCGCGACGTCCGACTACGACGGTCTGGTGTTCGAGTCCGAGCACAAGCCTTGGGACGCAACGACGTTGCGGGACAGCCTGCAGTACCTGCTCAACCGGCGACGGATATTCGAAGCCGGCACGCTCGCCCCGTCGCCCACGCCCCTCGTCCGCGTGCCCGTCAACGGAGCCGAACACGGGCAGTGGCACGCGAAGCAGGCCCTCGACCTCGGAGCGTACGGAATCGTGTGGCCGCACATCAGCCGGGTCGAGGAGGCGCGCAACGCGGTCGCGGCGTGCCGCTACCCACGATTGCCCGGCGCGGACCGGTTCGAGCCGGCGGGTCTGCGCGGCGATGCACCCGCGGCCGCCGCGCGGTACTGGGGTCTGTCGAACGACGAGTATTACGCCAAGGCCGACGTGTGGCCGCTCGCCCCGGACGGCGAGATCCTCGTCGTGATCCAGATCGAGGATCAGCTCGGGATCGAGACCCTCCCGGCGATCCTCGACGAGGTGCCCGGCATCGGTCTCATCCTCATCGGTGAGGGCGATCTCAGCCAGGAACTGGGCGTGCCCCGCCAGCTGGACCACCCATTGATGGTCGAGGCCAGGAGCCGGATCGTGAAGATCTGTCACGAACACGGAGTCGTGGTCGGCCACCCGCACGTGACTACGAGCAACGTCGAGCAGGTGCTCGACGAGGGCTACCGCTTCCTCATGTCCGCGCCGGTACGCAGCTATCCCGGCCTGGAACTGGGCCGCAAACTCACCGGTCGCTCCTGACCCCGAACACCACACCTGGAGAAGAACCTTCATGATCATCGACTGTCACGGCCACTTCACAACCGCGCCGCCCGCGCTCGGACAGTGGCGCGAGCGCCAGATCAAGGCGTTCGAGGATTCGGGCGCGCGAGTTTCCCCCGACGAGTTGCACATCGGCGACGACGAGATCAAGGCCGCGATCGAACAGGGCCAGCTCAAGCTCCAGCTCGAACGCGGCACCGATCTCACACTCTTTTCGCCCGGCGCGGGAAAGATGGCCCACCACTACGGCGACGAGCAGACCAGCCTGGTCTGGTCGCAGGTCAGCAACGACCTCATCGCCCGGGTGTGCGGCCTGTTCCCGGACCGTTTCGCCGCGGTGTGCCAGCTTCCGCAGTCTCCCGGTGACGCGCTGGCCTCCTCCATCCGCCTGTCGTCCGAAGAACTCGAGCGCTGCGTCGAGGAACTCGGATTCGTCGGCTGCCTGCTCAACCCGGACCCGTTCGACGGGTACTGGCAGGCACCGCCGCTGACCGACCGGATCTACTACCCGCTCTACGAGAAGATGGTGGAGCTGGATGTGCCCGCGATGGTCCACGTCGCGATGTCACGCAACCCCGCCATCCAGGGCACCTGCGCGCACTACCTCAACGGCGACACCGCGGCCTTCATGCAGCTGTGCCAGTCGGACCTGTTCACCGACTTCCCGACACTGCGGCTGATCCTGCCGCACGGCGGCGGCGCGGTCCCCTATCACTGGGGCCGCTACCGCGGGATGATGCAGGACCAAGGCCGGCCACCCCTGCAGGAATCGTTGCTGCACAACGTTTTCTTCGACACCTGCGTCTACCACAAACGGGGCCTCGAACTGCTCACCGACATCATCCCCGCCGAGAACGTGCTGTTCGCCTCCGAGATGATCGGCGCCGTCCGCGGTGTCGACCCGGAAACCGGGCACCGCTTCGACGACACCAAGGCGCTGCTGGACTCCATCGACTCCATCAGCGACGACGACCGGCAGGCGATCTACGGCGGCAATGCGCTGAAGGTGTTCCCGCGCCTGGCGAGCCGCGTTGCCAACCACGACAAGCAAAAGGAGATCGCGCGGTGAAGGTCTACGAAGCGCTCGCAGCAGCGTTCGCCGCCGAGGGCACCACGGATGTGTTCGGCATGATGGGCGACGCCAACATGCACTGGATGAACGCGTTGGCCAGTCGCGGAACGCGCCTGTACGAGGTGCGCCACGAGGGTGCGGGACTGAGCATGGCGCACGGGTACGCCCGCGCATCCGGCCGGCCCGGCGTCGTGACGACGACCAGCGGCCCCGGTACCGCGCAGCTGGCAACGTCGATGATCGTGGCGAGCCGGGCACGCATCCCGCTGGTCGCGTTCTGCGGGGAGACGCCGTTGGGTGACACCGGCGCCGTCCAGTACCTCGACCAGCAACGGTTCGCCGCCGCGATCGAGTGCGAATTCCTCCAGGTGACCAAGGCCGAGTCGGCCGCAGAAGTGGTGCAGCGCGCCTTCTACCTGGCTCGCACCCAATCCCGGCCGGTGATGATCAGCGCACCCTTCGACGTGCAGCTGCAGGAGTTCGAGGACGACATGCCGTACGTCCCGTCCACCGAGCTGCTCCGCACCCCCAAGCTGCTGCCGCACCCGACCCAGATCCAGCAGGCGTGCGAAATCATCGGGGCGAGCAAACGAGTCGTGATCGTCGCCGGACGAGGCGCCCGCAACGCGGACGCGGGCGAGCAGGTCCTCGCACTCCAGCGTCGCACCGGCGCCCTACTCGCCACCACGCTGCAGGCCAAGAACTGGCTGAGCGCCGAAACCGAGTACCACGTGGGGATCGCGGGCCTGTTCGGCAGCAGGCTCGCGATGGAGCTGCTGCAGGAGGCCGACTGCGTGGTGTCGGTGGGCGCGAGCCTCAACCACTACACCATCGAGAGCGGGTACCTGTTCCCGGAAGCGAAGTTCATCCAGATCGACACCGCACCGCACCTGGTGATGGGCAACGGTCAGGTCGCCGACTGCTACATGCAGGCCGACGCGGTCACCGCCCTCGACGCCCTGACAGGCGCGCTGGGGGTTCGCGGTATCGAGGTGGAAGGCTTCCACACCCCCGAGGTGCACAGCCGGCTCACGGCCCCGCTGATCGACCCGGCCGAGTTCCGCAGTGAGGCTGGCCTGCTCGACCCGCGCGAGGCGATCTCGGTGCTCGACGCCGAACTTCCCGGCGAGATCGGGCTGGTGCTCGGCAGCGGACACCAGACGGACTTCGGCACGATGCTCTTCCAGCGCTCCCGCGAGATCACCTCGAACTACGGCATGTTCGGCGCCATCGGTCAGGCACCGCTGCTGACCATCGGCACCGTCGTCGCCAACGGCGGCAAGCCGACGTTCGTGGTCGAAGGCGACGCGAGTTTCCTGATGCACCTGTCGGAGTTCGAGACCGCCTGCCGCTACGGGCTACCGGTGCTCGTCGTCGTCATGAACGACCAAGCCCTCGGCGCCGAGTACCACAAGGCGAAGGCCAAGGGCCTCGATCCCGAGCTCGCCGTAATCCCCACCCCCGAATTGGGCACGGTGGGCCAGGCCCTCGGCGGCGGCGGCGCGACAGTCCGCACAACCGACGAATTGCGCGCCGCGCTGGCCGAATACGTCCGCAACCCGCGGCCCACCATCATCGACGTTCGCATCACCCGCGACGTGCTCAGCGTGCCCTACCGCCGCATCCAGTACGGCGACGACGTGTGACCGCGGACAGTGCTGACCACCAACGACAAGAGGAGTCGGAAATGAAGATCGTACTGGGCCGGGACGACCTCGCCTCCGCGGCCGTCGAGGGGGCCGCAGCCGCCGGTGCCACACCCGAACGTGTCGACGTGCGGCCCGTGCACAAGGCATCACGCGGTTTCGTGAACGACGCAGCGGCGGACGTCTGCGAGCTGGCCGTGGTGACACTGCTGCAGGCCGCCGCCCACGACAAGCCGGTGGCGCTGCTGCCGGTCACCATGCTCGGCCGCTACCAGCACCAAACCCTGGTGACCATGGGCGATCTGAGCGTCGACGATGTGCACGGCAAGAGCATCGGCGTGCGCTCGTGGAGCCAGACCACCGGGGTATGGCTGCGCGGATTCCTCAGCGAGCAGTACGGCATCGATCTGACCGAAATCAACTGGCAGACATACGAAGGCGGACACGTCGACGGGGCCACCGATCCGGCATGGGTCACGCGCGCACCCGAAGGCGCCAAACTGCAGGCCGACTTCCTCGAAGGCCGGCTCGACTACGGGATCATGGGTAACGAACTGCCCTCCGACGACCGGATCCGCACCGCCATTCCCCACGCGCTCGCGGTCGCGGCCGAATGGGCCGCGCGCAAGGGATTCGCTCCCATCAACCACGTGGTCGGGTTCAGCGCGGCGGCGGCGAACGAGGACCCGAAGGCCGTGCTCGCGGTCTACGACGCATTGGCCGCGGCCACTGCGGCCGACGGCCCGACGGCGGGTCCGGTGGATCTGAGCCCCGTCGGGTTCGACGGTCTGCGCGGGCCCGTCACCGACGCTTCTCGTTACGCCTACGAGCAGGGGCTGCTGCCGCGCCGGGTCGAGTTCGACGAACTCGTCGACCGCACCTGCGCCGCGCTCGGGGTCGCCGCGTCGCGGCTCGGCGGCTGAACTACTCGTTCCTTCTGAACACGAAAGGCTGAACATGAATACGCTTTCGGTCGCACTCGGGGACTACCCGCACGTGCAGGCGTTGCTGGGTGGCGACGTCGCGGTGGACGGCTACACAGTGGAACCCGTCGAGGTCAGCCCGATCATCGGCGCCTACCGGCGGATGATCCGCGACCTCGAATTCGACGTGTGCGAACTCGCGCCGACCTCCTACCTGATGGCACTGCAGGCCGGGGTTCCGCTCACCGGGATCCCCGTCTTCCTCAACCGCCGCTTCCACCACGCCGACGTGCAGTGCGGTTCGGCATCGGGAATTCGATTCCCCGCCGACCTGAAGGGCACACGAATCGGTGTCCGGGCTTACACGGTGACCACCGGGGTGTGGATGCGCGGCATCCTGCGCGACGAGTACGACCTCGACATCGACACGGTCAAGTGGGTCGTGGACGACGACGACCACATCGAAGGCCGTGCCCCGGCGAACGTCGAGCGCGTCACCGACGGCCGCTCGCTCGGCGAGTTGCTGCGTGCCGACGAGATCGACGCCGCGTTCAGCGGCAACGCCGGCACCGGACGGGCGGGGGCTCCGCGGGCGGGGTGGTCGGCGGCGGCCGAGCAACCCGCGGCCGACGACGGGCCGTACCCCTTGTTCCCCGACCACGAGGTGCTCGCCACCGACTGGTACCTGCGCACCGGGATCTATCCGCTGCACTCGGTGATCGCTATCCGACGTGACCTCGTCGAGCGTGATCCCGGGTTGCCCACCGCGCTCTACGCCGCATTCGCCGAGAGCAAACGCCGGCAGATCGAGGCCGATCCACAGTGGTCGGCGCTGCCGCGGCTGGGCAAGCAGGCCAGGCAGATCCGAAGCGACCCGATCCCCTACGGTCTGCACGCGAACGACGCGAGCGTGCGAGCGCTCGTGAAGTTCTCGCGGGACCAGGGCCTGCTCGATCCGGACTTCTCCGCCGATCCCGCCCTGCTGTTCGCCAAGGGCGACTACCCGGACGCCTGAGCCGGCCCACCAACCGAGAAAGGTCCAGACCATGGACATCGTCGACACCCACTGCCACATCATCACCGACGACGTGACCCGCTACCCGCGGGCCCCGATCGGCGGGAAGCAGTCCGGCTGGGCCACCACCCGGCCGGTCACCGCGGACGGCATGGCCGAGCGCATGGACGAAGCCGGGATCGGTCAGGCCGTGCTGGTGCAGGCCACCACCGCCTACGGCTACGACAACTCCTATGTGCTCGACAGCCGGGCGCAGCGGCCGGACCGGTTCATCGCGGTCGGCACAGTGGACCCGTTGCGGCCCGACGCCGCCGACAACCTCGAGGCGGTGGCCGGCGACGGTGGCCTCGCCGGGGTGCGGCTGTTCACCAGCGGAAGCACGGTGCCCACCCAGGGCGAGTGGTTCGCCGCGCCGGAGACTTATCCCTTCTGGGACAAGGCCACCGAGCTCGGCGTCACGGTGTGCCTGCAGATGCGGCTCGGACCGGCGACCGAGCAAGTGCACCAGCTGCTGCACCGGTTCCCCTCGGTCCGCGTGCTGCTCGACCACATGGGTTACCCCGACATCGCGGCCTCGCCCACCGACGCCGGCGAAGCGGTGGCGGAGCTGGCCGTCCATCCCGGCCTGCACCTCAAGCTGACCCACCGCAACCTCGAACCTCTCCACGACGCCGGCGAAAAGGCCTCTGGTTTCCTTGATCCGGTGCTCGCGGCGTTCGGAGCGCACCGGATCGCGTGGGGTTCCAACCTGCCCGCCGCCGAACAGTCGCTGCCTGAACTCGTCGCCCTCGCCCACAAGGTACTGGCCGACGTACCCGAGCCCGAACGCCGCGAAATCTTCGCGGGCACCGCGCGACGGCTGTATCCCAGCCTGGCCGGATAGGACGCTGGCAGAGCTGATATAGGTCGAGCCCCCCACGTGCGTGCCGTCCGCTGCCGATGTCCGCCGAAATCCGGCGGACGGCACGCATTTCCACAGCTCCACCCCTGACAGAGGTGATCACCACGAGCAACCATGAACCAGAGCCCGGCCCCGGGATGGGCCGATGACCATTCTCTCCGGCCTCCGCGGGCAGACCTTCGCGTCCCTCCGCAGCACCAACTTCCGCCGTTACATCACTGGTCAGGCAATTTCCCAAGCCGGCAAGTGGATGCAAACCATCGCCCAATCGTGGCTTGTCCTCGAGCTCTCCGACTCCGCCACCGCGATCGGCGTGGTGATGGCGTTGCAGACCGTGCCCATGCTCCTCGTCGCCCCGTATGGCGGGGTAGTTGCCGATCGACTCGACAAGCGGCGCCTGATGGTTGCCCTGCAGACACTGATGGGCGTGCAAGCACTGATCCTGGGAATTCTCACCGTCACCGGAACAGTCCAGCTCTGGCACGTCTACGTTCTCGCGCTCGTCCTCGGCCTGAACCAGTGCTTCGAAAACCCGACACGCCAATCGTTCCTGCTCGAGATGGTCGAGGCCGATCACCTCCGCAACGCCGTCAGCCTGCAATCGGTGCTCAACTCGACGGCCCGGATGATCGGGCCCGCCGCCGCCGGACTCGTCATCGCCGCCGGCGGTGTCGGTCTGTGTTTCCTTCTCAACGCTGCAAGTTTCGTGGCGGTCGTCGCCTCCCTCCTCGCCCTCGACGTCGCACAGCTGAACCCGTCCCCACCGACGGCCCGGGCCCGCGGTCAGCTCCGCGAAGGACTCGCGTACGTCCGACGCTCCCCGCAGCTGGCCGTGCCGTTGACCATGATGGCCCTGATCGGCTGTTTCGCCCTCGAGTTCCCGGTGGTTCTGCCCGTGATCGCCGACCAGATCTTCGACGCCGGGCCGGGCGCATACGGCTTCATCACGGCCGCGATGGGTGCAGGATCGGTGGTGAGCGGACTCGCCGTCGCAGCCTGGGGCCGCACCGGGACCCGGCCGCTCGTGTTCACGGCAATCGCTTTCGGCGCCCTCCTCCTCGTCGCCGCCCTCGCCCCCAATCTGTGGGTCATGCTTGTAGTCATGGCCTGTGTGGGAGCATGCAGCGTCGCCTTCACCTCCACGACCAACAGCACGCTGCAACTCGCCGCCGCAGCGACCACACGCGGGCGGGTGATGGCCTTGTTCGGCATGGCGTTCATCGGATCCACAGCAGTAGGCGGACCCATCGTCGGATGGGTGTGTCAGCAATGGGGCGGCCGCGCAGGACTACTCCTCGGGGCCATTGCCTGTCTCGTCGCCGCAGCCATCGCAGCACCGCGTCTCAGAGAATCGCGGTAGTCGAGCCCTACCTGGTACCTAGTCGTGCGCCTGCTCCACGACCCAGGCTGCGACCTGTGTCCGGGAGGTGAAACCCAGTTTGGCCAGGATGTGCTCCACGTGCCCTTGCGCGGTACGGGGTGAGATCACCAGGCGGTCGGCGATGGCGTGGTTCGTCAGGCCTTCGGCGATCAGGTCGGCCACTTGGCGTTCCCTCTTGGTCAGTCGCGGCGACGCGCCGGTGGCCGGCGTGGAGGCGGCGGGCTGTTGCTCGTGGAGGGCGTAGGCGATTGCCGCATCGAAGTTCAGGCTTCGGCCCTTGCGGTAGGCCTCCTCGAATACTTTGCCTCCGAGCCGTTTCCGAGCTGCCTGGTCGCAGTTCTGTTGATATACAAAAAGATTGGAATGTATGACCACGGCACTGCCCACCGACCGCGCCAGCCCTTCCGCGGCTCCCATCAGCAGTGCGGCCCGAGCTGCATCGCGCCGCTCGCACGCGATCCAGGCAAGCGCCTCGAGGCAGGCTGCGGCGAAGCGGGGGCTGCGCACTTGCCGGGTCAGCTCCAGCGATTGGTCGAGAAGCCGGATCGCGCGATCGGCGTCACCCTGCTGCCAGACCGCAATTCCCAGGGCCCACAGCGAATGCGATCGATACACCTTCTCGCCGTGCATTTCCGTGATTGCGAGAACACGCTCGAGGCTTTCGACAGCCCGCTCCGTCGAGCCGGACAGTCCATAGGTCGTCCCCAACAGGTAGAGGGCGCTGGTTTCGAGTGTGCGTTCCCCACGTTCGCGGAACTCTGCGAGCGCGGTGTCGAGGCGAGAGCGGGCCCGTTCGAGATCACCGTTGTAGAGCGCCAGCGTGCCGTCGGCGTCGGCGACGAGAGCGCGCATCATCGGATCACTCGTGCGGGCGGTGAGAGTCCGCGCCTCCGCCACGAGCGCGGCCCCGGACTCGAGATCCCCTTGTACGTCGGCCATCACGCTGGCGCAGTAGAGCGCCTTGATCCGGTCGACGGTCGGTTCGACGGGGTAACGAGCCAACAGGTGGTCCAGCCAGCGCCGGCCCTCGTTGTAGAGGCCTTGGGATGTCCAGAACCAGCGGAGTGCGGCGGCGGTGCGCAGGCCGGCGGCGGGGTCGTCGTCGATGCCGAATTCGAGGGCCTCCCGCAGATTCGGCTGTTCCCGCTTCAGCCGGGCGATCCAGTCGAGCTGACGGGCGCTGATCCACTCGGCCTCCGCATCGAGCGCCAACGCCTCGTACCAGTCCCGGTGTCGGCGACGCAAAGCCAAAGCCTCACCGGTCTGCGTGAGCTTCTCGAAGCCGTACTCGCGGAGGGTCTCGAGCATCCGGAACCGCACTACCGACCCGTACTCCTCCCGGATCAGGATCGACTTCTCCACCAAAGACGTCAGCGTGTCGAGCAACTCGCCCGGGTCGAGGTCGGCGCCGCACACCCGCTCCGCGGCATCGAGTTCGAAGCTTCCCGCGAACACCGCCACCCGCCCCCACACCAGTTGTTCACCGGCGGTGCACAACTCGAAGCTCCAGTCGATGCACAACCGCAGGGTCTGTTGCCGCGTCGGCGCACCCCGGCTGCCGCGGGTCAGCAGGGCGTAGCGGTCGGTCAGCCGCCCAAGGATCTGCTCGGGCGACATCGCTCGCAACCGCGCCGCCGCCAACTCGATCGGCAGCGGCAACCCGTCGAGCCGGTGACAAATTCCCGCCACCGCCGCCGCGTTCTCCTCGGTGAGCGCGAACCCCGGAACCGCGGCAGCGCCGCGTTCGACGAACAACGACACCGCATCGTATTTGGGCAACCCGCGCAGGGAGGGCTTCCGCTCGGGATCCGGGACGGCCAGCGGGGGGACCCGCAGCACCGCCTCCCCACCGAGGCCCAGGGGTTCGCGACTGGTGGCGAGAATCCGCAGCCGCGGACAGGTGTACAACAGGGGGCCGGCGAGTTCGGCGACCGCGTCCACCATGTGCTCGCAATTGTCGAAGATCAACAGCACCTGTCGCGGTGCAAGGAACTCGATCAGCACCTCCCGCAGCGGCCTCACCGAGTGGTCCCGCAATCCCAGCGCGCCCGCGATGGCGTCGACCAGCGACGACTCGTCGCGCAGTTCGCCCAACTCGACCAGGCGCACACCGTCGTCGTACTCGCGCTGCACAGCCGACGCGATCCGCATCGCCAGCCGCGTCTTGCCGACACCCCCGATCCCGGTCAACGTCACCAGCCGGGACCCGGCCAGCAGGTTCTTCGCCTCGGTGAGCTCGTGCCGGCGGCCGACGAAACTGGTCAGTTCCAGGGGAAGATTCCCCGTCGCGCCCGGAGTGGAGGTACCTGCGCGACCCGGTCGTACGTCTTGGCTTCTCCGGTTGTTGCCCTGTGTGCCGGGTTCGGCTCGTAGGGGCATCTCGTCGACCAGGAAGCCGTGGGCGCGTTGCAGGGTTCGCAGTTCCTGCCCGAAGTCGGCGGCAGTGGCCGGGCGCTGACCGGGCTCACGAGACATCGCACGGGCGACAACAGCGGACACGTCGTCGGGGATTTCGTGCTCACGCAGATCGGGCGCCTCCGTTGTGGTGATCCGCAGAAACTGCGCGACCACCTGCTCACCGCTGCGACGCTCGAACGCGGCATGCCCGGTGAGGGCACTGAACAGGGCGGCGCCGAGGCCGTAGACGTCGGCCGCCGGAGCCGGTGGGTCCCCTGCGAGCACCTCCGGCGCGGTGTAGGCGGGCGACCCGGTGACGGCACCGGTGGCGGTCTCGAAGCCGCCGCTGATGTGCGCGATGCCGAAGTCGGCCAACTCCGGCTCGCCGTAATCGGTGAGCAGGATGTTCGCGGGTTTGACGTCCCGATGCAGGACACCCAGTCGGTGCGCCGACTCCACCGCGCCCGCGATCTTCACCCCGAGCCTCAACGCCTCCTCCACCGACAGCGGACCGTGGCGGCGGATCCGCACGTCGAGGGAATCCTGCGAGTGGTACGGCATCACGATGTAGGGACGGCCGCTGTCGGTGGCGCCGACCTGCAGAATGTTGACGATGTTCGGGTGCCCGGTCAGCCGCCCCATCGCCCGCTGCTCCCGGAAGAAGCGGGCCCGGTTCTCCTCGTCGAGTTCCACGGTGAGCACCTTCACCGCCACCGTGCGATCCAGGTCCGCCTGCGTGCATCGGTAGACCACGCCGAAACCGCCGCGGCCGATCTCCTGAACGTCAGCGAAACCAGCTCCACCCAGTTCGGCGGCCGGGGTCGGCGGGTACCTCTGAGTGTCGAGCGGATCACCTTCACCCATCGAACGGTCTACTCACTCCGCCGGCTCGTGGTTCCGCACACTGGTCCCGACGACACAACCAGCGCAGATACAACCGTGGACTCACCTCTCGATAGCGTCCTGTCGAGGATATCGCTAACGCCGTCCCACATCCGGAGTTGAGCATCGGTCGCGGCACGGCGACCGCCGAGCAGCACAGCGAGGACACGCCGTCACCGGCGTGACGCCCGGGTGGAGCCCCGGACGACGAGGCGTCCGTGGAGGTGCCCTGGTGGGACCGGCCGGTCCAGGTTGTCGAGGCGGTTGACCAGCAGCGTGACGGCTACGCGGGCAAGGTGTTCGGGCTGTAGGTCCACCGAGGTGATGGGGGGCACGGCGGATCTTGTGTGCTCCGAGTCGGAGCCGCCGACGATCTGCACGTCGCCGGGGACGTCGAGCCCTCGTTCCCGGACCCGCGCGAGCACCCCGGCCGCGTGCCGGCCGGTGAGGCAATACACCGCGTCGGGTGGGTCGTTCCGGTCGAACAGTTCGTCCGCGGCTTCGCGTCCGCCGGCCTCGCCGGTGGTCTCGGGCCGGATGGCGACCAGGGCGTCCTGACCGCGCGTCGCTGCCCACTCGCGGTAGGCGGCCTCGGCGCCCAGGTTCCACGAATTGGAATCGGTGCCGGCAACGAGAGCCACTCGTGTCGCCCCCGCATCCTCGAGGTGCCGCAGCACTCGGCCGGTCATGAGTTCGGTGTCGGTGTCGAGCCAGGCGTCGTAGTCGGCCCTCGCCGGATCCCTGCCGACGGACAGGAACGGCACGCCTTCCCCGAGGAGCATCTCGATGAGGGGGTCATTCGTGACAGGTTCCGTGATCAGGAACCCGTCACAGGCGAGGGCGGCGGCGGGTGACTCGTCGCGCGTCGGATCGGACACCAGCATGAGCCCGTATCCGAAATCCATCGCGGCCAGAGCCGCCGAACCCGCGAACCGCAGGAAGTAGTCGACACCCTCTGGGAGAGACGAATCCAGTGTCTCGAGTGGCCGGAGCACGAGGGCGAGCACGCCGAGACGGTTGCTCCGCAGGCCCCTCGCCACCACGTCCGGCCGGTAGCCCAGCGACTTGGCGGCCGAGCGGACACGCTCACGCGTCGCAGTGGCGACGACGCCTTTGCCGCTGAACGTGTGCGACACCGTCGTGGTCGACACCCCCGCATGCCGTGCCACGTCGGCGATGGTGGGCCTCGACCGCTTCTCCGTCATTCACCCAGGCTACCAACACCGCAACCTGCACCAAATCGATTTGCAAATTGCCTCGCGCAACTCTTGTCCAAATCGATTTGGTTCCGTACGGTGACCGGGGTCACGCCACAGATCGGCGATTGCGCCCACCAGCCGCACATCCGTGCTCATCTATCCGGAGGACCCCATGGCATCGACAAAAGCAGATCCGCGTGCGGCGACGCCCGGCGCAACGACGCCGGCCGACCGCGCCGGGCGGGTGGAGACACACGGCATCGACTTCATCCCCGACAGCGAACGGCACGGCCGCGCCCGGGACCTGTTCGCGGTGTGGGCGGCGCCCAACGTGAGCTACCTGGCCCTGGTCGTCGGCGGCGCACTGATCCTGATGGGCCTGTCCTTCTGGCAGGCGCTGGCGGTGATAGTGGTCGGCAACCTGTTCTCGATCCTCACCGGGATCGTGGCCGCCAGCGGACCCGCGTCGGGCACGCCCAGCGAGGTGATCACGCGGGCGATCTTCGGCATCCGCGGCAACCGCGTGAACATTCTCGTGACCAGCTGGTTCATCAGCGTCTGCTACCTGGCGCTGAACTGGGCGGCCGCGTCCTACACGGCCTTCCGGCTCGTCGAACGGTTCGGGATCGACGCGACCACCCCCGTCAAGGTCGTCATCATCCTGGCGATCGCCGCCGTCACGCTGGCCATCGGCGTGTACGGGCACGCCACGATCGTGCGGCTCTACCAGCCGCTGGCCCTGGTGCTGACGTTGATCTTCGTGGTGATGGCCGGATACGTCCTCGGCAACGCCGACTGGGGCTACCAGCCTGCGGAGGCACTCCACGGAATCGGCCTGTGGGCGACGGTCGCCGCGGGTGTGTCGATCGTGGCGTCGGCTCCGCTGTCCTACACCAACAGCGCGGACTTCGCCCGCTACCTGCCGACCACCACGTCACCGTTCTCGGTCACCGCGTGGACGGCGCTCGGCGCGTTCGTCCCCAGCGTGCTGTTCACCGCGCTCGGCGCACTGGCTGGCACCGGACTCGACATGGCCGACCCGCAGATCGCACTCGAGACCATTCTCCCGGCGTGGTTCACGCCGATCTTCCTGCTCGCCGTCATCTTCGGCACCATTGCCAACAACGCGATGACCGCGTACAGCTCCGGACTCGCCCTGCAATCGGTCGGCCTGCGCCTGCGCCGTTCGCGCAGCGTCCTCCTCGACGGCTCGATGGGTGTGGCCATGACGCTGTACGCCCTGCTCGTCTCCAACTTCCTCGACACCGTCAGCAACATGATGCAGCTCGTCGTGACCGTGATGGGGCCCGTCATGGCCGTGTACGTCGCCGACGTCCTGTTACGCCGCAACCGCTACGACGGCGTCGAGCTCGGCAACGAAACCAGCAGCAGCCCCTACTGGTACAGCGGTGGAATCAACTGGGCGGGAACGGTGGCCGTCTTCACCGGCATCACCGCGGCCGCGCTCTGCGTCGCCGCCCCGATCTACACCGGTCCGGTCGCGAACGCCGTCGGCGGCGTGGACCTGTCGCTGCCGGTCGGGTTGATCGTCTCCGCAGCACTGTACGTCGCGCTGATGCGCTCGTACCGAACCCGCTGATCGACTGTGATCGGCCGGCACACAGCACTATTCACACCAGCACCACAACGAGGACTCCGATGACCGAGACCAGCACTGTCCACACCCACGTCTGCGTGGACGACACCCGGCCGCGCGAACGCGGCATCGCCCGCGGCACGCAGCTGCGCACCGACCTCCCCGCGTCCGTGGAACTGTATCTACGCCTGTTCGACACGGTCGGCGTGAGCGAGTCCCGGACCCGCGACAGCGCGCACCGCCTCGCGGATGTGCTGGCGGCGTGGGGACCCCGGTACCTCGAGGAGATCGAGGGCATCGCTGCCGGTGCCGGCCTCGAGCCCTGGCACGTGATGGCTCTGAACGGCCGGACGGAGATCCTGTCCCAGGCGACCGGGGCCCGTCCCGGCGAGTGCTCCACGATCGCGTACGCACCCGCGGATCGTCCGTCGGCGCCGTTCGGTGTCCAGACCTGGGACTGGCACGAGGAACTGGACCCGTACTGGCACACCCATCAGGTGCGCGGAACCCGCCACAGCTACGTCGGGCTGACCGAGCACGGCATCCTCGGCAAGATCGGGATGAACAGCGCAGGTCTCGGCGTCTTCTTCAACATCCTCGGCCACCGCGACGACGCACCGGCCGGGATGCCCGTGCACGTTCTGTCGGCGGCGGTCCTCGGTGAAGCCGGAACTGTCGACGAAGCCCTCGAGCTGCTGCGTTCGGCACCGATCGCGACCTCGGGCGCATTGACCCTGATCGACCCCGACACCGTCGCGTGTGCCGAGGTCAGCCCCGTCGGCGACGCGACGCTCCGCCCGAGCGACGGATTCTTGACGCACACCAACCACTTCCTCGACCCGGCCAACGCCGCCCGCGAGAAGACCGGTCTGTACGAGCCTGATTCGCAGGACCGCTACGGCCTGATCGCCTCCCGGCAGCAGCGGTACGCCGAGCCGACCGTCGCCGATCACCTCGTCGAGTACCTGTACTCCGATCCCGGACAGCCGCAGCTGTGCTGCGTCCCCGCGCCGGACGCCGTGTTCGGTCAGCGCTGGGCCACCCTCGCGACAGTGCTGCTCGAACCCGAGCACCGCCGAGCCCGCATCCTCGCCGGCACCCCGCTCGATGCCCGCCGAAGGTCGTGGACCACGCTCGACGCCGCCTGCGTCGTAAACGGGTGACGTCGGTCGAAAAAGAATTTCGCGAGTGTGTCGATCCATGTCACTCCCCGTTCGACCTGAGGATGAGAAGGTCCAAGAGGGACCCCGACATCCAAGGAGACGGAACCATGAAGTACATGCTGATCATGCGCGCCACCGACGAAACCTTCGCGGCGTTCCAGGACATCGACTTCACCGAGATCATGGACTCGATGGGCAAGTTCAACGACGAGATGATCCGCGCCGGCGTGCTGCTCGCCGCCGAGGGCCTGGACCCCGACCCCGAATCGGGTGTGGTGGTCGACTACTCCTCCGAGACGCCTGTGGTGACCGACGGCCCCTACGGCGAGACGAAGGAGTTGTTCGGCGGCTTCTGGATGCTCAACGTGGCGTCGAAGGAGGAGGCCATCGAGTGGGCCAAGCGTGCCCCGATGGCCGGTCCCGGTGCCAAGGCGGAGATCCGCCGGGTCGCCACGATCGACGAGTTCCCGCAGGACAACGAATGGGTCCAGAAGGAGCGGGCGTGGCGCGAAGAGACCGGCCAGCTCTGAGCGGGTCGACGGGTGACGGCCACACCGGGCGTGAGGCCGTCGCCGCCGTCTGGCGGATCGAGTCGGCGCGGATCGTCGGTGCGCTCGCGCGGTACACCGGCGATTTCGCGCTGGCCGAGGACCTCGCCCAGGAGGCGCTGGCCGAGGCACTCGTGAGCTGGCCACGCGACGGCATCCCCCACAACCCCGCGGGATGGTTGCTCACCGTCGGCCGGCGCCGGGCGATCGACGCGTTCCGCAGGCGCTCCGCCCTCGACGAGAGGTACGCCGTCCTCGCTCACGACCTGGGCGAGGGCGGTGCCGTCTCGGGGAGCGGGCCCGCAGATCCGGCCAAAGGCACCGGGGATGTGCTGTGGGATCCGGACCAGATCGACGACGACATGCTTGCGTTGATGTTCATCTCCTGCCACCCCGTGCTGTCGCGGGAGGCGAGAGTCGCGCTCACCCTGCGGGTGGTCGGCGGTCTGACGAGCGACGAGATCGCGAAGGTGTTCCTCGTCCCGACCGCGACCGTGCAGGCCCGGATCACCCGCGCCAAGAAGACGCTCGGGGCGGCCCGGGTGCCGTTCGACGTGCCGCCTGCCGGAGAGCGGGCCGGGCGACTCGGCTCGGTGCTCAGCGTGATCTATCTGATCTTCACCGAAGGGTCCTCGGCCAGCTCGGGTGACGACCTGATCCGCCTCGACCTCGCGAGCGAGGCACAGCGCCTCGCCCGGGTGCTGACCCGGCTCGTGCCCGAAGAGCCCGAGGCCCACGGCCTGCTGGCGCTGCTCGAACTGACCGCGGCACGGTTCCCGGCTCGCACCGGTGCGGACGGCGATCCGGTGCTGCTCGAGCACCAGGACCGCCGCCGCTGGGACCGCACCGCCATCCGCCGGGGCCGAGCCGCCCTCGCCCGCGCGGAACAGGCCGGCCGGGGGCTGGGCGCCTACGGCCTGCAGGCGGCGATCGCCGAATGCCATGCCGTCGCGCCGTCGGTCGACGCGACGAACTGGGAGCGGATCGTCCTCATCTACGAGGCACTCGGCCGGCTCGCACCGTCACCGGTGGTCGACCTCAACCGGGCGGTGGCGGTCTCCATGGCCCAGGGACCGGCCGCGGCGCTGCCGATCGTGGACGAGCTGGTGGCCGCCCAGGCGCTGTCGAACTCGCACCTGCTGCCGAGCGTTCGCGGCGAACTGCTCACCCGACTGGGACGCACCGACGAGGCGCGCACCGAACTCGAGGCGGCCGTGAAGCTGTGCGGCAACGAGCGCGAGCGGACGGTGCTCGAACGGAAGCTCGCCGACCTAGACGGGTGACGCGAGCGGGGCGTGCCGGTACGCCGCCGTCTCGAAGTCCAGGTAGCCGCCGAACGACACGGGGTCGGCGAACGGCAGGACCTGGGTGGCCCAGTACCCGGCGATTCCGTTGCGACGATCGATCCAGTAGTACGAGTTGGCGAGCCCGGCCCACCCGAGCGACCCGCGGGGCCTGCCGGTGGGTGCGTCCTCTTCGTTCACCATGAACGTGTAGGCCCACGACTTGCGCTGTCCGGGAAAGAATTCGGCGTCGTTCGTAAGGGAGGGAATCACACCCGGCAGCATCCCGACCTCTTGCCCCTCGAGGCCGTTGCACACGGCCGCCTGCACGGTGTCGGCCCGCAGGACTCGCCCACCGGCCGCGTCTCCGTCGTTCAGCCACATCCGCAGGAACTTCAGGTAGTCCCCCACCGTCGAGTAGAGGCCGTGCCCGCCCATGTGAATCTCGGGATCCTGCGGCAGCACCAGATCCAACGGAGTGAGCCGGCCGTCCTCCTCCCGCTGGTGGATGCTCGCGCGCCGGGCCGCCATCGATCCGGTCAGGGTGAAGGACGTGTCGTGCATGTCCAGGGGCGCGAACACCCGCTCGGCCATCACCTCGCCGAGGCGCTTGCCACGGATCGCCTCGACTACCTGACCGGCCCAGTCGATGTTCGTCCCGTACTGCCACTTCGCGCCCGGATCGAAGAGCAACGGTGTCCTCAGCGACGCCCGGGTCGCGGTGATCACGCCGGGCTGATCGTGCTCGACACCCAACCGGTTGTAGGTCTCGTCGAAGAAGTCGTATCCGAACCCGGCGGTGTGCAACAACAGCATCCGCGTGGTGATGTCCCGCTTCGGCGCCCTCAGCACCGGATCGCCGTGGGCGTCGAATCCCTCGATGACCTGGATGTCGCCGAGCTCCGGAACGTATTCCCGGGCGGGCGCGTCGAGGTCGAGCAGACCCTCTTCGACGCATTGCAGCACCGTGGTCCCGGTGATCGCCTTGGTGGTGGAGAAGATCGCGAACACGGTGTCGGCGGTCATCGGCTCGCGGTCGGCCAAGGACCGCACCCCGGCGGCACCCTCGAACACCGTGCGGTCGCGATCGGTCACCATCGCCACCACTCCGGGCACCCTCGGCGCGTCTTCCTCGGTCACGCTGTCGAGAACCTTGCCGAGCGCGGCGTTGAGATCGGACATCCCACTCTCCTGTCGTGTCTGTGGTCACTGACGGAACGTGACGCTATGACCGGGTGGAAGGTGGCGACGTCTCAGTTCGGCACGGCACGTCTCGGTTCGGCACATGCTGATGGCGCCGGGATCTTGGTCAGCAGTTCGTGGGTGGCCTGGGCGATGTCGGGTTCGATTCCGAGGGCACGGAGCATGGCTGCGGCGGCGTCCATTTCGTCGGCGCGGCGCCTGGCGTGGCGACGCGTTCCGTCGACGACGCGGGCAATCGTGCCGGCGTCGGCCCGGGTCAGTTCGTCGGCAATGTTCGTGGTGAGCCATTGTTCGAGGCCGAGTGCGCGACCCGCGGTGAGGGCTTCGACGATGGCCGCGGACATTCCCTTGTAGAAGATGCTGCGCAGCAGTTTTCGTTCCGCGGCCGCACCCGCCGGTGCATCGAGGATGTCGACGGATGCGCCGTAGCGGGTGAGGATTTCCGCGGCCCGGTGAGCGTCGCGGCCGCTCGCCATCAGGGGGATGCGGAGTCCGCGGCCGGGGACCGGAGCCATGATCGCCACGTCGACGAAACCGAGTCCGTGTCTGGCGGCGTGGGCGGCGAGGGTGCGTTTGAGATCGGGCGCGGCGGTGTTCATGTCCACCCAGACCTGATCGGCACTCGTTGCGGGGCCGCCCCGTTCGAGTGCGCCCTTCGCGGCGCGCGCGTTGTTCACACTGAGGACGAGGTCGGCGGTGCCGACGGCCTCGGCCTCGGAGCGGCACGCGATGGCTCCGTCCGGTGCGGCGACTTCGGGGTCGAAGGCGCGAACGGTGGCGTCGGCGGCGATCAGATCGCGCGCGAATGCGCCGCCGGCCTCGCCGAGTCCGAGGACGGCGATCGTCGTCTGCTGGGTCATCGGTTCCTCTTTCCTGGGTGGATCTGGTGCCATGTGCGATCCAGGTGACGATGGGTCGGTACAATATCGGTAACAATTTTGGTGATGATCTGAGCGGAGATAGCCCGATGCCGGTGAAGGAAGCTCGCGAGCACAGCACGGATCAGGCTGCGGTCACCGACCTGATTCGCAAGGCGATCCTCGACGGAGATTTCGCACCCAACCAACGCATGGTCGAGGCAGACCTGTGTGCGCAGTACGACGCCAGTCGCAGCGCGGTCCGGGCGGCCCTGCACGAACTCACCGCCCAGGGCCTCGTCGAGCGGATCCAGAACCGCGGCGCCCGCGTGCGGTCGGTGTCGCTGGACGAGGCGGTCGAGATCACCGAGGTGCGCATGGTCGTCGAAGGACTGTGCGCGGCGAAGGCGGCTCAGAAGATCACCGACGCGGAGATCGAGGAACTCACCGCCTTGCGCGAGGAATTGACGACGTCGGTCTCGGCCGGAGACGTGTTCGGGTATTCGCGGGCGAACCAGTTGTTGCACAAGCGCGTTCGGGAGATCAGTGCGCAGCGGTCGGCGGACGAGATCCTCGAGCGGCTGCGTGGTCAGCTGGTGCGGCACCAGTTCAAGCTGGCGATGCACCCCGGCCGGATGTCGGTGTCGCTGCCCGAGCACGTCGCCATCATCGACGCGGTGTGCGCGCGCGACCCGGAGCGGGCGGAGGCAGCCATGCGGCACCACCTGGCGAGCGTGACCGCCGCGCTCGAGGACGTCGCCGAGGCCCGGCAGGGATGACCGCACACGGGCACTCACAGGGAGACCCGTTCGAGCACTGAACTCGTCGTCGCGCGCGAACCGACGCGGTCTGTCACGAAAACCACCAGCAGCGCGGCCACGGCAAGCAGAGCGGCAATTGCGAAGGCCCCGAACCCCCACCGCGGAGTCCCGGAAGCGATGAGAACGCCGCCCAGCCAGGGGCCGAACACAGCGCCGAACCGGCCGATCCCCGACGTGAGCCCGACGGCGGTGGCCCGGAAGTCGGCCTCGCTGTGGGCGGCCGTGCCGGCGTAGACCATGGTCTGGGCGCTGAACAACCACACACCGGTCGCGAAGACCACGGCGTAGGTCGCGGCGAGCGGCAGCTGCACCGACAACGCCGCGATGCCGATGGCGGTCAACGCGAACCACACCAGCGCGGTCGGAATCGGCCCGACCCGGTCGGCCACCTGCCCGGCGATCAGCATGCCCACGATGCCACCGAGATTGATCACCAGCAGGAAACTCAGCGCCGAGCCCAGTTCGTACCCGGTCGACCTCATCATGACCGGCAACCAGGTGGCCACCCCGTACACCAGCAGCAGCCCGGCGAACGACGCCGTCCACAACGCCGGGGTGGTGATCGCACGGGATCCGGTGAACAGCCGGCGGATGCGGTGCGCAGTCGGCGACGCCGTCCCGCCCGTGCCGGTCGGGGTAGTCACGAAGTCGGTGACCGCCACCCCGCGACTACGAGCGAGCGCTTCGGCATCGGCGACGCGGCCGCGAGCGAGCAGATACCCCATCGATTCGGGGAGGAACTTCAGCATGAGCGGCACGGCAAGCATCAGCGGTAGGCCACCGAGCAGGAACAGGAAGCGCCATCCGCGACTGTCCAGGAAAAGCATGCTCAATCCCGGGGCGAGGATGCCGCCGGCCTGATGGGCGGTCATCAGCGATGCGACCATCAGGTTCGCCCTCCCGCGCGGGGCGTACTCCATGACCATCGAGATGGCGGTGGGGATGAGCCCGCCGAGGCCGAGCCCGGCCACGCCCCGCGCCGCCGCGAAGACCTCCAGCGAGGGGGCGACTGCGCAGGCCAATGACGCGATCGAGAACAACGCGACGCCTGCGACGATCGCGGTGCGCCGGCCGAGCCGGTCGGCGATCGGGCCTGCCGCCAGCGCGCCGATCAGCATGCCGAGGGTCGCGACGCTGCCCACGGTGCCGGCGGCACCGGGGTCCATACCGAGGGCCGGGTCGGCGAGCATGCGCGGCAACACCGCACCGTAGACGAACGTGTCGAGCCCGTCGCACAGGATGGCGAACCAACACAGGGCCAGCACCGAGAGAGCGAGGCGGGTCCGGGCGCGATCGGACCCGGTGTGGTCGATGGTCATGGCACTCCAGGTTTCGTGGAAGAGGGTGACTGCGGTCAGTTCTCGGCGGGCTTCAACGCGACTCGCGTGATGGGGCCCATGATGAACAGGAAGCTGCACACCGCGAGCGCTGCGCTGACACCGACGAAGATCAACGCTCCGTCGAACGATCCGGTGGCGTCGACGATGTAGCCGATCACCAGCGGCGTGGTGATGCCGGCGGCGCTCGCGAACGTGTTGTACAGGCCGCCGGACAATCCGGTTGCCTCCTTGGGGGAGGTGTCCGAGACGAGAGTCCAGCCCTGGCTGCCGAGGCCCTTGCCGAAGAATGCCAGCACCATGATCAGGATGACGACGGTCTGGGAGGTGGTGAAGTTGCAGAGGATGATCGAGGTCGACAGGGTCAACCCGGTGATGATCGGGAACTTGCGGGCCCTGGTGAGCGATATTCCCCGTTTCAGGAGGCGGTCGGAGACGATGCCGCCGAGGATGCCGCCGAGGAAGCCGAAGATTGCGGGAATGGACGCGGCGAGACCGGCGTCGAGCAGCGGCATTCCCAACTCCTCGATGAGGTAGATCGGGAACCACGTCAGGAAGAAGTAGACGATGGTGGCGATGAAGAACTGGCCCGTGTAGAGACCGAGCATCATTCGACTGCTGAGCAGTTGGCGGATGGCGTTGCCAGTATCCACCTTCGCGGCATCGGGAGCGGAACTCGCCTCTTCGATGTCGATCAGCGCACCGCCGTCGGCGATGTACTCGATCTCGGCGTCGTTGGCCATGCGGTGCTTGCGTGGCTGATCGTAGAATGTCAGCCACAGCGCGCTCAGCGCCATGCCGATTCCGCCCATGACGAGATAGGCGGAGTGCCAGCCGTGCGAATGCGTCAGCCACGCCATCATCGGGGTGAACACGACGGCCGCCGCATACTGTGCGGAGTTGAAGATGGCGGAGGCCGTGGCCCGTTCGGAGGTGGGAAACCAGGTTGCCACCACGCGGCCGTTCGACGGATACGCCGGGCATTCCGCGATGCCGACACCGATCCGCAAGGCGAACAGGGCGACCACCGCGGCGCCGATGCTCATCAGCGGCACGAAGCCCTGCAGGAGAGTGAACAGCGACCACACGAAGATGCTGACCGCATACACGCGCTTGGCACCGAACCGGTCGACGAGCCGTCCGCCGGGGATCTGGCCCAGCATGTACGCCCAGGCGAACGCGGAGAACAGGTAGCCGAGAGTGATGGCGCTGATACCCAGGTCGGCCTTGATCTCGGTGCCGGTGATCGACAGGATCGCGCGGTCGGCGTTGTTGAGCGTGGAGATGATGAAGAGCAGTGCGACGATCAGGAAGCGGATCCGGGTGCGGCGAGGCGTGGCGTCCGCGAGCTGACTACGAGTTGTCGAGCTGGATCGAATATCTGAAACGGACATGGGCTTCTCCGGAAGTCTGGTGACAGGGGCGTGAATCGGCATGGGCTATCGGCGGCGGCCGATGCCGTCATGCTCCGGTGGAGACCGTCGGTGCCACCTCGGCTGACTGGGCGCGCCGGTTCTGCCGGGTTCGGGGTCCGAAGAGTGCCAGGACGAGAGCGCCGACGAGCCAGGTGCCGGCGATGAAGTAGAAGACGCTCTGGTAGCCCGAGCCGGTGTACAGCGCGGCGATGACGAGCGGACCGACGGCGTTCGACAGGCGTCCGAGTCCGTAGGAGACGCCGGTGCCCAATGATCGGGTTCGGGTGTCGAACAGTTCCGGGGAGTATGCGTAGGCCACTGCGGTGTACCCGCGCTCGAAGAAGTTCACGAGGAAGCCGAACACCACGATCATGATCGGGTTGAACGTCAGCCCGTAGAACAGGCCACAGATCGCGATCACCACACCGAATGCGACGAGGCACCACTTACGTTCGACGCGGTCGGTGACCTGTGCGGCGAGGAAGCAGCCCAGCGGCGCACCGACCGTGGTCAGCGCGACGTAGAAGATCGACTTCTCCACGCTGAGGCCTTCCTGCGCCAACAGGGTGGGCGCCCAACTGGAGTACCCGAAGAAGCCGATCGTCTGGGTCACCCACATAACCGAGAGCAGAACCGTGGGAACGAGGTACCTCTTCTGCAGGAGCAGTCGCAGCGGCGCCTTGGTCTGCTTGGTGGCGACTGCGATCGGGGCGGCAGGCTCGGGCAGCGGGCCCGTCTCCGCGGTGACACGGGATTCGATCTGACTCAGAACGGCGTCCGCCTCGTCGTACCGGCCCTTGCTCTCGTACCAGCGGGGCGATTCCTTCAGGTGCCGGGTGAAGAGGAGGAAGAGGATGCCGAGGCTGCCCCACAGGTAGACCAGCCGCCACGACCAATCGGTGAGCGGAACGACCGCGGCGGCAACGAGGTTGGTGACGGGTGTGCCACAGATGCCGATGACGATGGCGTAGGCCTGGTACTTGCCGCGAACGGCGGCGGGGAAGATTTCGTTGACGTAGATGACCGCCACCACGGTCATGGCAGACAGCCCCGCCGAGGTGAGGACCCGCAGGACGCCGAGAGACGGGATGTCCCAGGAGAACACCGAGGCGAACGAGAAGACGGCAAACCACAGGGTGGTGATGGCCAACGCGTTCTTACGGCCCCAGCGGTCGGCGATCCAGCTACCGATGAGGGAGCCGAAGAACATGCCGACGAAGGACAGGGAGGTGACGTAGGCGACCTGGTTGACGGTGACCCCCCACAGCTTGACGAGCTTGGGGACGGTGGTGGCGAACGTGTTGATGTCCGCGAACTCGAAGAAGTAGGCGAACGAGACGGCCACCAGGGTGATCTTGTGGAATCGCGAAATCGGCAGGCGGTCCAGCCGGTTCGCTGCGTTGGAGTGCTGCACGGGAAGGCCCTTCTCGGGAAGTGTTGCGGTGGAGGGCGGCTCAGTAGTCCTCGCCCGGCCAGTACAGGCGCATCGGGTTGGCCACGAGGAGCTTGTGCTGCAGTTCCGGGGTGGTGGCCACGTGGGGAATGTGGTCGACCAGGAGCCCGTCGTCGGGCATGTGGTCGGTGAGGTTGGGGTGAGGCCAGTCGCTGCCCCAGAGCACCGAGTCGGGGAACTCCTCGACTACTTGCCGGCTGAAGGGCACGACATCCGCGTAGGAATTCTGTTCGCCGTTCAGCGCCGGCGGGCCGGTGACGGTGAGCCGCTCCGGGCAGCTGACCTTCACCCACGCCTCGTTGCGCTCGACGAAGCGGAGGAATCGACCGAACTCCGGCCCGTCGACGGGTCGAGTGACGTCCGGACGACCCATGTGGTCCACCACCAGCGGCGTGGGCAGTGTGTCGAAGAAGCCCTCCAAGCCCTCGAGGTCGGGGCCCTCGAAGTAGATGACGATGTGCCACCCGAGCGGGGCGATCTTCTGCGCGATGGAGATCAGATCGTCCTTCGAGGTGCCCTCGACCAGTCGCGGAAGAAAGTTGAACCGCACCCCTCGCACGCCGGCTTCGTCGAGTCGGCGCAACTCGGTGCCGGCGATGTCGGGGCGGACCGTGGCGATGCCGCGCGCCCGGCCGCCGGCCGCCTGAACGGCGTCGACCATCGCACTGTTGTCCGCTCCGTGACAGGTCGCCTGAACGATGACGTTGCGACTCATCCCAAGGTGATCACGCAACGCGAAGAGTTGATCCTCGCTCGCGTCGCACGGTGTGTACTTGCGTTCCGGCGCGAAGGGGAACTGGGCACCGGGCCCGAATACGTGGCAGTGGGCGTCGACCGCTCCCGCCGGCACCGCGAAGCGCGGTGTCGACGGGTTCTGGTACCAATCCAGCCAGCCCGGCGTCTTGGTGAACGGTCCGGTCACCGCCGGTAATGCGGAGGTACTTCCCAGGAACGCGTGTCGACTCAGATCCGACATAGTTTCTTTCTCCTTGGCATCCTGCACGGTGCGTCAGCAGTGCGTCGTTCTGTTGAGAATGGTTGGAAATCCCTGCGGGCCAACGAATACCGACGGCACCACCTCGCCGGCGCCCGCATCGGCGCGGCGTCGCGGCGCCGAACGAAACAGCCGGCATGGCACTCCTCACAGCGATGATTCGATCGCGTGACTCAGGTCACTCGGCACACAACCTATACGATCCGCCACGATCTCCACAACCTTCTCGTCGTGAAAAATGAGTACGTAATTGTTGACAATTTAGTCGGAAATGTGAGCTACTAGCTACCGGACGCGGTGACCCCGCCCACATCTCGGATAGCGAAGAAGGGAAGAACCATGGCAAATCAGGTTGAACCGGCTCTGCTGGTCGTCAGCGCCCATGCCGGCGACTTCGTCTGGCGTGCCGGCGGCGCCATTGCCGCCGCCACTGCTCGCGGCGAACGCGCGAAGGTCGTGTGCCTGAGCTACGGCGAGCGCGGCGAGTCCGCTCGGGCGTGGCGGGAAGGCAAGTCGCTCGAGGAAATCAAGGACATCCGGCGGGGAGAAGCGGAAGCGGCCGCGTCGGCACTGGGAGCGGAGATCGAGTTCTTCGACGCCGGCGACTACCCGCTGCTGCCCTCTCCGGAGTTGGTCGACCGGTTGGTGCACGTCTACCGCGACGTCAATCCGACTGTGGTGCTGACCCATCCGCTGATAGACCCGTACAACGCCGACCATCCCGCGGCCGCCCGAATGGCGCTCGACGCCCGGATCCTGGCCCAGGCGATCGGCTACCCCGCCGAGGGTGAGCCCCTGGGCGCGCCGCCGGTGTTCTTCTTCGAGCCGCACCAACCCGAGCAGTGCGACTTCAAGCCGAACGTGCTCATCGACATCACCGACGTCTTCCCACAGAAGCGCAAGGCGATGGAATCCCTTGTGGCGCAGGAACACATGTGGACCTATTACACCGACCTCGCACGGCGCCGCGGCGTGCAGGTCAAGCGCAACGCCGGACCGAACCTCGGCTTCAGCACCGACACGATGGGTGAGGCGTACGTGCGGTACTACCCGCAGGTGGCGGAGGTGCTGTCGTGAGAGATCCCGTCGTACTCACCGACCCGATCAAGACACCCCTCGACACCGTCGACGCCCTCGCCGAGTTCGGCACCGCGACGGTGCACGAGGCGCAGGGGCGCACCGGCCTCGCCGGCCCACAATTCCGGCCCATCCAGTCCGGCACCCGGATCGCCGGCACCGCCGTCACCGTGCTGTCCTGGCCAGGCGACAACCTGATGATCCACGCCGCCATCGAGCAGTGCGGCGCCGGCGACATCCTCGTGGTCACCACCAACTCCCCCTCCACGGACGGCATGTTCGGCGAACTGTTCGCCACCGCCCTGCAGACGCGCGGTGTCCGCGGACTCGTCATCGACGCCGGCGTCCGCGACGTCGCCGAACTGAACGAAATGGGCTTCCCGGTGTGGTCCACCGCGGTGTCCGCGCAGGGCACGGTCAAGGCCACCGCCGGCGCGGTGAACATTCCCGTGACCCTGGGCCGGGTGTCCGTCGACGCCGGTGACGTCGTGGTGGCCGACGACGACGGTGTGGTGATCGTCCCCCGTGTCACCGCGGCCGACACCGTCGCAGCCTCCCGCGCCCGGTTGGAGAAGGAAGAGGCTGCGCGACAGTCCTTCCGCGCCGGCGAGCTGGGATTGGACCGGTACGGTCTGCGTCCGGTCCTCGACTCCCTCGGCGTGCGGTACCTGTCGCAGAAGCAGTACCGGCTGGAACAGCAGGAGACGCTGTAATGGGCGGCATCGCCTGCACCTGGATGCGGGGCGGTACGTCCAAGGGGGCGTTCTTCCTCGCCGCAGATCTCCCCTCCGATCTCCGCGAGCGGGACGATCTCCTGCTGCGCGTCATGGGCACCCCCGATCCCCGTCAGATCGACGGGATCGGCGGCGCCCACCCGCTCACCAGCAAGGTCGCGGTGATCAGCCCGTCGGATGATCCGCGCGCGGACGTCGACTACCTGTTCCTGCAGGTTGCTGTGGATCAGGCCCTCGTGTCGTCGGCGCAGAACTGCGGCAACATCCTCGCCGGCGTCGGCCCGTTCGCCGTCGAACACGGCCTGGTGCCTGCCGATCCCGAGCACACGAGTGTCCGGATCCGGATGGTCAATTCGGACGGCTTCGCCACGGCAACGTTCCCGACACCGGGCGGGCAGGTCGATTACGCCGGCACCTGCGAGATCGCCGGAGTGCCCGGCTCAGCCGCCCCGATCAGCATCGCGTTCTCCGGCACCGCCGGCTCGACCTGCGGGACGCTGCTCCCGACCGGCCGCATCGTCGACACCGTCGACGGAGTGGACGTCACCTGCATCGACAACGGCATGCCGACGGTCGTGATCGCCGCCGCCGATCTCGGTGTGAGCGGTCACGAGAGCCCCGGGGAGCTCGAGGCCGACACCGACCTGACCGCGCGGCTCGCCCACATCCGTTCGCAGGCAGGCAAATTGATGGGTCTCGGCGATGTGTCCACCACGACCGTCCCCAAGATGACACTGGTCGCCGCCCCGCTCGGCGACGGCACCCTCGACACCCGCACGTTCATCCCCGTGCGGTGCCACACCGCCATCGGCGTGCTGGGAGCACTCACCGTCGGCACCGCGGTCCGGATCCCCGGATCGGTTGCCGATCGGCTCTGCCGTCACCGCGACGACGCCGTCGTCCGCATCGAACACCCCACCGGGTACTTCGACGTCGACATCGACCTGACGTACACCGGTGACGCCGGCGTCGACATCCGCCGCGCCGCCGTGATCCGCACCGCGCGCACACTGTTCGACGGCACCGTCTACCCCCGGCCCGCCGTCCCCCACACCGAGGACATCTCATGAGCACCGACGACGCCCGCTTCGACATCGCCCACCTCGGCTACGTCGAACTGTTCACCCCGACCTTCGACGAGAGCAGGTGGTTCTTCACCGAACTGCTCGGCCTGCGCGAAGTCGCCGCCGACGGCGACAGCGTGTACCTGCGTTCGTGGGACGACTACCAGCACCACTCCCTCAAGCTCACCGCCCACGACACGTCGGGCATCGGGCGGCTGGGCTACCGGACGTCGAGTGCCGCGGCACTGGAACGCCGTGTCGCGGCGATCGAGGCCGCCGGCCGCGGCATCGGGTGGCGCGACGGTGATCCCGGGATCGGCAAGACCTACACGTTCGCCGACCCCGACGGGCACCCGATGGACCTGTACTGGGAGGTCGAGAAGACCGCTCCGCCGGCGGAGTTCGCGCCGGCGCTGAAGAACCAGGCCGAGCGCTACCCGGGGGCACCCGCCACGGTCCGCCGCCTCGATCACGTGAACTTCCTCGCCGCCGACGTCGAGACCAACGGAGCCTTCGTCCGGGACGTGCTCGGCGGCCGTCCCACCGAACAGATCCGGCTGAACACCGGTAAAATCGCCGGGCAGTGGCTGACCTTCACGAACAAGAGTTACGACGTCGTCTACACCGAGGACTGGACCGGCAGCAACGGGCGTCTGCACCACATCGCCTTCGCCACCGACACCCGCGAGGACATCCTCCGTGCCGCCGACGTCTTCCTCGAGAACGGTGTCCACATCGAGACCGGACCGCACAAGCACGCCATCCAGCAGACGTTCTTCCTCTACGTCTACGAGCCGGGCGGCAACCGCATCGAGTTCTGCAACCCCGGAGCGCGGCTGATCCTCGATCCCGACTGGGACGTCGTCGAATGGACCGAGGCCGAACGGTCGAAGGGTCAGGCGTGGGGAATGAAGACCATCGAGACGTTCCACACCCACGGCACCCCACCGGTTCCGAGCACTCACTGAGAACCGGGACGCACCGTCGAAAGGGACCGACATGACCGACGCCATCGCGGGCGGCGAATCCCACGCGATCGTCCGCACCGACCGGCCCGAGCGGTACGGCAAACAACTCGTATCTCACCTCGGACGCCGCAACGGCGGCGAGTGGACACCGGACACACGATCCGGCTGGATCGACCTGGCCGGCGGCCGGGCGACGGTGACCGCCGGAGACGGCGAACTACACCTGCACCTCGTCGCCGAATCCGACGAGTTGCCCCGACTGGAAGACGTCGTCGGAAGGCATCTCGTCAGATTCGGCGAACGTGACGGTCTGACAGTCACATGGGAAAGGGGCGGTCAGGTGCCGACGTAGGCCGCGAGGTGCTCGCCGGTGAGCGTGGAGCGGGCGGACACCAGATCGTCCGGCCTGCCCTCGAACACGATCCGGCCGCCGTCGTGGCCGGCGCCCGGGCCGAGGTCGATGATCCAGTCGGCGTGGGCCATGACCGCCTGGTGATGCTCGATGACGATGACCGACTTACCGGAGTCGACGAGCCGGTCGAGCAGTCCGAGCAGCTGTTCGACGTCGGCGAGGTGAAGGCCGGTGGTCGGCTCGTCGAGGACGTAGGTGTCGCCCTTGTCGGCCATGGCGGTGGCCAGCTTCAGCCGCTGCCGTTCGCCGCCGGACAGCGTGGTCAGCGGCTGTCCGAGGCTGAGGTAGCCGAGCCCGACGTCGGCGAGCCGCTGCAGAATCTTGTGAGCCGCCGGGATCCGGGCCTCGCCGGAACCGAAGAACTCCTCGGCCTCGGCCACCGACATCGCGAGGACCTCGCTGATGTCGCGCCCGGCGAGGTGATACTCGAGCACCTCGGCCTGGAACCGCTTCCCCTCGCACTCCTCGCAGGGGGACTCGACGGTGGCCATCACGCCCAGGTCGGTGTAGATGACACCGGCGCCGTTGCACGTGGGGCACGCGCCCTCGGAGTTGGAGCTGAAGAGCGCGGGCTTCACTCCGTTGGCCTTCGCGAACGCCTTGCGGATCGGCTCGAGCAGTCCGGTGTAGGTCGCCGGATTGCTTCGCCGGGAGCCCTTGATCGCGCCCTGGTCGATCGACACCACCCCGTCCCGCCCGGACACCGAACCGTGGATCAGCGAACTCTTGCCCGAGCCCGCCACGCCGGTCACGACCACCAGCATGCCGAGTGGGATGTCGACGTCGACGCGGCGCAGGTTGTGACTGTCTGCGCCACGCACCTCGAGTGCCCCCGACGGTGTGCGCACCGACTGCTTCAGCGACGCGCGGTCGTCCAGATGACGCCCGGTGAGCGTGTCACTGGCCCGCAGACCCTCGACGGTGCCCTCGAACACCACCTGGCCGCCCTCGGTGCCGGCGCGCGGGCCGAGGTCGACGACGTGGTCGGCGATCGCGATCGCCTCCGGCTTGTGCTCCACGACCAGCACCGTGTTGCCCTTGTCGCGCAACTGCAGCAGCAGGCCGTTCATCCTCTGGATGTCGTGCGGGTGCAGGCCGATGGTCGGCTCGTCGAAGACGTAGGTGACGTCGGTGAGCGACGAACCGAGGTGGCGGATCATCTTCGTGCGCTGCGCCTCACCTCCGGACAGGGTGCCCGACGGCCGGTCGAGTGAGAGGTACCCCAACCCGATCTCCGTGAACGAGTCGAGGAGATGCTGCAGCCCGGTGAGCAGCGGGGCCACCGACGGTTCCTTCAGACCGCGGACCCAGTCGGCGAGGTCGCTGATCTGCATCGTGCAGACGTCGGCGATGTTCTTCCCCTTGATCTTCGACGATCGAGCCCCCTCGCTGAGTCGGGTGCCGTCGCAGTCGGGGCAGGTGGCAAACGTGATCGCCCGCTCCACGAACGCGCGGATGTGCGGCTGCATGGCGTCGACGTCCTTGGCCAGGAACGACTTCTGGATCTTCGGGATCAGCCCCTCGTACGTCACGTTGACGCCCTCGACCTTGATCTTGGTCGGCGGCTTGTAGAGCAGGTCCTGCAGCTGCTTCTTGGTGAACTTCGCGATCGGCTTGTCCGGGTCGAAGTAGCCGCAGCCCCGGAAGATGCGGCCGTACCAGCCCTCCATGCTGTAGCCGGGAATCGTGAGCGCGCCCTCGTTGAGCGACTTGCTGTCGTCGTACAGCGCCGTCAGGTCGAAGTCGGTGACCGCGCCCCGGCCCTCGCATCGCGGACACATGCCGCCGGTGATGCTGAAGCTCCGCCGCTCCTTCGTCTCTTGGCCACCGCGCTCGATGGTGACCGCGCCCGCGCCGGAGATCGACGCGACGTTGAAGGAAAACGCCTGGGGTGAGCCGATGTGCGGCTTCCCGAGCCGGCTGAACAGGATGCGCAGCATCGCGTTCGCGTCGGTGGCGGTGCCGACGGTGGAGCGGGGGTTCGAGCCCATCCGCTCCTGGTCGACGATGATCGCCGTCGTCAGCCCGTCGAGTACGTCGACGTCGGGTCGCGCCAGTGACGGCATGAAGCCCTGCACGAAAGCGCTGTAGGTCTCGTTGATCATCCGCTGCGACTCCGCGGCGATCGTGGCGAACACCAGCGAACTCTTGCCCGAGCCGGAGACACCGGTGAACACCGTCAGCCGGCGCTTCGGGAGCTCGACACTGACGTCCTTGAGGTTGTTCTCGCGCGCGCCGTGCACGCGGATGAGATCGTGACTGTCGGCAAGGTGCAGATCCGGCGACTCCGACATTTCCCGTCGCTCCGCTCGCCCCGACACATCCCGTCGCTTCGCTCGCCCCGTCGTGTCCGCCTTCGTGGCCATGCTCATCCTGTCTCCATCTGTTGGGCGGAGCCGCCTTCGCGGTCTCCGTCGGCGTCGATCAGCGCAGTTCCTGGATACGAACCATGTTGCCCGCGGGATCGCGGAAGGCGCAGTCACGGACCCCGTACGGCTGCTCGGTCGGCTCCTGGACGACCTCCGCGGCATCGCTGGCCTGCAGCTTCTCGAAGACACCGTCGAGGTTCCTGGTGGCCAGGTTGATGGCTGCATAGGTGCCCTTGGCCATCATCTCGGCGATGGTGCGGCGCTCGTCGTCGGTGATACCGGGGTCGGCGGCCGGCGGATGCAGGACGATGGACGTGCCGGGCTGGTCGGCCGGGCCGACCGTGATCCAGCGCATCCCGTTGTATCCGACGTCGTTGCGGACCTCGAAGCCGAGAGTGTCGCGATAGAAGGCCAACGCGGCGTCCGGGTCGTCCTGGGGGAGGTAGGTCTGGTGAATTGTGATGTCCATGGAGATCACGATAATTACGAATCAGCGACCTGCGCTTCTCGATTCCTGATCGGTCTGGTGACTTGTTTCGACACGCATGACGGTATGCCCGCCGTCGCGTCCGCTTCCTGGCGTCGGTACGTGCTGGGTGGGACCCCGGTGAGCTCGGTGAAACGCGTGCTGAAGGTGCCCAGCGACGAGCAGCCGACCGCGAAACAGACCTCGGTGACGCTGAGGTCGCCACGACGCAGCAGCGCCATCGCCCGCTCGATGCGGCGCGTCATCAGGTACGAATACGGCGACTCGCCGTACGCGAGCCGGAACTGGCGGCTGAGGTGCCCGGCCGACATGTTCACGCCACGGGCGAGCGACTCGACGTCCAGCGGCTGCGCGTGCTCCCGATCGATCCGGTCACGGACGCGGCGCAGCAGCGCGAGGTCGCGTAGGCGCTGGTTCGCAGCGGTACTGCTCGTCACAAACGAAATCGTGCCACGTCGCACCGACGTTGCCTAGCGCCACTCGCCCGCACTCACGATCCTCACGCCGGATCGGGCGTTGCACCTCGACAGTGGTCGACGAGCGAGACCTGTTCGTCCGGGGCCGGGAGCCGGTCCCGCTCCGCACCGTCCAGGTGGCGAGCTTCCACTGAAGCCAGCTGCTCCCAGTAATTCTCCGAACGCGCCTGCGGAGTTCGCCGAACGTCCATGCGTCGCCCTCCCTGGGTTGCCAGGTCCAGTCGTTGTCCTGGGGCACCCGGGCCGCATCGACCGTCACCGTGTCGCCACGACCCGCCACCCCTCCGCATCGAGTCTTCCCCGCACCTCGGAGCCAAGACAGGGCCGTTCGGCCCTACCGCCACGCGACCGGACGCGGCTGATCGACGGCTGCCGCCCGGATCAGTAATGTTGGATGTCATCCGGCCGTCTCACGCGGCCACGCTTCCGGAGCACCTCGATCACCGAGGAGGAGCGGATGACGGAGATCGATACCTCGCACGAGCAGTGCCTCGTCGACTCTTTGCGTGCACGGGACGAGTCGGCATTCGCCGAATTGGTCGACCTGCACACGCCGATGATGCTGCGCGTGGCGCGAGGGTACGTGGCCAGCACCGAAGTCGCCGAGGACGTCGTCCAGGAAACCTGGATCGCCGTGCTCCAGGGCATCGACCGATTCGAAGGCCGCTCCACGCTCCGTACCTGGCTGTTCCGGATACTCGTCAACATCGCCAAGAAACGGGGAGTGCGGGACCGGCACGATTTCGACGCCGCACTGGCCGCATACACGGGCAGCGCCTCCGTGGATCCGGCCCGGTTCCTGCCGGCATCCTCCCCGGAGGATCCACACCACTGGGCGACTCCGCCTACCAGCTGGCCGGAGACCCCCGAGGGGTCGGTCCTCGGTGCGGAGGTGCTCGACGTCGCAGGCCGCGAACTCGAGCACCTCCCCGACCGCCAGCGGATCGTGGTGGCTCTGCGCGACGTCCTCGGCTACGACGCCGAGGAAGTGTCGGCGATGCTCTCGATCACCCCGGCGAACCAGCGGGTGCTGCTGCATCGGGGCCGCGCACACGTGCGCCAGGCCCTCGAGGATTATCTTGGAACGGGAGCGTGAGACATGGAAGACATGGACTGCCAGGACCTCGTCGAACTCGTCACGGCCTACCTCGAGGATGACATGGATCCCGATGCCCGGGCCCGATTCGACACCCATCTGGGCGAATGCCCTGGATGCGCCACCTATCTCGAGCAGATCGAGCAGACGGTACACACCCTCGGTGCGCTCCCCCCGGACGAGCTCGATCCGGCGTTGCGGGACCGCCTGCTCGCCGCGTTCCGCGACTGGCGGTAGCGGCGGGAAACTCACCAAGACGACCGGCGCACCCACCGCGGCTCGCTGCGGAAGCGGATCGTGACCGTGGTGGTGGCTGCAACCGCACTCGGCGTCCTTCCCGTCGGCGTCGCGGGCGCGGTTGCCCCGGCCGCGACATCCCCGGTGGCAACGACGATCGGACCCGCGATCGGCAGCGCGACCAGCGGCAGGAACGCAGGGCCGGGAACATACCCACCGATCAGGTCCCGATCATCTGGAACGTCCCACTCAACTGAGGTTGCGTACCGATTGAGAGACAGCAACTTTCGCCACACGCCTCGGTTCGCCACCTGCGCGGTGGGTCATCGGCGTGTCCTTCGTTCACCGCTGTGTGTTATTCAAGGCTCATGACTGCGTCGTCGATCGATCCGCCCGTGGGGACCACCCTCTCAGCCATCCGAGCCGTCGCACCCAAGCTGGCTCCGAGCGAGCGTCGCGTGGCGGACGTCTGCGTGGAGCGCCCGCAGGATGTTGCTTGGTGGTCGGCCGCCGACGTCGCGGAACACGCTGAGACGTCGACTGCCACCGTCATCCGTGCGTGCCAGAATCTGGGTTTCAAGGGGTTCCAGCACTTACGGATGTTGCTGCTGAGGGATCTGGGGTCCGCCGATACCGAGTTGGGGGGAACACCCGCCGCCGAAGAGAACGGCACCGGACTGGTGCGGGCTGTGTTCGCCGAACTGGCGACGGATCTCGCCGGCGCCCTGGCACCCCTCGACGAAGACTCGTTCGAGCGGGCGGTGACGGCGCTCGCGGAGGCGGAGCGGGTGCTCGTTGTCGGCAACGGCGGCTCGGGACCGTCGGCGGCGGCCGTGGCCGTGCGGTTCATTCTCAACGGCCGCCACGCCGAAGCACCGACCGACGCCGTGATCCAGCAGTTGACTGCCGGGCGCCTGACGTCCCGTGACGTGTGCCTCGCGGTGAGCGACAGCGGGTTGAACTCGGTCACCCTGCGGCCGCTCGAGGCCGCGCGGGCAGCGGGGGCCACGGTCATCGGCGTCACCAGCTACGCCCGTTCGACCCTCGTGGAGAAATCCGACATCGGACTGGTCATCGGTGGCGGTACGGGACCGTGGGGCGGACTGGGCGCGTCGGCCACGGTGGTGCAGCTCGCGTTCCTCATCAGCCTGCAGATCGCCGTCTGCCGTGCGCGGGGCGGCTCGGCCGAGGCTGCGGCCGAGACGTTCAAACAGATTGTGCCGCTGATCCATCCGTGACGGCATCGAGCTACAGCCGTTGCGCGAAGCATCACCGATGATTGGACCGCCATTCGCCCACCATTAACCTGACCCTGGCTAACTACCGATGTAACGAAATTCCCCGTCTCGCCGAGATTGGGTAACGTCATTTCATCGGGAGAGGCCAATGGGCAGGATTCGGATCGAGAATCTGAGTCGAAAGTTCGCAGATTTCACCGCGGTCGACAACATCGACCTCGACATCCGGGACGGCGATTTCCTGGTCCTCCTCGGGCCCAGCGGGTGCGGAAAGACCACGCTGCTGAGGATGCTCGCGGGCCTGCTCGAGCCGACCAGCGGACGGATCCTGCTCGACGACGACGACATCACCGCGGCGCCCTCCCGGCGCCGGGACGTCGCGATGGTCTTCCAGAGCTACGCGCTCTACCCGCACCTCAGCGTCGCGAAGAACCTCGCCTTTCCGTTGCGCGTGAAGAAGATGCGCAAGTCGGAGGCCGCCGAGCGCGTCGAGGCCGTCGCGCAGCAACTCGACATCGCGCACCTGCTCGGCCGAAAGCCGAAGGAACTGTCCGGTGGCCAGCGGCAACGCGTCGCGGTCGGGCGCGCGATCGTGCGTAATCCGAAGGCGTTCCTGATGGACGAGCCGCTGTCCAACCTCGACGCCAAGCTCAGGACCGCGACGCGGCGCGAGCTCACCGACCTCCATCGCCGGCTCCGGGCCACGTTCGTGTACGTCACCCACGATCAGGTCGAGGCGATGACGATGGCGACGCGGATCGCCCTGCTGAACAACGGCGCACTCGAACAGGTCGGAACACCCGAGGACGTCTACGACCGGCCGGCGTCCGTGTTCGTCGCCGGTTTTCTCGGCAGTCCCGCAATGAACCTGCTCGACGCACGCGTCCGCACCGTGAACGGCACTGTTGTCGCGTCCGCCGAGGGCGCGACCGCACCGCTGTGGCCGGGACACACCGACGGCCGCGACGTCGTCCTGGGCATCCGGCCGGAGCATCTCCGCGTCGCCGACCCTGTGGATCATCAAGGGGTGCGGCTGTCGGTCGACGTCACGTCCGTCGAGAATCTCGGCAGCGAGCAGGTCGCATACTGCGAGGTCGGGGGTGCCACGGTCTGCGTGCGAGCACCGCGACCGATTGCACTGCGCGCCCATCGATCCGCCGTCCTCACCGCGGATCCCGCCCACGTGCACCTCTTCGACCGCGCGACCGGACGTCGCCTGGAATGGGTGGACGTCCCCGAACTCACCGACTTCGACTCCGCGGCCCCCACGGCTGTGGACCACTCTCCCGAAACACTTTCCGCAACAGGAGCAGCGTGATGCGTAGATCGACATTCTCTGCCGTCGTAGTGGCGGCCGTGGCCGCCGCTCTGACTGGCTGTGCCACCGGCGGGGCCGCGCCAGGCACCTCGGGCACCGGCGCACCGGTCCCGGAACTGGGCCCCGACCAGCAGGTCGACATCGTCTTCGAGTCCTACAACCTCCAACAGGCCGGACTCTGGTCGGACACGATCAACGGCCTCGTTACCGACTTCGAGGCGCAGCATCCGAACATCCGCGTGAAGGCCCAGCCGCCGCAGGGCAGCGGCACGGCCGGCGCCGGAACCGCGAGTAGTGTGCAGACGCAGATGCTCGCCGGATCGCCCCCCGACGTAGCCCAATTGACCTTCGACACCCTCGATTTCGCCGTCAACGAACTCGGCGCCCAGTCGCTCGACGGACTGTTCGGCACCGAGGCCGTGGACGCGACGTTCGGTGGCGAGCACCCGTTCCACCCACGGGCCGCGACGCTCGGCGACTGGGACGGCGAGACGTACGGCATCCCGTACGTGTTCTCCACCCCCACCCTCTTCTACAACGCGACCGCGCTCACGAAGGCCGGGTTGCCCGCCGACGCCGACCTGTCGACGTGGCCGAAGGTGGCGGCTGCCGCCAAGGCCGTGACCGCGGCGACCGGCAAGCCGGCGCTGTCCGTGTCGTGCTCGGTCAAGGGCGGCAACTGGTGCATGCAGGCGCTGTTCCGCTCGGCGGGCGGCGATGTGCTGTCGCAGGACCGCAAGACCATCGAATTCGGTGAGCCCGGCGCGGTGTCGGCGGTGACCGCGTTGCGGCAGATGTATGACGACGGTGTTCTCGCCAATCTCGACTCGACCACCCAGTACGAGAGTTTCGCGAAGGGCGACGTGGCGATTCAGCTGCAGACGTCGGCTCTGCAGGGGATGTTCATGAAGTCGGCGGCGACCGGTGGCTGGGACCTGCGTGCCGCACCGATGCCCGCATTCGAGGGGCACGCGGCCGTGCCGACCAACTCGGGATCGGCTCTGTTCACGTTCTCACAGGATCCGGCGAAGCAGCGCGCGTCGTGGGAGTTCATCAAGTTCATGACGAGCGACCATGCGTACACCGAGATCTCCAGCAAGATCGGCTACCTTCCGCTGCGCCCGTCGCTCACCGAGGATCCGTCCTCGTTGAAGGAATGGGCCGACAACAACCCCCTCCTGGCACCCAATCTCGGCCAGCTCGACAAACTCGAGGCCTGGAAGTCCTACCCCGGCAACAGCTATGTGCAGGCCGACGACATCCTCGGCCAGGCGGTGGAGGACGCGGTCTACTACGGCAAGGACCCCGCCGACGCCATGCAGGCGGCGCAGCAGCGCGTGCAGGAACTCATTCAGTAACCAATTCCGAACAGGACGAGAAACCGACACCATGACCAGCACTCTGCCTGCGCCGACGAATCATCGACGCCTGAATCTGACCGGCACCTACAACTTCCGCGATCTCGGCGGGTTCCCCACGGACTCGGGGACCACCAAGTGGAACAAGCTGTTCCGTTCGGACGCGCTTCACCAGCTCGACCAGCCGGCCCGCGACCTGCTCCGGAAGCGGAGACTCGCTCTCGTCATCGACCTCCGCGAACAGCAGGAGCTGGACGACAGCCCGACCGCACTCGACGGCGTCGGACACCGGGTGGAACACCTGCCGGTGTACGAGGGCGAAATCGATCTCGACGGCGCGAACTTCGACCTCGCGGTCGTCTACCGCGACATGGTCGAGAACTACGGACATCGGTTGACCCGCGCCGTCCGCGCCATCGCCGCCTCGGGTGACGACCCGACCGTCGTTCACTGCACCGCGGGAAAGGATCGCACCGGTCTGGTCGTCGCTCTGACACTCGCGGCGGTGGGTGTCGATCAACGGGACATCGTCGCGGACTACGCGATGTCCGAGGTCCTGCTGGCCGGCGACTGGGCGCTCGGCATGGCCGTGAAGATGCGCGCCCGCGGTCTGCCCGACGGCGTTGACGTCGATCACCTGGTCGGCGCCAGCCCTGCCGCGCTGATGCGCACGACCCTCGACTCGATCACCGCCACACACGGCGGCGTCCGCGACTACCTCCTCGGCCACGGCACGACCGAGCGTGAACTCGACGACCTGCGCGGCGCACTCGTCGCCTGACCCCCACTTTCTACAGGAGAAACCTCATGTCCCAGTACGGGGAACCCGACCACTACATCCTGCATGTGAGCGACACCCACTTCGTCACCGACGGCGCCCTGCTCCACGATTCGGTCGACAGCGACGCCAACCTCTCCCGGCTGTTCGAGCGGCTCGAGAAGGCCGGCCGGCCGCCCGAGGCCATCGTGTTCACCGGCGACCTCGCCGACATGGGCGAGCCCGAGGCGTACGTACGCCTGCGCCGGATCGTCGAGCCCGCCGCGGAGCGCCTCGGCGCGAAGGTGATCTGGGTGATGGGCAATCACGACGCCCGGCCCGCCTTCCGGAGCGGCCTGCTCGACGCCGAACCCACCCAGGACTCTGTCGATGCGGTCGTCGATGTCGACGGATTGCGGATCATCGTGCTGGACAGCACGGTTCCGGGGTTCCACCACGGTCTGATCAGCGACGAACAGCTCGCCTGGCTGACGGACGTCCTGGCCGTGCCGGCACCGCACGGCACACTGCTCGCCCTGCACCATCCGCCGGTGCCGGGCCTGCTCGACGCCATCGAGTCGGTAGAGCTGAAGGAACAGCACCGGCTCGAGACGGTGCTCGCGGGCACCGACGTCCGCGGAATTCTCGCCGGACACCTGCACTACTCCACGACGTGCACGTTCGCGGGCATCCCGGTGTCGGTGGCATCGGCGACCTGTTACACACAGGATCTGCTCGTCGACGAGGGCAGCATCCGCGGCCAGGACGGCGCGCAGGGTTTCAACATGGTGCACGTCTACCGCGACCGGGTCCTGCACACGGTGGTCCCGCTCGAGGTTTCCCCAGCGGTGTACGAGATGACTGCGGAGGATATCCGGCAGTCGATCGAGCAGCTCACGGCGCCCGGCGTCTGATGTTCGTCGAAGTTCCGGCCGCAGCCTCGGCCGTCCGCGCCGGCACACCGGCAGTTCCGTCGCCGGCCGGCCGGGTGCGACGCGGTCTCGCGCCGTACCTGTACCTCCTGCCCGCCGTAGTCCTGCTGATCGTGTGGATCTACAAGCCGCTCGGAGAGACCATCGGCCTGTCGTTCTACAAGTGGAACATGGTGCCCACCAGCCCGAAGGTTCCGGTGGGAATGGACAACTACGTTCGCGTACTGTCGCTGCCCGAACTCCATCAGGCACTGCGGAACACGATTGTGTACGTCCTCGCGTTCATGGTGTTCTCGTTGCTGCTGCCGATGGTCGTCGCGCTGCTGTCGAACCGGGTGGCCGGACGCTGGAAGACGCTCTACCAGGCCCTGATCTTCGTCCCGTTCCTCATCACCCCGGTGGCAGGCAGTGCGATCTGGCGGTGGCTGTTCAATCCCGAGGGCGGCACGATCCCCCGGGCGGCCGCAACCCTGGGTTTCGAGTTGGGCAACGTCTTTCGAGAACCCGGCCTCGCGATGCTCGGTGTCGTGCTGATCGTCGGGTGGCAGATGCTCGGCTTCGGTGTGCTCGTCATCTCCGCCGGACTGGCCGGAATCAATCCCGACTACGCGTCGGCGGCGGCCCTCGACGGCGCGTCACAGGCGACCATCACCCGCAAGATCACCCTGCCGCTGCTGTCCCCGACGCTCGTGTTCCTCGGCCTCATGACGATCCTGCTGGGCGCGCAGTGGGCGTACCCGATCATCGACATCGTCACGCAGGGCGGCCCGAGCGGCGCCTCCACCAACATCTACTACCTGCTGTACCAGTTCGGATTCCAGAATTTCGACGCAGGATTGTCGGCTGCCGCGGGAACCCTGTTCTTTCTGGGCTTCGGACTGATCGCCGTCGTGTTCGTTCGTGTGTCGGACCGACTGAGCTTCTACGATAACTAGGACACCCCATGGCATTTGCACTTGTCGATGCACCGGCCCGATCGACCACCGTCGCTGCCCCGGCCCGCGATCCCGGCGACGCCCCGGTGGCCACCCGTTCCCGCAGCCGGGTGGCGACCGGGCACGTGGTTCTCGCCGCCGTCACCGTGTTCAGTATCTTCCCGGTGTACTGGATGTTCGCCACCGCATTCCGTCGTCCCGAGGACTCCTTGTCCGTCAGCCCGGTGCCGTCTCCCTTCAGTCTGGACAACTTCCGCTACGTGTGGGAGACCATTCCGATGGCGTCGATGCTCGTCAACACGTTCGTCATGGCACTGGCGATGTCCGTCAGCCAGCTTCTGGTCGCGATCCCGGCCGCCTACGCGTTCGCGCGGTGGACGTTCTTCGGGAAGCAGGTGCTGTTTCTGCTGTTCGTCGGATCGTGGCTGGTGCCGTTCCAGGTCACCATGATTCCGAACTACCTCCTCATCTCTCAGATGGGCCTGCTGAATACCGTTGCCGGGATCGTGATCCCGAATCTGTGCTCGGCGTTCGGTGTTCTGCTGATGCGCCAGCACATGGAGGCGTTTCCGCGAGAATTGCTGGATGCCTCCCACATCGACGGCCAGAACTCGTGGGCAACCCTGTGGAAGGTGGTGCTGCCCAACATGAGACCGGCGCTCGCGGCGCTGGGCATCATGCTGTTCATCTCGGCATGGAACGAGTACCTGTGGCCGTCGCTGATCATGCGCCAGTCGAATGCGGTCGTCCAGATCGGAATTCGCGGCTTCCTCGGCGCAGAAGGCAACAACTGGGGTGCTGTGATGGCGGCGTCGGGCCTCGCGTGCCTGCCCATCTTTCTGATCTACCTGTTCCTGCAGCGCTACGTGCGCGACGCATTCGTCCGGTCCGGCCTCAAATGACGTTCGGCCGGCCACAACCCGAAGGAGCTCCGATGAAGATCGTCCAGATCAGTGACACGCACCTGTCCGCCCGCGGAGGACGCACACAGCAGAACTTCGAACGCGTCGTCGACTACGTGAACAATCAGGTCCGTCCCGATCTCATCGTGCACTCCGGCGACATCGTGATCATCCACCCCGACGATGCCGACGACCGTGCGCACGCCCACACGTTGATGCAGCGGTTCACCGCTCCGGTGCTCGTCGTGCCCGGCAATCACGACGTCGGGGAGCCGGGCTCCGCGCCGTGGAAGGGTATCGGCGTAACCGATAGGCGGGTCGCCGCCTTCGAGACGGCGTGGGGTCCCGATCACTGGCGCCACGACGTCGACGACTGGACGGTGCTCGGGCTGAACAGCGAGCTCTTCGGTTCCGGTCTCGACCGGGAGACCAGCCAGTGGGCCTGGGTCGAGGACGTCGCCGAGAACGTTCCCGACTCGCAGCGGGTGATCGTGTTCCTGCACAAGCCGGTCTGGAAAGCACTGGACGAACCGGTCGGGCATGCCGTCGACATCGGGGAATCCCGTACCCGGCTGCTCACGGCTCTCGGGAAGATGTCACTTGCCGCCGTCGGCAGTGGGCACCTGCACTGCTACCGGCAGACCGTCCGCGACGGGGTGCTCGAGGTCTGGGCGCCGTCCACCGGATTCGTGGCCGGCGAGGGTGACGCCGTTCCCGGGCCGCTCCATCAACTCGGCATCGTCGAGTACGACTGCACCGGCGGGGTCGTGCGCGCGGGCTACCGATCCGTGCCGGGCCTCGAAGACGTGACGGCGACCGCCGTGCCCGAGGTGACCGAGGCCATCGATGCGCTGGGGCCCAGCCCGGTCGGGTGACGTCGATTCGAGCTGTTACGAGCCGACGTCGGTAACAACTTGCCCCGCTTCCTCGGCGTTCACTGCCCTGTCCCGCGTCCGGGGCGGGGCAGGGTCGTCGTGAAGGCTGGACAGTCCGGTGACGAATCCCCGGGCATCCAACAGGCGCCCGAGGTGTACTGCCGGTCGTATGACGACGGCGCGATCGGCGATGCGGGCTCCCGCGAGGACCTTCTCGAGCAAGGCTTCGAATCGGTTGACGTCGGCAAGGTCACGAATCCATAGGGTCATGACGAGGTTGTAGCGGCTCGCGGTGGTGACCGCGAGCCGGACTTCCGCGAGCCGCGACAGCGTCGATCGAAGCCGATCGATCGACGACGCAGGCACTTGCACGAAGTACCAGGCGTTGATCGGCCACCCGGTGTAGCTGCGGGCGACATCCGTCCGTAGTACGAGGTCACCCGAGTGACGGAGTGTCGCAATGGCATCGGCAACTCGCTGATTGCTGACGCCCGCCTGCGCGGCGATGTCACCGGTAGGTGTTCGTCCGTCGCGGTACAACTCGCGGACGATCACCGCCTCGAGGTCGGCGGGAACCTGCCGTGCTGCACGTGGCCGGGGCGCCTTGGCCCGGGGAACCCGCCGAGCCTCCGACTCGGAGAGGGCGTTCAACCTCCAGTCGCTGCCCTCCACGAGAACCTCGGTCACCAGGTGCGTGCGAGCGTGGGTGATCAGACGCTGATCACCCAGACGATCGATCACGAACGCCGACAGCGACTCGAGGTCGGCTGCCGCGACCACGGCGACGAGATCGCGCCCACCGGACGTGTGATCGATGGTGCGCACAATCTCTTCGTCGGCGAGCAGACTCGCAGTCTCGGCGGCTTTCCCCTGCGCACATTCGATCTCGACGATGGCCACTGCGGGGAAGTAGCGACGTTGCCCAGTAATCCACGCAAGCCCCTCATCGGTGATCCTGGCCCATCGCCGGGCGAGCCCGACGGGATCGGTGGCGAGAGCCCGGCCCAGTTCGGTCCACGATGCTCGCGGCTCGAGTTGCAGAGCGTGAATCAGCCGTAGATCGGAGTCTCTGCGCAGAGAATCCGGTTTCGAGGAGGCCACTTTGCATCGTTTCCTGACATTTAACTTATCGGATTTCAACCGGACTGAGGATACGACCACCACACAGATTTCGCTGGAGGAACATATGAGCACTACGCCGCACACCGGCGCGAGGCGGGCCACCGGAACCTCCGCGGCCGTCGGCTTCCTGATCGTCATGGAGTTCGGAAGCGGTCTGTTGCAGGGGTGGTATCCACCGCTTCTCACAAGCATCGGACAACACCACGGGACCTCGGCAGCAGCGCTGAACTGGGTGAATGCGATATTCCTACTCGCATCGGTGGCCTGCGTGCCGATCATCGCCAAGCTCGGTGACATGTACGGCCATCGCAGGATGCTCGTGGCGTCCGCGGCGGCAGTGGCCGTGGGATCCTTCGTCGTCGCGTTCGCCCCGTCGTTCGCCGTCCTTCTCGTGGGCCGTGCCCTGCAGGCCCCGTTGATCGCTTTCCTGCCGTTGGAATTCGCCATCGTCCGGCACCGGGATCCCGACCGGGCGGGGCGCAATATCGGTCGTCTGATCGGGGCACTCACCGGCGGCGTCATCGTCGGCGGATTCCTCGCGGGCTGGTTCATGACCCGCATCGAGAACCTGACCGTCGTGCTGTTGGTTCCCGGGATCATGTTGGCGATCTGCGTTCCCGTCGCCCACTTCCTCGTTCGTGAGACGACCGTACGCAAGGAGGGGCGCATCGATTGGGCAGGGGCGGCTCTCCTGTCGTCCGGCCTGCTCATGGTGATGGGGGGCGTATCCAACGGCAACGCGATCGGGTGGGCAAGCCCGCTGATCGTCGCTCTCGTCGCCGCAGGTGCGGTCGCGTTGGCGGCGTTCGTGGTGGTCGAGAATCGAGTGACCAACCCCCTCATCGACTTCCGCGTCCTGAAGCGGGGCCGTCTCGTGCTCCCGATGCTCATCGCTGCACTGCTCGGAGCTCAGTCGTTCGGTTCCCAGGCGCCCATCTCGTTGTTCTCGCGAGCCGATCCGAATGCGTACGGGTACGGCCTCGGTGTGACAGCCACGGTCGCGGGTCTCCTCCTGTCGATCACTGCCACCGGAGCATTCATCGCCTCGACGATCAGCGACCGGATCGCGCGCACGCTGACACCACGCTTCGCCGTCGTGTTCGGGGCACTCGTCAGCGCCGCCGGATACGTGGCGATGCTTGTCGCGCACGGAAGTGTGGTCACCTTCTCGATCTGGCTGTTCTTGTTGGGCTTCGGCGTCGGAATACTCGCGGGTGTGGTGCCGGCGATCATCGTCAATCGCGCTCCCGAGGATTCGGTCGGTATCGCCTCCGGCCTCTACAACAGCTCCCGAACCGGAGCGGGATCGGTCGCCGGGGCAATGTTCGCCCTCCTCATGTCATCTCTGGTCACCTCGGTGACCGTGGGCGAGAAGACGAGCTCGATTTCGTCGTTCACCTCCTACGCGACAGTCTGGGCGATCTGTGCGGCCCTCTGCATCGCCATCGCTGTCCTGGCCCCGTTCCTCGGTTCTCGTCACCCGCGGATCGCTTCCGAGGTCCCCGCGCCGACTGTCGGCGAAAACGAACCGGCTCGCGCCTGATCACGTCATTCAATCGAAAGGAATTACCTGTGCACGACACCGCAATTGCCGGACACCCGACGAGCATCGCCGAACTTAACGAGGCATTCGGCAACGGATCGCTCACGCCGCTCGACGCACTGGAATCGACCATTGAGCGGATCGCAGCGAAGGATGATACGCACCGCGCGATCTACGTGATCGACGCCAACGAAGCTCGTGAGTCCGCGCGGCGCAGCGGCGAGAGGTGGCGCAGCGGCACCGCACTCGGCCCCCTGGACGGCGTGCCGGTCACCATCAAGGAAAACACCGCGAAGATCGGTCTGCCGCAGTCGTACGGAACCGCCGCACGCGAACCCGTGATCGCAACGGAGAACTCACCCGTCGTCGACCGTCTGCAGGAGGCGGGCGCCCTGGTGGTCGCCAGCACCAGCATGCCCGATTTCAGCGGGCTGGGCTCCGGGGTGTCGTCCCGTCACGGCATCGCACGCAACGCCTGGAATCTCGCCTGGAACACGGGCGGCTCGTCATCCGGCGCGGCCGTCGCTGCCTCCCTCGGGTACGCGCCGGTCAACATCGGAACCGACATCGGTGGGTCGATCCGCATACCCGCGGCGATGAACGCGGCGTTCGGGTTCAAGCCGTCCTACGGGCGGGTGCCGATCAACGACACCTACCTCGGCCGCTGCGCGGGTCCGATCACCCGCACGGTGCGCGACGCCGCCCTCACGATGGCTCTCCTCGCTCGCCCTGATGCACGCGACCACAGCGCGCTCCCCGACGAATCGATCGAGTGGACCGACCTCGACATCGACATCCGCGGGCTGCGCATCGGCGTCAATTTCGCTCCGGTGGACGGTAAGACCGCCGATCCCGAGATCGTCGCGGCGATCCGTCGGGCGGTCGCGGTGTTCGAAGCCGCCGGTGCCCGGGTGGAGATCGTCGAGCCCTACCTGTCCCGGGACTACCTGACCACTGGATTCATTCCCTTTTTCACCGCGCATCTGTGGGCGCAGATGAACGACAAGAACATCGTCGACGACCTCTCCAAGGCGAATCAGGAGATGGTGGCGGCGGTGTCGAGCATCGGCTCGCTTTCCTCCCTCGAGCTCATGCAGGCCTACGACTCGATCGGGCCGTTCGTTCAAGAAACCGTGGATATGCTGCGCCGCTACGACGCGGTCCTGTCCCCCACCTCCGGCATCCTCGCCGGGCCGGCCGAAAGCCCCATGATCCACGAGTTCGCGGGCTCGGCCAACTTCACGTCCGCATTCAACGCCGCGGGCACCCCCGCGGCCTCGATCAACTGCGGATTCTCCAAGGACGGAAGGCCGATCGGCCTGCAGATCGCCGCAGATCGCCGGCAGGACCTGACCGTCCTCCAGGTCGCCGCCTGGTACGAGGCACATCGGGGTCCCGCGGCAACTCCGCGGTGGAGCTCCCTCGACTGACCATCCCATCACCATCTCATTCGACGGATAGGAAAGACATGAGCACCACGCACGACCTTGCCCGCCTGATCGACGAGCTTGCACCCCGGTTCAGCGCGCTCAGTGACGCGATCTGGGACAATCCCGAATTACGTTGGGAAGAAACAGCATCAGCAGAAAGTCACATCGAGCTGGCACGCACGGAAGGGTTCCGCATCACCCGGGCGATCGGTGGTGTGCCGACCGCATTCAGCGCGGAGGCCGGTTCGGGTGAACCCGTCATCGCCATTCTGGGTGAATACGACGCGCTCGCCGGCCTGAGCCAGGAATCCGGCAACCCCGAACGCACCCCCGACCCGTCCAACACCTCGGGTAACGGCCAGGGCTGCGGCCACCACCTCCTCGGCGCCGGCTCGCTGCTCGCCGCCACCGCCGTCAAACGCCATCTCGACGAGAACGGGCTACCGGGCACCGTCCGCTACTACGGATGCCCCGCGGAGGAAGCCGCAGCGGGCAAGACCTTCATGGTCAAAGCCGGGGCGTTCGACGACGTCGACGCGTCGATCTGCTGGCATCCGGGCGACAGCACCCTGGTGCAACGTGACCACAGCCTCGCGTACATGCAGTCCTATGTTCGCTTCACGGGCGTCGCCTCCCACGCCGGAGCGTCGCCGGAACTCGGCCGCAGCGCATTGGACGCCCTCGAACTGATGAACGTCGGCGTCAATTTCCTCCGCGAGCACATGCACTCCGACTGCCGCATCCACTACGCCATCCTCGACGGAGGCGGGCGCTCGGCGAACGTCGTCCAGCCGTACGCCGAGGCCTACTATGTCGTCCGGGCACCCAACGTCCGGGACATGCGCGCACTGTTCGAGCGCGTTCGCAAGATCGCCGAGGGCGCCGCGTTGATGACCGAAACCGCGGTGGAGATCGAGATCGACGGGGGCTCCTCGAACCTCTTGGGAAACACGGTGCTGGAAGAATCGATGCAGGACACGCTCCTCGAGCTCGGTCCGGTGCCGTTCGACGAGGAAGACCTGGCAATCGCACGAAAGTTCCGCACGGACAAGCCGATCGACATGTTCGGCACCACAATCGAAGAGGGCGACAGCCCCCTCCACGACGGCGTGATCACCTTCGTCGCCGGCGCGCCCCGGCGCGTGCTCACGGGGTCGACCGATGTCGGCGACGTGAGCTGGGTCACTCCCACCGTGCAATGCACCACCGCCTGTGTCACTCGCGGCACCCCCGCGCATTCATGGCAGCTGGTCGCCCAAGGGAAGCTCCCCGCCGCACACAAGGGCATGATCCACGCGGCCAAGGTCATGGCCGGATCGGCGATGAACCTCCTCACAGATTCAGCCCTGCTGAAGCTCGCGACGGAGGAGTTCCTGGAACGAACCACCAAACAGCCGTACGACTCGCCGATCGACGACGGAGTGATCGCACCACCGCTGCGGTAGGCAGTGAGACGGGCACTCATACGAGTGCCCGTCTCAGGCGTGCGCTGGATCGAATCCCGACATGGTCGTCCTCACCGGCGACCAAAGCGGTCAGGAATCGAGAAGCGCTGACCACCGGGCCGCACCTAGCGTCATTGCCATGAACATCACTATTCAGTCGAGCTTCCTCGGCGGGTCGAGCCGGGAGATACTGTCAGGAGCTGTGGATCTGGCTCTGTCGTAAATGTCGCGAGGCGAATGGACCGATTGGAGAGAGCACATGACGACGAACAACCAAGCAGGCAAGCGGAAGCCCGGAACCCCCGGCGCGTTTTCGCGGTGGATGCAGCGAAAGATGAACGCCCGCATGAACCGCAAGATCCGACGTGGCCACGGCCAGTTCATGGGCATGGACGTACTGATCCTGAACACCGTCGGCCGCCGAAGTGGGGAGCCGCGGCAATCGCCGGTGGCGTGGTTCGACGACGGTGGTGACGCCCGGCTGGTCGTCGCGTCGGGCGGCGGTAGCCAGAACCCGGACTGGCATGCCAATCTGATGGCGCACCCCGACAAGGCGACCATCGAACTGCCCGGCCACGGCGCCACGCCGGTGACCCCGCACCAGCTCGACGGCGCCGAGCGTGAGCAGGCATGGCAGCGCATCGCCACCGCCCAGCCACGCATCGCGAAGTACCAGAGCAAGTCCGACCGGGAATACCCCGTGATCCGACTCACCGCGCGGTAACTACATCCCGATTCCGGTTCGTCTCGGCGCCCAAGGCCCTTCTCACCGTGGCACGGAACCATTCGGTGCCGGGGTCCGGAAGCACCCTCTTGTAGGTGTAGAGCGAAATCTCTACGGCTGGAACGGAAAACGGTAGTTCGAACGTTTTCACGTCGGCCATCCGGCAGAACTTGTCCGACACCGACCGGGGGATGATCGAGAGATGGGGCGTCTTCTCGATCAGCTGCGGAAGGGCCGCGAAATGCGCGATGCGCAACGCGACGTCGCGTGAGTGGCCGAGCAGGGACAACGACCTGTCGACGTCCGTGTGGCCGGCGCTCACATCGACGGCGACATGACGCTCGGCCAGAAATTCGTCGAGTGTCGGATCGGTGCCGACACGCGGATGCGATGCGCTGCAGATTCCGCAATAGCTGTCACGGAGCAGGATGTCGCGTTCGAAGTCGGGCGCGGTGATCCTCGGGGTGCAGATGACGGCGTCGGCCTGCCCTTGCCGGAGTTCGGTCTCGACCACGGCGAAGTTGAGCGGAATGATGTGGACGTCGACCCCCGGAGCAGTCTCCGCGATGAGACCGAGCACCGGCGGTAGCAGACTCACTTCACCGAGGTCGGTGGCGTGGAGTCGGAAGGTGCGGCGCGACGTCGCGGGATCGAACTGGCCCACACCACTCACCGTGGTGTCGATGACCTCGAACGCCTGACGAAGCCTCGGATACATCGCACTCGCCAGTTCCGTCGGCTGCAGACCTGACGGCGATCGGCTGAAGAGGCTGTCGTTGAACTGTTTCCGCATCCGGCTCAGGGCGTGGCTGACCGACGGCTGGGTGAGCGAGAGGCGCTCGGCAGTTCGTGTGACGCTCCGTGTCTCGTACAGGAGCAGGAACGTCCGCACCAGATTCAGATCGAAGTCGGTCATGAAATGAAATAGACACCATCGATGGGGGTATGTCAAACATTCATTGGAGCTATTCCGCCCCGCCGGATACCGTGACGTGCAGCACAGCGAGGGCCGCCCACCCGGGACACCCACCGACGAATTGTCGGCGCAGGTCCCCGGTTCGGTGTGGCGCAGCCAGACCCGACGGCCACTCGCCAGTCGCCCGATGAACCCTCACACCATTGCGAGAGAGAAGCCGACATGAGCGATCAATCAGCCACGGGACAACGAGAAGGGTCCGGGACATCGGCGCGCGTCGTGCTTCTGCTGTGCCTGCTGGCCGTCGTGTTCGAGGGCTACGACATGGTGGCCTACGGGACCACCCTCCCGTCGATGCTCGCCGACCCGGCGTGGAACCTGACCCCGGCGCGGGCCGGAGTAATCGGAAGCTACGCGCTCGTCGGCATGTTGGTCGGCTCGATCTTCGTCGGCGGGATCGCCGACCGACTCGGGCGCCGAACATTGATGATCAGCGCCACCGGGTGGTTCTCGGCCTGGATGGGCGTGTGCGCCATAGCCCCCGACGCCACACTGTTCGGAGTGGCGCGCTTCTTCGTCGGCGTGGGCGTCGGCGCACTCATTCCACTGGCCGCCGCCATGGCGGTCGAGTTCTCGCCCAAGGGTAAGAACCACACCTACAGTGCCATCGTGTGGGCCGGCTTCCCCGGCGGCGGCGTTCTGGCGTCCCTCCTCGGACTCGTGGTGGTGGATGCGTTCGGTGTCCGGGCCATGTACTGGATCGGCCTCGTACCACTCCTGGTGTTCGTGCCGATCATGCTGAAGTTGCTGCCCGAGTCGCCGAGCTTCCTGCTCGCCCGCGGCAATGTCGACGAAGCGAACCGCATCGCCGACCGCGCCGGAATCGATCGTCCGGAGCCTCCGCGCCCCGGTGAGAAAGTGGGGCCGCGGGCCCTGTTCACCCGGGAGTTGCGGCGCGCAACCCTGCTGTTCGGGCTGCTCAGCGCATGCGGGCTGCTGCTGACCTACGCGCTGAACACGTGGCTTCCCAAGTTGATGCAGTCGTCCGGATTCGGCAGCAGCTCCGCACTGACCTTCCTGCTGGTACTCAATGCCGGCGCCATCATCGTTCCGCTGTTTGCTTCCCGGCTGTCGGACCGGATCGGCCCGCAAGCTGTCACCGCCGCATCGCTGGCGAGTGCCGCGGTGGCGATCCTGGTCCTCAGCACGGATGTGTCCTCGTGGTTGTTGTTCGCCCTCGCCTTCGTCGCCGGTGCCGGAACGATCGGCGCTCAGGTCCTGATCTACGGATTCGCCGCCTCATACTTCCCGGCGTCGAGCCGCGCGGCCGGAACAGCGTGGGTGGCCTCGGTCGGCAGGCTCGGCGGCGTGACGGGTCCGACGCTGACCGGTCTGGTGATCGCCAACGGGTCGAATGTCGCACCCGCCTTCTACCTGTTCGCGCTGATCGCCGTCATCGGTGCGATCGCCGCACTGCTGGTCCCTCGGCAGAGGAAGAATCCGGCCGTCGAACCGGCCGCGACGGTGCCCGGAATCGCGCGGCAGGACGCAACGACGTGAAGCTCGAGTAGCGTCATACTGTTCGAGCAGAACTGTCGTGCAGGCGAAGATGTGGTGTGGTGATGCCGACGTGAATCGAGTGACGGACTACTGGAGCGAGATCATGTCCACCGAATTCGGTGGACTCGCACCTCGGCTTGCCTCGGACGCCCCGGTCACGGGGACGATGCAGTCGGTCCTGCTCGGCAACGTGGAGGCCTTCACCATCTCGGGGACACCGCAGGTGCTGAGCCGCAGCCCCCGAGCCGCTCGGCGGAATCCGTCCGAGTCGTTGAAGCTGTGCGCGGTGAACAAGGGTCGCGCAGTTCTGCATCAAGGGGAGCGGGAACTCGTCGTCGACCGAGGTCGTGCGGTGATGTACGACGTGGCCCTGCCGTACGAACTGTCCTTCACGGACACCTGGTCGTGCTCCGTCGTCACGTTTCCACGCCACTCGTTCGTTCTCACGCCGAACGAGGTCCGGGAGTGTTTGGAACGCACCTACGACGTGCGGGCCGGGTCCGGCGCGCTGCTCGAGCACTTCGTCACGACCGCGGTCGCAGAGGGCGCCGACGTGGACCCCTCGGCTGCCACCCTGCTCGGTGACGCGGGCATGAGCCTCGTGTCGGCAGTGCTCACCGCGCCGGAGACTCGCTCGACCCCGCCCTCGTCCGCGGTTCGGGACCAGATCCTCCGCCATGTTCGCCGCAATCTCGCCGACCCGGGCCTCAGCGTCGGGTCGATCGCGTCGGCACTGCACATGTCGCCGCGCACATTGCAGCGCATCTTCGCCGACTACGGCCACACCCTCAGCGCGGTCATCCGCCGTGAACGGCTGGCGAGCGTTCACCGGGACCTCACCAACCCGAATCTGCTCGACCGCACCATCTCTTCGCTGGCGTCGCGATACGGCTTCTACGACGCGCCCGCGTTCACGCGCGCGTTCCGTGCCGAGTACGGGATGACACCGTCGGATGCCCGGCACCAGGCCCATCCCCACACTGTCGCCTGACGGCAACAATCCTGTCGCTCCGGGACAACACGGGCCCCCGCATCCGGGGCACAGTGTGTTCCACATCGCTTCGTTCCCGTGAAGTGATCGACGTTATCGACTCTATGAATGGGAGCTGACATGACTGACCTTCTCGGCGGCGAGACCTGGTCCGGCAAGATCTTCGACGGCAACTGGGTCACCGCTTCGGGCGGCAGCATCAAGGTGACCGAGCCCGCCACCGGCGCCGTACTCGGCGAAATCGGCGCAGCGGACGCGTCCGACATCGACCGCGCCGCCCGCCGCGCCGCGGCCGCTCAGCCGGCATGGGCCGCCCGCACCGGTCACGCCCGCGCGGACGTATTGCGCAAGGCCGCAATGACACTCGACGCGAACCGCGCCGAGGTCGAGCGCTGGCTGATCCGCGAGGGCGGCGCCGTCCCGGGCAAGGCCGCTTTCGAGGTCGACCTGGTGCTCTCCGAGCTGTGGGAAGCGTCGGCCCTGCCCACCCAGCCGTGGGGTCACCTCCTGCCCACCAGCCAGGAAGGCCGCGTCAGCATCGGACGGCGTGTTCCGTTGGGTGTCGTCGGCGTCATCAGCCCGTGGAACTTCCCGCTGGTCCTGGCGATGCGGGCGGTCGCACCCGCCCTCGCTCTCGGTAACGCGGTCGTCCTCAAGCCCGACGTGCAGACCGCGATCAGCGGCGGCGTCGTGATCGCTCAGCTGTTCGCGGCAGCCGGACTGCCGGAAGGAGTACTGCACGTACTCGCCGGGGACGCCGAGCCCGGGCAGGCGCTGTCCGAGCACCCTGCCGTCTCCCTGATCTCGTTCACCGGCTCGACCTCCGTCGGACGCCAGGTCGGTGCAACCGCGGGACGGACACTCAAGCGCGTCTCGCTCGAGCTCGGTGGGAACAACGCCCTGATCGTCCTGGACGACGCCGACCTCGATGCCGCGAGTTCGGCCGGCGCCTGGGGCTCCTTCCTCCACCAGGGCCAGGTCTGCATGACGGCCGGACGGCACATCGTCCTCGAATCGGTGGCCGATCGGTACCTCGAGAAGCTGACGGCGCGCGCCGCCAACCTCCCGGTCGGGGACCCGAACACCGGTCAGGTCGCGCTCGGCCCCCTCATCAACGAGCACCAGGTCGCCAACGTCGATCGCATCGTCCAGGCAACCCGCGACGCCGGAGCCGAGATTCGCACCGGCGGAACATTCGAGGGATTGTTCTACCGGCCGACCGTTCTCGCGGGCGTCACCCCGTCCATGCCGGCCTTCCAGGAAGAGATCTTCGGTCCGGTCGCTCCCGTCGTGGTCGTCAAGGACGAGGCGGCAGCGATCGCCGTCGCCAACGACACCGAGTACGGTCTGGTCGCCGCAATTCAGACGGGTTCGGTCGAACGCGGAGAACGCCTGGCCGATCAGCTCCGCACGGGCATGGTCCACATCAACGACCAGACCCTGAACAACGACGCGTATGCGCCGTTCGGCGGTACCGGAGCGTCCGGAAACGGCACGCGATTCGGAACGCAGAGCAGCTGGGACGAGTTCACCCAGTGGCAGTGGCGCACCAGCCGCTCTGTGGCGCAACAGTTCCCGTTCTGACAATCGCACACCCCTCGGGTCTGCCGGCCGATCGCGTCACACCGCGGTCGGCCGGCAGACTGCGTTCACCAAGTACATGAATACCTTCTATGCCCCTATTGGAAACATTCATTGGAGCTATTGTCCCAGGAGCGTTAGCGTGGACGCGGAGACACAGGCGGTGTCGCCGATCACACGAGGGAGAACCGATGGCAACGGTGAGTGAAGTGACGTACAAACTGTTGCGGGCCCGGGGGCTCACCACCGTGTTCGGCAACCCCGGATCGAACGAACTCCCCTTCCTCTCCGGAATGCCGGACGACTTCCGCTACGTGCTCGGTCTGCACGAAGGCGCCGTCCTGTCGATGGCGGACGGGTACTCGCTGGTCACCGGGGAGGCGACTCTGGTGAATCTGCACGCCGCGTCCGGCTCCGGCAATGCCATGGGCGCGCTGACCAATTCGGTCTACTCGCACAGCCCGCTCGTCGTCACCGCAGGCCAGCAAGTTCGATCGACGATCGGGCAGGAGGTCATGCTGTCCAACGTCGACGCAGGCACGTTGATGAAGCCGCTGGTCAAGTGGAGCAGCGAGCCCTCGTGCGCGGAAGACGTGCCGCGCACCATCAATCAGGCCATCCACACCGCGCTCCTGCCCGCGAAGGGGCCGGTCTACGTGTCCGTTCCCTACGACGACTGGGCGGCGGAAGCTCCCGCGGAATCCGCCGGTCTCGTCGGGCGCGACGTGCACAGTGCCGCTTCCCTGTCCGGTGATCAGATCAGCGATCTGATCGAGACGGTGGAGTCGGCCACGAACCCGGTTCTCGTGCTCGGCCCGGCGGTCGACGCCGATCACGCCAACGCCCATGCGGTGCTCCTGGCCGAGAAACTCCGCGCACCCGTGTGGATCGCCCCGTCCCCCTCACGTTGCCCGTTCCCGACACGGCACCCGACCTTCCGCGGCATTCTGCCCGCCGGCGTCGGTGACTTGTCGAAGACCCTGGAGGGGCACGATCTCATCCTCGTCGTCGGAGCGCCCGTGTTCCGCTACCACCAGTACGTTCCGGGCAACTACCTCCCCGACGGCGCCCGGCTGATCCACGTCACCGACGACGGCGGAGAAGCGGCGCGCGCCCCGATCGGTGAGGCGTACGTCGCCCCCGTCGGGAGCACGCTCGAAATCCTCGCGAACATGGTGAAACCCAGCGACCGCTCCCCACTTCCCCCGCTCGGGAACATCGAGGAGCCCGTCTCGGTCGGTGCCGGACTCGATCCCGCCCAACTGTTCGCCCTGGTCCGAGCGGGCGCTCCGGACGACGCGATCTACGTGAACGAATCGACGTCGACGTCCGACGCGTTCTGGTCGCAGATGGATCTCACGCACCAGGGCAGCTACTACTTCCCCGCGTCCGGAGGTCTGGGTTTCGGGCTTCCCGCCGCTGTCGGGGCGCAACTCGCCTCCCCGGACCGTCAGGTCATCGGCCTGATCGGAGACGGTTCCGCCAATTACGGCATCACCGCTCTGTGGAGCGCCGCGCAGTACAAGATCCCGGTGGTCGTCATCATCTTGAACAACGGCACTTACGGTGCGCTGCGCGGGTTCTCGAAGATCCTGAACACCGGCGAGACTCCGGGTCTCGACGTCCCGGGAATCGACTTCGTCCACCTCGCCGAAGGCTACGGCGTGCGCGGCACCGCGGTCGCGACCGCCGAAGACTTCACCACCGCGTTCAAGTCCGCCCTGGCCTCCGACGAACCGACCCTGATCGAAGTGCGTACGAACTTCGACGAATCGTGAATGCCGACCGAGGATTACGCATGACTCTCATCGATACCCTGAAGGAACTCGTTCCCGCCGACATCGTCGTCACCGACCCCGACACGATGGAAGGCTACCGCCGCGACAGCGCCGATCTGGTGACGGCAGGCAAGCCGATCGCCGTCCTGCGTCCCCGCACCACCGCACAGGTGTCGAGCATCATGAAGTGGGCAACGCAGACCGACACTGTCGTCGTGCCGCGCGGCGCAGGAACCGGGTTGTCCGGCGGAGCAACCGCTCTCGACAACTGCGTCGTGGTGAGCATGGAGCGCATGGACTCGATCCGCGAGTTCGACTCGACGAACCACACCGTGGTGGTCGAAGCCGGAGTGGTCAACGCAGACGTGGGCCGGGCGGTCGCGGACGCCGGGTTGTTCTACCCACCCGACCCGGGAAGCTTCGAAGTGTCGACGATCGGTGGCAATCTCGCGACCAACGCCGGCGGCATGCGGTGCGTGAAGTACGGGGTCACCCGCAACTCCGTTCTCGGACTCGAGGTCGTTCTCGCCGACGGACGCGTGCTCCGCACGGGCGGAAAGACCGTCAAGAACGTCGCGGGTCTCGACCTGACTCAGCTCTTCGTCGGCTCCGAAGGCGCCCTCGGCATCATCACCGCGGCGACTCTCCGGCTTCGGCCCAAGCCCGCGGCCACCGCGACGTTCGTGGCGAGCTTCCCGACACTCGACGCCGGCGGTCGGGCTTTGAACTCCATCTTCGCCGACGGGGTTACCCCGAGCATGCTCGAGATCATGGACAACGCGACGATCAACGCGGTCGAGGACTACCAGCGAATGGACTTGGACCGGGGCGCAGCACTTCTCGTGATCGGCCAGGCAGACGGAGCCGACGCTCTCGCGCAGGTCGATCGGATGGTCGCGTGTTGCGACGATGCCGGGGCCGACCTGTCCGTGTCGACGTCGGATCCTGCGGAGTCGGAGATGCTGCTCCAGGCCCGGCGGCTCGCGGGGTGGGCCACGATGGAGCAATTTCCGACCATCATCGAAGACGTCGGCGTTCCGCGAACACGGCTGGCCGAACTCCTGTCCACCATCGCCGACATCTCGGAGGACACCGGGGTCCGCATCGCTACCGTCGGTCACGCCGGTGACGGCAACGTCCACCCGATGCTCCTGCTTCCCGACCTCGGTGAGGACGCCCGCAATCGGGCGATGGTCACCGCCGACCGCATCTGCGCTGCAGCGCTCGCCCTCGACGGAACCATCACCGGTGAGCACGGCGTGGGAGAACTCAAGCGGGAGTGGCTCACCCACCAACTCGACGACGTCTCGCTCGATGTGCAGGCAAGCATCAAACGGGCACTCGATCCGAAGATGCTGCTCAATCCCGGCCGCGGGTTCTAGCCGAACGCCTTGTCGATCTCATCACCCGAAGGAATCACGATGACTTTCACGTTCAGCGAATGGCTCGGCTTCGAGTCACACAGGCGCCGAGTGCTTCTGGGTGACTGCGAGGGTGCGGCGGTGGCCGCGAGAATCTCGCACAACGCCTACATCTCGGTGGTGGACCACGTAGATCCACCCATTGCCGACGGTGAGCTCGCGGGTGTGCCGTTCGCGGTGAAGGACAACATCGACGTGGCCGGTATGCCGACCACAGGTGGGAGCCCGCTGTTCGCACTCGACGTCCCCGATATCGACGCCGGTGTGGTCAGCACGTTGCGTGAGGCCGGAGCGGTGGTCGTCGGCAAGACCAATCTGCACGAACTCGCCTTCGGGATCACGAGCAACAACGCCACGTACGGTCCGGTCCGGAACCCGCTGGACGTCTCTCGTGTGGCCGGCGGATCGAGCGGAGGCAGCGCTGCGGCGGTGGCGCTGGGAACGGTGCCGTTCAGTCTCGGCACCGACACCGGAGGATCGGTCACCATACCGTCGGCATTCTGCGGGATCGTCGGATTCCGTCCCACCACCGGCCGGTATCCGAGCGACGGCGTCGTCAACCTGTCGTTCTCGCGAGACACGATCGGTATTCACGCCCGGACGGTCGAGGACGTGCGCCTCGTCGACCGCGTCATCACCAGAACGAGCCCGATGATCGGGATGCCGGATCCAGCCGACCTGGTACTGGGCACCGTCGCGAGCCGGTACGACGACATGGAACCCGCGGTCGCGGAGGCGACGCACCTCGCGCTCGACGACCTGCGCGCGAGCGGTGTGAAGATCGTGGAGTTGTGCATGCCCGACGATCTGACGCTCGCCGCGGAGCCTGGAATCGAGTTGGTGTTCTACGAGGCTGAACGCTTGCTCGCGGCGCGGGTGAACAATGGTCGCGGACAGACCGGCCCCGTCGACATCGCGGATCTGACCGATGCGATCGGATCGCCGGATGTGCGGGCGATCTTCGAGTCCATCGCCGCCACCCGGGTCACCGCATCGGCGTATGAGCAGGCGCGCCGCAGACGGTGGCAACTTCGGCGTCTGTACGAGGAGACATTTGCCGCCGCCGGGGTGCACGCGCTGATCGCCCCCACCGTTCACGTTCTTCCGCCTCACATCGGACAGGACGACACCATCGACGTCAACGGGCGACCCCAGCCGGTGTTCCCCACGGTGACGCGCAACTCGGCCCCGGGCTCGGTTGCCGGGGTACCGATGCTGTCCGTCCCCGGCCGGGCTACCGCTGAGGGATTGTCAGTGGGCCTCTGCCTCGAGGGCCGCTTCTTCGAGGACCAGCAGCTTCTCACCGTCGGTGACCTGGTCGGCAACATTCTTCACCGATGACGTCGACAGGTGTGTCCCGAGCCGGGTGAACACCGCCGGGAACGGTGGCGTCGCGACGCACGGCGAGATGATCTGCGATCCGAAATGTGCGACGACGAGGTCGAGTTCGCGGGAGACGAACAACCGCTGGCCGTGGATTCCGCTGGCCATGAAGGAGTCGAACGGGTCGTTGAGAATCCACCAGTAGTCCCGGTAGCTCATCGTGGCAGGCGAATTCGCCGCCGCACGCGGCAACCGCACCTGAGCGGTGGCTCCCTCGGAGACGGTGCTGATCGCGCGCACCACCGACTCCGGGACGATCTGGCGTTCGCCGAGAGCGCCGCCGCAGCGGAGCATCTCCCCCACCTTGGCGATGTCCCGGAGTGTCGCCGCGTACCCCCCGCATGCGGTTTCGGCGCCGGCGGCGTCGAGGATGTACCGGGCGTCCTCGTCGGCGCCGATCTTCGACCAGATCAATTCGCTCATCAGTTCCGAGACGGTCGCGCCGGTGACGCGGCTGATCAGCGCGCCCATCGCCTCACAGCTTCCGTTCTCGTAGTGGAAGACCTCACCGTACGGGCCGGTCGCGCGGGCCGTCGTCAATCGGTCGAGCAGGGTCGTCGGGCCGTCGTATCCGTCGGGCCGCATCGCGGGGGCCACGACTGCCCACCACCGGTGCGCCTCGACCTCACGATGAAATTTTCGTCCCCCATAGGCCACCTGTGTCGTCATGTCGAGTAGATGACGAATGGTGGCGTCGCCGAACGCCGTTCCCGCCAATTCGGGAACGTACGTGGAGACCTGATCGTCCCGCGTGAACAACCCCTGGTCCTCCAGAATCCCGGCGAGCAGGCCGATGAACGCCTTCGCCATCGACGCGGTCAGGTGCAGGTCCTGACGGCGAAGGCCGTGCAGGTACTGCTCGTAGACGACCGCGCCGCGGTGTAGCACGATCATCCCGTCCGAATGCGAGTCGACGAGGAACTGGTACAGGGTGCTCGCTCCGCCGCCGCCGGTCTCGACGGCGAGCCGTGAGAGGTCCTGCAATTGCTCCGGCAGTTCCCAGCGCGAACCGTCGCCGCGCCAGACTCGACGGGTGGGGCCGGTCTCGCCGACGGTGGTCGCCTGCCGGCGGACTTGCGCCGGATCGGTGAATCCGAGCGTCCATTTCAGTTCTGCGAGTGGCAATTGCGACACAGCTGATCTCCTCTGTCGGATCGGGATACGGGTTGGAGATGTCCCGCGGGACATCGGTTTGTCAGGCCAGTGCGGCAAGGGCGGCGCCGGCCGTCGCGACAACGGCGAGGCTGACAGCGGCGGGTATCAGAAGGGCGAGTGGGCGGGGGTCGTCGATGCGCCGGCGGTATCGGCGGTGCCGCGTCACGGCGCCTGCGACCACCGACGCGGCAGCGACGCAGGCTCCGGCTACCGCAACGACGTGGGCGATGTGCGGGTGCACGAGCGCGGCGCGCACGAGTGCGGCGAGGCACAGGCAGACCGCCGGCAGTGTGCGGCGCCACGCCAGCACCGTGCGTTCGGCCTGCAGCCCCGGCGGCAGCGCGGTCACGTCGCCGCCCAGACGACGCCGAGCGCGGCGGCGAGACACACACCCGCGACCACGGCCGGAGCCAGACGCGATGCCGGTAGCGGCACGGCGCGGCGCATCGCGGACTGCACCGACCGCCACCGCAGCAGCGCACCGACCGCGACGAGTGCGGCCAGCAGGATGCAGACCGCGCCCAGCGCGTCGTGGAACGCGGACCCACCGCGCGGCAGGTAGAACTGGCTGACCGCGACCCCGCCGGCCAGAAGTGCGAGCGCGGTGCGGATCCAGGCCAGGAAGGTCCGCTCGTTGGCGAGCGTGAACCGGTAGTCGGGCTCCGTCTCCGTGTCGGCGCTCACGGGAGCAGGAGGAATCGTGCGATGCCGTTCTTCTGGATCTCGGAGGATCCGGTGAGGATCCGGAACATCCGCAGACGCTGGAACAGCGATTCCACCTCGCTGCCGCGGACGACTCCCGACTTGCCGTGGATCTGCACGGCGGCGTCGGCGATCGCGAACGCCTTCTCCGCCACGAACAGTTTGCACATGAAGGCTTCGATCCGCGGCCGCTCGCCCCGGTCGAGCGCGGCGAGTGCGTCGTAGGTCATCGACCGAGCCGCGTAGTAGTCGGTTGCCATGTCCGCGAGCCGGTGCTGGATGCTCTGCAGCATGCCGAGCGGCGCGCCCTGCACCTGCCTGGTGCGGGCGTAGTCGACGGCCAACTCCAGGGCTCGGCGTGCTCCGCCCAGAGCGGTCGGGCAATGCAGCAGTCGGTTGACCGTGACGCGTCCGAGCCCGATCTTCAGCCCCTGCCCCACGTCACCGAGCAACTGTTCCGGTCCGACGTAGCAGTCGTCGAGAACGATGTCGGCCTCGATGTGCTGGCCCGACATCGGGGTCTCGCCTTGGCGCACCGTGCATCCCGGGGTGTCCAGGTCGACGAGGAACGCGGAGTAGCGCGGGTCGGCGTCGCCGTCGTCCGCCATCTTCGCGATGAGGATGGAGAAGTCCGCGAACGGCCCGGCGGTGGAGAACACCTTGTGTCCGGTCAGGCGCCAACCGTCGCCGTCCGGGGTGGCGGTGGTGAGCATGCCGCGCACGTCGGAGCCGGCATCGTTCTCCGTGAGTGAGAAGCAGCACGCGCGTTCGCCACGCGTGACGGGGAGCAGGTATTTCTCGATCTGGTACTCGGTGGCGTACTGGAAGATGCTGCCCACCCGCAGCGGTCCGCCCATGTCGCCGAGTACCGAGGTCGACAGCACCCGCGGTGACGCGCCCACTTCTTCCTTGAGCGCGGCGAGTTCGGTGAACGACAGTCCCGCGCCGCCGAGGTCCGCGGGCAGGCTGACACCGTAGAAGCCGAGTTCCCGGCTGCGTCGCCACACCGGCTCGAGCGTCTCGCGGGTGTACACGCTCTCGGGGGTGACGCCGAGTTCGCGTTCGTAGTCGGCGAGTTCGCCGTCCAGGTAGTTCCGCAGCCGTGCGACGAGGTCGTGCAGGCGAGGGTTGTGATCGTAGGTGGGATTCAGGGTGAAGGTCATCGAAGGCTCCGCTTTCAGTTGACGTGGCGGGCGGCCTGCGCCCAGTAGGATTCGCGCACCGACTTGCGGTCGATCTTGCCGTTGCGGTTGACGGGGAGCCTGTCGACGAAGTCGATCGAGCGGGGCTTCTTCATGCGCGCAAGGCGTTCGGCGCAGTGCTCGATCAGCTCGTCCTCGGTGACCGGGGTGCGCGTGACCACGACGGCTTTGACTGCCTCGCCCCACTTCTCGTCGGGGACACCGACGACGCACGCGCCGGACACGGCCGGGTGCTCGTACAGCGCGGCTTCCACCTCGCTGCAGTAGATGTTGAACCCGCCCGAGATGATCATGTCCTTCTTGCGGTCGACGATGAACAGGTATCCGTCGTGGCGGAAGTATCCGACGTCCCCGGTGTGGACCCAGCCGTCGACGAAGGTCTCGGCACTCAGATCCGGCTCGTGCCAGTACTCGCGCACACAGTCGGGGCCGCGCGCGACGATCTCGCCGATCCCGCCGGCCGGCAGTTCGTTGCCTGCGTCGTCCACCACGCGAACCTCGGTGTCGAATATCGGCCGCCCGCACGACATCAGCAGTTCCGGATCGGATTCGACGCCTCGCACGACGTCGTCATAGGTGAGCACGGTGATGCCACTCGTCGTTTCCCCGAGACCGTATCCCTGCATGATGACGGGGCCGAACATCGCGACGGCGTCGCGCAGCCGTTGCGGTGAGACCGGGGCGCCGCCGACACCGACGCACCGCAGGCTCGACAGGTCGACGTCGTTCGCGGCGGGATGGTCCATCAGCATGTTGAGCATCGTCGGAACGACGAAGGTGGTGGTGATGCGTTCCTTCTCGATGGTGCGCAGGAACAACTCGGTGTCGAAGGCCGGCAGGACGACGACCGCGCCGCCGCGGGCGAGCACGCCGAGCATCATCATCCCGGAGGCGTGGGTGATCGGCCCCGGGGCCAGGTACCGGTCCGTCTCGGTGGGCGCACCCGTCGGGCTCATCAGGCGTTTGCGCATGTTGGCGAGTCGGTTTCCGTACGTCTGCACGGCGGCCTTGAGCTTTCCGGTGGACCCGGAGGTGTAGTTGAGGACGGCAGGCGCGTCTTCGGTGAGGTCGACGGCGACGGGATCGCCGAGTCCGTCGGCGAGGAGATCCGCGTACCGGTCCGCGCCGGGTGCGCTGTTCCCGTAGTCGTAGACGGCGATGTCGAGGCCCAGGTCCGCGACGACCTTCAACGCGACGTCCGCGTGCGCGGGGTCGACGAACAGCGTCGTGACGTTCGCGTCGCGCAGGACGTGGCCGAGTTCGTCGGCTCCCAGGCGCGCGTTGACGGGCACGCGCACGAATCCCGCCTTGCACACGGCCATCTCCGTCACGACGAGTTCTCCGCAGTTGCCGGCGAACGTGGCCACTGCGTCGCCGATCCCGAGGCCGGTGCGCATCAGCGCGGAGGCGAGACGGTTGGTCGAGTCGTCGAGTTCCCGGTAGGTCAGGCGACTCTCGCCGCACACCACGGCCTCGCTGTCCGGCCGGAACTTCGCACTCCGGGTGAGGTAGGTACCGAGATTCATGCAGGCTCCAAGATCGACGTGTTGATCGTTATTGGACATAGTGTCCAGCATCGGGCGCGATGTCAAGGGTGCACTATGCTGACGGGACTGCTGGCGTGAGACGAAGGGCGGAAGTCACCGTGGCCACCGAAGACCGGCGTGTGCGCCGCACCAAGCGGCTGCTGCGCGACGCACTCGTCGCGCTCGTGCTCGAACGGGGCTATTCCGCGGTCACCGTGGAAGACGTCACCGAACGCGCCGACGTCGGCCGCGCGACGTTCTACACGCACTACACGGACAAGGACGAACTGCTCGGCCAGATCGTCGCCGACCTCGGCGAGGACCTGAAGGAGCGGTTGCGGCCCCTCGTGTCCGACTCCTCGGTGGGGTTCACCGGCAAACCGGTACTCGAAATGTTCCGGCACGCCGCCGAGGAACGCGACGCCTACCGTGTCGTACTGCGCGGCGAGGGCGACGGGCGCGCACTGCGGAGATTCGTCGACGAACGCACCGCCCTTGCCGCCCAGATCTTCTCGGCCCGATCCGCCGCGAACGGGGTCACACCCCGCATCGACATGGAAGTGCTGGCGCGGGCGTGGGTGGGCGAACAGGTGGCCGTGCTGCAGTGGTGGCTCGAGTCCGATCCGCCACCGCTCACACCGGAAGCCGTCACCGAAATGTTGTTGGAGCTGTCGCTGCGCGGGCGCTACTGGGCATCCGGCTTCGACGGCTCACCCGCGTAGGACGAAGACGCCACCTGGCAGTCGCGCACGGCGGCGCTGTCTCGTGCGTACGGCCGGTACAGCAGACCCGAGCACAATCCGTTGACAACGGTGAGCACCACGGTCACGAGCAGGAGCGCTCCCTGCAACCCGATCGCATCGCCCAGATAGCCGACCAGCAGCGCATATCCCGCGTATGCGAGCGCCTCCACCGTCGACAATGACACCGCGAACGCCAGCGCCCGCTGTTCCGGGCGCACCACCGCCATGATCAGTGGACGATTGACCACCGGCACCTGCCCTTGCAGGAACCCGACCACCGCGAAGATCGCGACGAAGTATCCGATCGACGACGTCGGCATCTGCAGTTCGGCGAATGCCGCTGCCGCGAAGGCCAACTGACTGGCCTGCAGCATCATCACGCGCCCACTCGCGGGCCACCGGCGGTGCACGGCGTCGTTGAGGCGCCCGCCGACGACGGTTCCGAGCAGATACCCGATCGCGAACGGCGTCGCCGCGATCGCTGCAGTGGCCGTCGAGAATCCGCGCTCCTCCACCAGGAACACGACGCCGAAACTCATCATCACGTTCTGCCCCGAGAACAGCCGCTGCACCAGGATGTAGCGGAACGACTTGATGCGCAGCAGCTCCCGCACACCGGCGACGACGTTCTGCGCCTTCTCCTCCGCTTTCATCGCCGCTTCGCCGGCTCCGCGCTCGCCCCGGCCCGGCCGCGTGTCGTCGAGAAACACGACGACGAGAACACCGATCAGAATGCACATACATCCGGAGAGGACGTAGCCGTACCGCCAGCCGTCGTCGAATCCCGACAGCTGGCCGAATAGCGGGGCGCTCACCCCGGTGATGATGGCGACGCCGCCGTACAGCATCCCGGTGGCCCGGCCCCGCCGTCTGTCGTCGTAGAGGTCGCCCATGATCTCGAGAGCGATGGGCCCGGCGCCTGCGAAGCCCGCAGCCGCGATGCCGTACAGGATCACGAACTGGGTGAAACTGCTCGACAGGCCCGCCAGGACGACCCACACACCCCAGAAGCCCGAGCACGTCGCAAGCACCGCACGCCGCGAGAATCGTTTGGCCAGGAACACCCACGGAACCGCGGCGAAGATTCCCACCGCCTTGGACACCGCCACGATGACGCCGAGCGCCGACGACGAGAGCCCCAGCGCCTCCCGCATCAGGGGGAACAGCACCGTGGTGATGCTGTTCTCGGCGTTGTCCATCGCGGTGGAGGCCGTGAGCAGACCCAGGTTCTTACCCCGGTTCCGCCGACCTGCCCTCAGCGTGGGCGTGGTGGAGACGTCCAGTGCCATCTGCGTCCTCTCGACGAGTCACCCTGCGATTCGCATGGTCCGCATCACAGGAGCCAATGCTGGCGACAGTATCCACAAATAGACGTCGTGTCCATAATCGTCCCTTGAGAAAGTTCCGGATTCTTGACGCGTTTTCCGGACTCGTGCTCGCAGGAGATCGACTGCACCGGGACCGACACCTCATCACCCCTGTTCACAGCCCTGCCATGCAACCGGCAGTCCTGCAAAACCGACCCCGCACCCGTTAATCTTCAAGCGACAACGGCGCAGCCAGTCGACCCGCACGGGTTCGAGCGCCGTGGGAACCCGGATATCGACGAGGAGCGCGCCCATGCCCATGGCACCGTTCGACCCCATCACCGCGATCTACACGCCGGCTCACGCCTGGATGTACGAGACGATCGTGGCACCGGCCGTCTACCGCTCACGCCACGTCATCGACGAGTACTTCCTGCCGCATCTCCCACCCAACGCCCGCATTCTGGACGTCGGATCGGGCGGGGCGCTGTTCACGAACTACCTCGCCGACCAGCGCCCCGACGTGCACATTCTCGGTCTCGATCTGTCGGAGGCCCAGATCAAGCGCGCCACCAAACGCATGCGTCACTACGGCAACCGGGTCCGGTTCGACGTGGGCGACGCCACGCAGCTCGACTTCGCCGACCAGACCTTCGACGGCGTGATCAGCTACGGCTCCATCAAGCACTGGTCGTCGCGTGAGGCCGGGCTCGCCGAGTGCGTGCGCGTCCTCAAACCGGGTGGCCCGCTGCTGATCACCGACGCGGACCGCAGCACGAGTTTCGAGGACGCCGAAAAGTTCGTCGAGAACTACAAGGCGCCGCGCGTTCTCGGCAGCATCAATCTCGCGATCTTCCACACCTGGATCGCCGGCCGCTCCATCAGTCTCGACGAGGCGCGTGACCTCGCGAGCCGACACGATCTCGTCGACGAGCACGTATCCCGCATCACCGATATGCCGCTCGTCATGATTGCCGGGCAGCGGCCTGCGTGAACCTCATCGTCCGTCACGTGTCCGGGCCGGCAGTGCGGCGACGCCATTGATGAACGCGGAGAGCAGCAGTTCCGGTTCGCCCACAGCGTGGAGTGCGGGGTGGGCGGTGAAAAGTTCTTCGAGCATGACACGCAGCTCCAGCCGTGCGAGGTTGATGCCCAGGCAGTGATGGATGTCTTTCGCGCCGAAACCGAGATGCTTGCCGGCGTTCGCCCGGGTGATGTCGAACCGGTCCGGACCGTCGAAGACGCGCTCGTCGTGGTTCGCGGACAGGTACCACATGACCACCTTGTCGCCCGCCGCGATGTGGGCGCCGCCGAGCTCGGTGTCGACGGTCGCGGTGCGCCGCATGGAGGGCACCGGGGAGGCGAAGCGGATCACCTCGTCGATCGTGTTGTCGATGTGGCCGGTGAAATCGGCGAGCAGCAATTCTTTCTGGTCGGGGTGCTCGCTGAGCAGATGCAGCGCCCAGGCCAACGCTTGCCGGGTGGTCTCGAAACCAGCCGTGATCAGCAGGATGACGAACGAACCGAACTCGGTCGGCGTGAGGGTCTCGCCGTCCACCATCGTCGACACGAGCCGGGACGTCAGATCCTCGCCGGGGTCTGCCTTGCGTCTCTCGCCCAGTTCCAGGGCGTATCCGTAGATCTGGCCCAGGCCGGCCGCGCCGCCGGGTGCGGTGACGAACTCCTGATCACCACCTCCGGCAATGACGTCGGCCGCCGCGGCCAGGATCATCGGCCGATCGCTCTCCGGGATCCCGAGCAGCTCGCAGATCACCTGCACCGGCAACCGGGTCGCGACGTCGGGGAGGAAGTCGAACTCGGCATCGCGGGGAAGGTCCGCGGCGATCTGCGCAGCGTCGCCGCGCATCCGCTCGGTGATGCCCCGCACCGAGGTGGCGGTGAATGCCGATTGCACGATGCCCCGCAGACGCTGGTGACGGGGGTTGTCCATGGCGATCATCGACATGGCGAACTCGAGGATCTCGACCGGGACATCGTCGATGGTGAAGCCCTTGGCCGAGGAGAAGACCTCCGGGTTCCGGCTCACCGCCACCACGTCGTCGTATCCGACGACCGACCAGAAGCCCGGACCGGCTGTTTCCGTGTGGAACTCGATCGGCGACCGCTGACGAAGCTCCTCGAACAGGGCGCGACGACCCGCGAAACTGCGGTCCCAGAACGCGCGTGATGCGGGCGAGATGATTTTTTCGGACGCAGAACCCGTCACCGGTCCCCCTCGGTCGGTCGTACAGATACTGCGACCCTACTGGGGAAGCAGTGGTTACGCTGATGAGGCATCACCGCAGGTCAACGGCTATGATCATAGGGTCGCCCGGCGGTGCGCCGGAGATGAAACGGGGAGGATCGACCTGTGGCGTCGAGGATTCGGCTCGGCAACCTGCGAGAGGTGCGCGATCATCCGTTGGGGATGACCGAGGCAGGATTTCGGGCCGAATCGACTCAGCACGAAGCCTTCATCCGAGGTCGCGGCCCCTTTCCCGGTGATGCCGACAGCGTCCGCTCCGAGCGTGAACTGTTCGTCACCGCGCCGGACGACGAGGTGCTCGCGGTGGCGACGATCACCGGAGTCCGCGAGTACGACGACGGACTCATCGTCGATGGAGACCTGGTCGTCGATCACGAGCGGGTGGGGACGAGGCTGCTCATCAGGACCCAGGCCGAGAACGTGTTCTCCTGCGCGGACGAGGAATCGGCGTGGGCGGGCTCGGTCGAGCGGGCTCGATGGGTCTACGTGCGGGCGCTGGTCGAGGTCGCAACGGTCAAGACGGCTTCCTTCGACCGCCGGATCGCCGCAGCAGATCCCGCCGCCGGCCCCGCGATGATCCTGGCCACTGCCAATGAAACGATGCAGGTGGTGCCCCGGTACGTGATGATCCACCGCAGCGGAAAGCTGCGTCTCGGTGGGCCGTACGCCGACACCGCAGACTGGGACAGTCACGTCGAACCCTGGACAGATTACGGATACGTCGATTGCCTGCGCCTCGACGACGTCCTGGGCACCACCGGCGACCTCGACATCGACATGCTTCGGCCACTCACGTCGCGGGCCGCCGCCGCGGAACTCCTCGAGTCATTGGGCTGGGACAAGGTCATCCGCCGATTCGTCGACAACCGCACACCCTTGCAGTAGCACCCGGCCGGCAGTGATTGCCGCGGGCGCTTGGACTGTTCGGCCGCGACCAGGGTCTGATCGGTGGCATTGTAAGTACGGGCTGTTATCTCATCGTGGGTGCGGCATGGCCGCACTGGTGCTACTCGGCTGGGTTTCGTCCAGCCGCCGAAGTTCATTGCAGAAGGCATGATCCGTTACCACTCGACGGGAGTTCATCGCATGGCCACGCATACTCATCTCGGGCACATCTTCCACATCGCCGGCGCGCCGAAAGTGACCGAAGCCGCGGCTGCCCTGGTATCGATTCCCGACGGCGCCCTGGTGCTGGACGACGGCGGGCGAATCGCGTTCTGCGGTGACAGAGCCGAGATCCCGTCGGAGTACGAGTCCGGCACCGTGCACGACCACAGGCCCGGTTTTCTGCTGCCGGGGTTCGTCGACACCCACATCCACTTTCCGCAGACCTACGCCGGCGACTCCTACGGCGGCGGCCAGCTGCTGGAATGGCTGACCCTGTGCATGTTCCCGTCGGAGACGAAGTTCTCGGACCCGGAGTTCGCGCAGCAGGCGGCAGTCGAATTCACCAACCGGCGCATCTCGGCGGGCACCACGGCCGCCATGGTGTTCGGGTCGGCGTTCCCGCATGCGCAGGACGCGTTGTTCACCGAGACGCAGAAGGCCGGTCTGCGCATCGTCAGCGGCCGCGGAATTCAGACCGTCGGCGGCGAAACCGCTCAGCCGCTGATGACCTCCGAAGAGGACGCAATCCGGCTCACCCGTGAGGAGATCGAGAAATGGCACGGCGCCGACACCGGCGATGTCGCCACCGCGTTGCTGCACGTCGCGATCATCCCGCGGTTCTCGTTGTCGGTGACGCCCGAAACCCTGAAGAACCTCGGGGAGCTCTACGAAGAGGTGCGGGACCGCGGCGTGTACGTGCACTCGCACCTCAACGAGAACAATCGCCCGGGCACTGGCGAGGTCGACTCGACCAAAGAGACCTATCAGGTGGATTCATACCTGGACACCTATGACGGGAAGTTCCTGCCCGGCTCGGAAGTGGGCGGCAAGAGCCTGCTGGGCCGACGCACCATCCTCGCGCACTGTGTGCACTGTCAGGATGTCGAGCTCGAACGGATGGCCGAGACCGGTACGTCCGTCTCGCACTGCCCGATCTCGCAGCTGTTCCTGGGATCCGGAACGATGCCGTGGAAGCGCACCGTCGCCTCTGGCGTGAACATCTCGGTGGGAACCGATTTCGGCGGCGGCGACGAATGGCTGATTCCCCGGGTGCTCGGCGACGCGTTCAAGGTGCACATCACCGAGGCGGGCGACGACGGGGTGTCGATGCATCCGGCCGAGATGCTGTTCGTCGGCACCCTCGGCGGTGCCCGGGCCCTGGACATGGAGAACCGGTTCGGCAACTTCGACGTCGGGAAGGAAGCCGACTTCGTCGTCGTCGACCCGTCCGGCACACCGACGCTCGACGGGCTGCTGCGCAACGCCGTTCGCGCCGCCGACCCCGACCTGGCCCGCGATCAGACCCTGTTCGCGCTGCTGATGGGGATTCGCGATACGTCCATCTCCGAGGTCTACGTCGCGGGCCGACGAGCCAAGGCGTCCTAGAGACGACGGTGCGCGCCGTGACCGCCTGCACTGAACACCGAGAGGTGAAAAGTGATGAAAGCTCAGGCGGTCCCGGCGAACACACCGAAATTTGTCAGCGGCCGTCGACCCGTGACTCGGCTCTACGGGTTGACCGAGGAATGGTGGTTGGCGATCAACCACTTTCCGTCTTCGTACCGATAGACCCATGTCACCCTGGCCGCCACATCTTGACCGTTGGCATTGATGACCCAGCGGCCCACGTTGTATGCGAGGTTGCAGTCCGAATATTTGAAACTTTCTTCCATTCGGGCTGTCGGATCGGCCTTGATCAGGTTGACGAAATACTCCGTTATCTCCTCCGGAGTGTCGGCGATTGGCACCGACAGAGTCGGCAGCAGCACCGCGTCCGGCCGGTACAACGCGGCTACCCTGCTCGCGTCGCCGCTTACCAGTGCATCATTCCAACTGGTGAAGAGCGCATCCAGTTCACTGTCTGTAGCGCGGACGCAATTGTCTTCGGAGTCAGAGGAACTGTCCGACGAACAGGCGACCGCCGAAATTGCCAACGCGAGAATTGCAAAGCCCAAGCCGAACGGTTTGGCATTCATACCAACCTCCGCGGAGAAAGGCGCCTACGGGAATTGACCCGATAACCGATAAAGCGTAACCCCGGGGCCAGGCTGTGCGGATCGGATCAGCGCACGTCGACCCATGCACGAGATCCGATCGATGCCGTGATGGCGTCGAGGGTTTCGGCCGCGGCCACGGCGTCGGCGATCGTTGCGCCCTGGGGCTTTCCGTCGACGATCGAGGTGATGAAGTTGTTTCCCTCGATGACCTTGAGGTCGTCGTAGCTCATCGAGGACGCGGAACCCGGCTGGAAGCGGGCGTACGCTCCGGCGTCGGGACCCACCCATACCGTGGTGATCGACTGGTCCTGGTACTTGCTCCCGAGGCTCGTTCCGAGTTCGTTCATCCGGCGGAAGTCCCAGTAGACCGCACCCCTGGTGCCGTGGATCTCGAACCCGTAGTTGTTCTGCTCGCCGACGGCCACGCGGCTGGCGTCCAGCGTTACTCGTCCGCCCGATGACAGGCGAACCAGCGCGCTGACGAAGTCGTCGTTCTCCACCGGCCCCAACTTGCCGCCCGTCGCGCGCGCATGCCCGCTGGTGGCACCCGTCGGGATGGCGCGCTGGGGGATGAAGATCGCAGTGTCGGCCACGACTGCGTCGATGTCGCCGAGCAGGTACCGGACCAGGTCGACACCGTGCGAGGCAAGGTCGCCCAGAACGCCCGACCCACCGCGCGCGTTCTCGCAACGCCAGCTCAGCGCGCCGTCCGGATGCGCGGCGTAGTCGCTGAGGAAGCGGAACCGCGAGTGCGTGATGGTGCCCAGTTCGCCCGACGCGATGAGGTCGTGCGCCATCGCAACGGCCGGTGCGTTTCGGTAGTTGAATCCGACGGTCGACTGGACGCCTGCCTTCTCGACAGCGGCGGCGACCGCCTTCGCATCCTCGGACGACAGGCCGACCGGCTTCTCGATCCAGATGTGCTTGCCCGCCTCGGCCATCGCGACGCCGATCTCGCGGTGCAGGAAGTTGGGTGCGGTGATGCTGACCGCGTCGATGTTCTCGTCGGCGGCGATGTCACGCCAGTCGGTCAGCGCTGCGCCGAACCCGAACTGGGCGGCAGCCTCCTCGGCGCGGCCGGGTACCTCGTCGGCGACGGCGCCCAGACGGATCGACGGCGCTTCCGGGAAGTGGTGGCGCTGACGCAGATACGCGTTCGTGTGCACTCGGCCCATCCAGCCGAATCCGGCGACTGCTACTGCGATTTCGGTGGGGTTGATGTTGGTCAAGATCGACTCCGGAACTGGTCGGTGCGGCGTGTGTCTCTACGACAGTGCTGCGCGCCGAGAGCGAAGTCAATCGTTTGTGCTGACAAACTGGCCCTCGAGGTGATTTTGATGGCTTTCCGACCCATTCCATCAGCGACTACGCGCCCGCGCGTCGAACCAATGCCGGTACGCCGGCGTCGACCTGAACCGCCCACTGATCCAGCGACTCGAACATCTCGTCCCCAGAGGCTCCACCGGGAACGGAGAGTTCATGCAACGCTTGACCGTCCGAAGGAACCAGCGAAACCTGAGGCGGACTGCTTGCTGGGGCCGCCGAACACCGGTTCGTTGGCGGTGCCCTGCCACTGCGTCATCAGGATCTTCGTGCCACCACCGCCCTGGCTGGCATCGAGTCTCGCGTCGCGAACTGCGGCCCCTTCCAGATGTCTCCAAACGAGAAGGAGAATTGATTCGCCTGCCCAGTGGCGAGAAAAAGCCCTGAGGGGTTGTCGACCAAGCTATTTCGGTGTCCCCTCGTCGAATCACGGATGCGACACAGGACCGACCGTACGAGGGATCCGACAGTTGAACCGAGTAGTCGGCTACTCGAATCCCTTGCTCGAGGGCCTGACCGGTCGACGCATCGATGCTCACGGTGGAGGTGCGACACCTGCAGGCAGAGACCAGTCGGACGGGATGAGTCCGGCAAGCTGGTCGATGCGGGGATCGTTCATGGTGTTGTAGCGGTCGATCAACTCCTGGATGGGATCCTGCGCCACCTGCGGTGGGGGTGACGCCGGGTCCTCCGCGAAGGCACCGAGAACGTCACTGGTGTGCTGCTCGGTGGTGCCGTACGTGTTGGCCGATACCGAGAAATCGGGCCCGAAGGACGCGGAAGCGACAATGCCGGGCCCGTAGTCCGACCAGCCCCATTTGGTTCCGGTCACCGACGGCAACCGCCCGGTGCCCCAGTTCTGATGGGTTCCATCGGCGGCGACGGGGGCGGCGGTGGCCATCCACTCCAGAATGCGGCTGTCCGGATCGGTGGTCTTCTTCGCCTCGAGGAAAGTCACGGTGTCCGCGGTGCTGGTAACCGCATCGCCCCAGACGCCGGAGCCACGGGTACTGGTGAGCCGATACTCGGCGGCGATCACATCGATCGACTGCGGGTACTTGGCGTACGCCTGCGAGGCGGCGTTGTCGTCGCTGTCGCGGATCATCCGCTGTCCGAGCGCGAGGTCCTCGGGCGAGCCGTCGCCGTGCCGGAGCATGTAGTCCGCTACATACAGTTTCACGATCGACAACCCCGGCCTGGCTTCCCCCTGATTCGCCGTCCCGACGCGGGTTCCGCTCGGGGTGTGCATGAACGACAGTGCCGTCCGCCCGGGCACCTCGTCGATCCTGTCGGGCGTCGGTGCCGAGTGGGCCGTCCATCCGGACGCGGACGCGACGAGCCCCGCCACCAACAGCGACAGCGCGGAGCGGCACACCCAGCTCTCCATACCGTGCGAGTACCCGGTTCCACCCGGGCTCAGCCGTCCCGATCACCGGAAATCTGGTTCCTACGGTGTCTGTTTCCCGAGTCGGTGCGCCGGTCGGCACCGTCGGTGCACACTGAACTCAGCCCCGCGGCCCGGATCGGTGCTCTTACCGGAACCGCGGAGGCGGTGCAGGAGGACCGGATGTTCCACCGCGGCGATCACGCCGTCACCGAAGCCCCCACGCTCGACGAGGACCTGCTCGTCGAGCCCGAAGCCCGCCGCCGTCCGTGGGTCGAATTCTTCGCGTCCACGCCCGGACGGCTGACCGTGCTGGGGATCGCGCTCATCGCCGCGGTCATCGCCGCGGGCGCGATCACCTCGGCGGCGGTCGGCGCGCGGCAACAGCGCGTCGAGACGCTGCGCACCCACACCGAGCCCCTGGCAAACGCCGCCCAGGCCCTTCACAGCTCGCTGTCGATCGCCGATGCCGCGGCTACCACGTCCTTCGTCTCCGGTGGCGGTGGTGTCGAGTCGACTGCCGGCGCGGAGCAGTTCACCCAGGCGATCGGAGACGCATCGAACGCGCTGGTCACGGCGACCAATGGGGTGTCGTCGCAGGACGCCGAATCGCTGGCGCTGCTGTCGGACGTCGTGCGCAACCTCGCCGAGTACTTCAACCTCGTCGCCACGGCTCAGGCGAACGACCGGGCCGGCAACCCGGTCGGGGTGGCGTATCTGTCCGACGCGTCCGCGCTCATGCAGGACACCATCCTCCCGTTGGCGGAGCGACTCTACGTCCACCAGGCCGAGGCGGTCGCCGAGACCCAGACGCACACCGCCCAACTGCCCGCGGCCGCCTTCACGGTGACCGCGGCCGCCCTCGTCGCCCTCGTCCTCGCCCAGCTGTACCTCATCCGGAAGAGCAAGCGCCGGTTCAACCCCGGCCTCGCTGTCGCCACCCTGCTCATGGCCGGACTCCTGTTCTGGCTGATCGGCGGAAGCCTGGTGTCGACGTCCGCAAGCGAACACGCGAGAACCGAAGGAACGCAACCGATCAACGCTGTTGCCCGCGCTCGCATCCTGGCGCAGCAGGCCCGCGCCGACGAAACCCTCGCCATCCTGAAACGCGGGTCCGACACCCAGTCGGAAATCGACTACGCGCGGCACGCCCAGGCGTTGTCCGACGAACTCACCCGACAGCTGGACAGCTCGCATGGTCGCGCCGCCGAGCAGAACCTCCGCGACGCCGTGACTGCCCGCGACGGCTGGCTGGCCGCGCACCGGGATATCGAGATCGCCCTCGAGCGCGGTGACTACCCGACCGCCGCGGCGATCGCCGCCGGATCCGGCTCCCGCACGTCGTCGGCGCAGTTCGCCGCCCTGGACGAGTCCCTCCGGAACGCGATCGACCGACTCCGCGACGACGAGGCCAACGCTGTGACGGACGCCTACCGATCAATGTCGTCACTGGCCGTGGGTAGCATGGTTATCGGCGTGTCCTGCGGATTCGCCGTCGGCGGGGGTATCTGGCCGCGACTGAACGAGTACCACTGATGACACAGGTGAGGCTTTCGAGACCGGGGGCAAGACGGTGCGCCCGGCACCTCGTCGGCGTACTCGCCGTCGCCGTCCTCGCCGGCTGCGCGGCACCCGACCCTCTCACCCCGACCATCGCGGCCACGTACACCGCACGTCCGATGACGGACGGCGCACAGATCATCCCGCCCACGAACAGTCCTCCGCCGGAACCACCGCTCCCCGAGTCGTGTGGGGCGCTCGCGAGCCTGCGTCCCGGCCCGCAGCCCCCGCCCGGGAAGATGCCGCCCGGTGGATCACTCGCCGAGATCGCGGGGCGGGGCCGATTGATCGTCGGCGTCGACCAGAACACCAATCTGTTCAGCTTCCGAGACCCGACCACGGGCACCCTGCAGGGGTTCGACATCGACTTGGCGAAGGAGGTCGCCCGGGACATCTTCGGCGATCCGACGAAAGTCGAGTTCCGGCTGCTCACCTCCGCCGGCCGGTTCTCCGCACTCGAGAACAATGACGTCGACGTCGTCGTCCACGCCACCTCGATCACGTGTGAACGCGCACGACGCGTCAGCTTCTCCACCGAGTACTTCCGCGCCTTTCAACGCATTCTGGTCCCGCTGGGTTCCGACATCATCGGACCGGCGGACCTGGCGGGAAAACGGGTCTGCACCTTCGTCGATACCACCTCGCTTTCCACCGTCCAACGGGTCGCGCCGGACGCCACGATCATCGCAGTCCCCGACTGGGACGACTGCCTCGTCACCATGCAGAAGAAGCAGGCCGACGCGGTCAGCACCTCCGACTCGCTCCTCGCCGGGCTCGCCTCCCAGGACCGGAATTTTCAGATCGTGGGGCCACAGCTCGAGGCGGAGCACTGGGGAATCGGTGTCAACAAAGGCAAGGAGGACCTGGTGCGGTTCATCAACGGCACCCTCGACCGCATACGCGCCGACGGAACCTGGATGCGCCTGTACGACCGGTGGCTGGCCACTCCGCTCGGGCCGAGCGCGGGCCCACCCCCGGCAACCTATCGCGATTGAGGGGGAAACTATCGCGCCAACCGCCGATGGTGGTGCTGCCGCTTCCGGCCCGTCTGTGTGAGGCCACGGTGGAGACCGGGACGCTGTGTATACGTCGTGGCAGTACTGCGCAGAGAGGCCACCGCAGCCCAGCAGGATCGTCAACCGCCTCCCAATACCGGACCCGACCATCGGAAGTCTCGAACGCGGCCCAAAGCCCCTCGAACTCGAATTCGGGTGGCAGCTCGACCGCGAATTCACTGACCCGGAGATCGCGGCGCATCGAAGTGCTGGGCTTGCGGGTGGGGTCGTTGGTGCTTGGCTTGGCTACCGATGAGGTTGGTCGGGGTGCCGGAGGGCTGGGTTCGTGGCAATGGCGGTATCGGCGTCCGGCGCGGGGCCGGACGCCGATACCGGTCCCGTCAGTCCGAAGCCGTGTCGGCGCCCCGGCCGAGGTGGCGGGCGAAGAACCGGGCCGAGCTGTCGCGCTCGTATTCGGGCACCTGGTTGTGCCTGCCCGGGTGGGCGTGCAGTGTCTTTTCCTTCGAGGCGAAGGCGTCGAACAACGCGACCCCAGAGGTGCGGTCGAATTCCTCGTCGTCCCACGGAATCCGGTACTCGACCGGGACGGTGATCTTCCTTGCCGCCTCGATCAGAGCGTCGCACACGAAAACCCCACCGAAGCTCACGGCAGCGATCCGGGATTCGACAGCCGTCAACATCAGCCCGGTCACGACACCCAACGTCATGCCGCCGTAGCCGATCGGCGCTTCGGCGCCAAACTCGGGCAGCGCCTGCAAGGCGTCCAGGGTCGCCTGCCATTCCGGCACCGCACGCTCCGCCAGCGACATGTTGTAGTCGATGACGATCGGGGCGATCGGCTCGCCCGCCGCCCTGGCCTGATGGATCGCCTCGGCCCACCGCTGATCCTGAAGGTTTCGCGGCCGGTCACCATGTCCGGGCGCGTCGATGGCGGCGACGGCGAACCCATAGGTGGTCACGATGTGGAGTGCACCGGCTACCAGCCCCGGCGCCTTCTTGTGCATGCCGCCGGAGTGCCCCGACAGCAGCAGCGGTGCGCCAACGGTTCCTGATGTGGGCGACCAGAGCACGCCGGTGATCTCATCGAGAGTGAAATTACGTTCGATGACACCGTTAGACGATGTCTCAGAGGTGAAATGCATGGTGTTGCCTTTCGGGATTGCCTTGTTGTACAGGCGCTCCCCGCGACACCTACGTCAATCGCGCAACCGTGAACACGAGTGGGAGCACCCACATGGTTATTGCGTTCATGGGTCTCACCTCCTCGCGTTATGTCACTGTTTCGCACACGCTATCAACCTCAACCGAATCCCGTCCAACCTATTTCCTGCCCACCGACCCGACCGGCTGTCGACACGCTCATCTGCCACCGACCACTCGGATCAAGGAGGGCCGGAAACGTTGGTTGGTGAGACACTGTGGGGTGCTGCGGATTCCCGCGGGTCGGTATCCACCGAGTCTGAAACGGTTGCCGTGTCAGTTCCGGGCGCCGGTGGTACCTACGGCGCCGCGAGACACGATGCGAATCGGCTACGCGCGTTAGCCCGACATGAGACATGTCTCACCGTAGTTTGTCTCGAATTTCCCTGCGCTATTCCACTTTCCGGGCGTGAGACACGTTCGAGCCGATCCCGGCATGACGCCGGGTTGGCGTGATCACATCACCAAGGCGTGGTCTGGGCAGATGAGGCCGTGTCGGGCGTGATTGTGCCTGTCACTGTTACCGGGCCGCGCAGGGCCTCGTTCACCGGTTCGATCGTCACCGGCGCAGGATATCCGGATGCCCCGACATCCCGCGGAGCAAAACCGTGCTGACGTCGGTTTTTGGGAGGATAACTGCGATAACTGAAATTATCGTCGCTGAGTGCGCGCAAACCATGAGTAACACGGCCAGAGCTGCCGAGAGGTTCATCGAAACCGTTGTCGTACCGCCTCCATAACCGCGCCGATCAGCGTGTAATCGCGGGCCTCGACACGGTCGCTCCGCTGCTGACTCGCCGCGGCTTGCGCGGCCTTCATGTACCCGGCGCCTCGTCGTGCTTTCATCCGTAGCGTGGGCGATCGTGCGCAACCGCTGCTGGGGCCCTGGGCGCACCACGAGTCAGCACCGCACTTTCTTGACCACGTTTGCGGCAACGCCGTTCAGATCAGCCCGCCGTTCATCACAGCCGATGAGGAGATCCACTGGCGGATCGGCGGCGGCTACGCGTACGACGACCCGTCGCCGTCCCGTTCCCGGCGTGCAGTAGTCAGCGAGTCGACCGCGTGGGTCATGTGCCGGTCGATCTCCGCCAGCATCTCGGCGAGATCGTCCCCGAGTAGCCGGTCGAGCAACCGCTGGTGTTCCTCGACGGCTGTAGGCGGCCGGATGTACCGGTCGTCGAATGCCGACATGCACAGCATGGTCTCGGCGGCCAGGGTGGAGAACATGCGGCTCAGCCGTGGGCTTTGGGCGGCCTCGACCATTGTTTCGTGGAATTGGAGGTCCTCGCGGGCCAGTTTCGGCCAGTCGCCGGCGTCCATGTATTGCGCGATGTTTCGCAGGATTTCTTCGAGACGAGCCACGAGTCCGGGTGGAATCCCGCGTTCGTACACGGTGCTCGCCGCTTCCTTCTCGATGGCGCGCCGGCCGCGGTAGACGTCCTCGATGTCGCCGATGTCGAGCTCGACGACGAACACGCCTCGGTTGCGGTGGCTGACCAGGAGCCCTTCCTGGGCGAGGCGTTGCACGGCCTCTCGCACGGGACCGCGGCTCATCTTCAGCCGTGCGGCCAGTTGTAACTCGCTGATCTGTTCACCCGGTGCGAAGCTGCCGTCCAGGATCCGTTCCCGCAGCTGCTCCGCGATCACCGCAGAGGTGACCCGAAGAGACATGGGGACCATGTTGTCGATGCCGGTCATCTTGCTGCTGCCTTTCCGATGCACCGTCAACTGATAGTTGTTGCCGTGTTTGTCGACCTGTTGACAGTTGGCAAGCCTACACCTTCGCACCCATGGCGCTTCAGTGGCCTCGCCACGCACCGATCGGGGACTTCCGAGACCGGCCCTCAGCCCTGCTCGCTGTGTCTCTGCTCGATGATCCATGCTGCGATCTGGGCACGGGAAGAGAAGCCCAGTTTGGAGAGGATGTGCTCGACATGCCCCTGGGCGGTGCGTTGGGAAATGACGAGCTTGCCCGCGATCGCCCGGTTCGTGAGACCCCCGGCGACAAGTTCGGCTACCTGCTGTTCCCGGCGCGTGAGACTCGTCGCTCCCGGCTCGACCGAGATATCGGATCCGCTCGTCTCGTCGACGGCGTACGCTGCCGCATCTTCGAACCGCGCCTCGAAACCGTGCCGGAACTCCGTCTCGAACGCACGGTCACCGATCGCCCAGCGAACCGATTGCTCGATCCGCGCATGCTGGAGGTGCAGGTTCGGGTAGATGATGCTCGGATTCCCGACCCTCTGGGCGAGCGCCTCGGCAGCACCCATCAGCTTGGCGGCGCGCCGGGGAACTCCCTCATCCACAGCGATCCACGAGAGGACCTCGATGCACCCTGCAGCGCTGATGCGGTCGTCTACCGATCGAGCGAGTTGAAGCCCCCGCGTGGCGAGGGCTTTCGCACGGGAGTACTCGCCACGCTGCCGGGCCCTCATCCCCGCACTCCACGACACCCATCCCCGGTAGACGGACTCACCTCGTGCCCCGGTCAGCTCGAGAATCTCCTGCCGGCACTCGTCGCTCCGTGACCAGTCGCCGGACGCGTCGCTGGCCAGCGCGAGCCCGTTCAGCGACCAGATCATGTACAAGAGGTTGCCGTCCTCGCGAAAGACCGTGAGCGAGGATTCGAAGTGTTCACACGCGGTGGCGGCGTCCGGGGTGAGCAGCGCGTGATGGCCGGCGGCATCGGCCATGAGCGCTTTGGCAGTGCGATCGCCGAGCTGCGCCGCAAGGTCGCCTCCGCGTTCGACGTAAAGTGCCGACGCCTCTGGGTCGCCGTACAGCCCAGAGAGCACACTCAGCACGTATAGCGCCTTGACCTGCGCCGGGCCGGGCTCACCGCCCACCGCCAGAAGTTGCGCGAGCCACCGCATGCCCTCGCGCAGCCTCCCACGCGCCCGCCAATACGGGTAGAGCGCCGCCGCCATGCGACTCCCCGCGTTCGCCTCACCCGGACCGGTCAGGCAGAACTGCAGCGCCGCACGGATGTTGGGTTGCTCGGCGTCGAGGCGCGCAACCCAGGACACCTGCCGTGAACTGATCCAGTCGGACTCCGCCCGCAGCACCAAGTGTTCGTACCAGTCCCGGTGCCGACGCAACAGCGATGCGAACTCAGAGGTCTCCTGTAACCGTTCCATACCGTAGTCGCGCAGTGTCTCCAACAGCCGGTACCGCACCGCTCCCGCGACCTCTTCCCGAATCAGGATCGACTTGTCGATCAGCGACGCCACCACGTCGACAACCTGGGATGACGTCATGGTGTCAGCGCAGATGCCTTCCACCGCGTCGAGCTCGAAGCCGCCCGAGAACACTGTCAGCCGCGCCCACAATTCCCGCTCGGTCGGGGAGCACAACTCGTGGCTCCAGTCGATACACCACTGCAGAGTTTGCTGCCGTGCCGGCGCCCCCCTGCTGCCCGTCGTCAGAAGGGCGTACCGGTCGGTCAGCCGTTGCAGGATCTGCTCCACCGACATCACCCGCAGCCGCACGGCCGCCAGTTCGATTGCAAGCGGCAGACCGTCCAGGCGGCGGCAGATCGCCGCGATGACGTCATTATTGTTCTCGGTGATCTCGAAGTCCGGGACCGCCATCGTCGCGCGTTCGGCGAAGAGGTTCACCGCCTCGTAGTGGCCCAGCCCCCCGCCGACCAGCGACACCTGGTCCGGGTCCGGCATCGTGAGGGGCGGGACCCGGTGCACGGCTTCTCCTCCGATGCCGAGCGGTTCCCGGCTGGTCGCCAGAATCCGGAGTTCCGGGCAGGCGCGGAGAAGGGCTACGGCGAGGTCGGCGACTGGTTCCACGAGGTGCTCGCAGTTGTCCAGTACGAGTAAAAGCTTCCGCGCCGCGAGGTATTCGACGAGCAGTGACTCGGGTGCGGCGCTGCGGCCCTCGCTCAGTCTCAACGCCGACAGCACTGCGTCGACGACCGCGCCCGGGTCGTTCAGTTCGCCCAACCCGACCGACCACACACCGTCATCGAACGCGCGACTGGACTCGGCGGCGACCCGCAGTGCGAGCCTGGTCTTTCCCACACCCCCGACACCAGTCAATGTCACGAGCCGCGACACGGAGAGCAGCCGGCGAACCACGGCGATCTCACGGCGGCGGCCGACGAAGCTCGTCAGTTCGTGGGGAAGGTTTCCCACGGTCGCCTTGATACCTGAAGGCATGAAACCGCCACCTTCATCTCACAATTCCCCTGCGACCACGGTACCTTCCGTCAACACTTCCCGTCGTCGCGCGACAGGCAAGCAGTATCTCCAGCGTCACGAGGCATCGCGGATGCTAGCTTCACCCCTCGACCTCACCATGCGGTCTCTTGCCGCTCGCGGCGGTCAGCTCTCCCGGCGCACCCGAGACAACTTAGGTTAGGTTTACTTCGTGATAGGGTTCACGCGCTTCCTCGGGCACACCTGCTGATCGCTGTCTCGTCGGTCGACATTCGCGATCGACGCTCGAGTGGAGCACCCATCCTGGACAAGCAGAAGGCACTGACGAGCGTGAACACTTCCGTGGGCCGAATCGGCCTCGTGGCCATCACCGCTGCACTGGCGAGCGCGCTGGTCGCGTGCGGGCAATCCGAGGCGGTCGACGACACCGGCGCCACCTCGACCGGGGAAGGCAGCACGAGTTACCCACTCGTCGTCGACAACTGCGGCGAGCAGGTCACCGTCGACGCTCCGCCGCAGCGGGTGGTGTCGCTGGACCAGGGTTCGACCGAGATCATGCTGTCGCTCGGCCTCGCCGACCGAATGGTGGGCACCGCGTCGTGGACGGACCCCGTCCGCGAGAATCTCGCGGAAGCCAACGCATCGGTACCGCGTCTCGCGGACAACGCACCGACGTACGAGGTCGTCCTGGGCGCCGATCCTGACTTCGTGACCGCGTCGTTCGGCCGGCACTTCAAGCAGGGCGGGGTTGCGGAGCGTGCCAGGTTCGAGGAGACCGGAGTGGAGTCCTACCTCTCGCCCACCGACTGCGAGAACGGGGTGAGCATCAACGGCGGCGGCAAGCGCACCACAGCGCTGACGATGGACGCGCTCTATCAGGAGATCCGTGAGATCGCGGCTGTGTTCGACGTGAACGAGCGGGGGGCGAAACTCGTCGACGAACTGCAGGGCCGCGAGGCTGCGGCCCTCACCGGCATCGAGAAGTCGAACGTGTCGATGGCGTTCTGGTTCGCCGACACCAAGAGCCCCTACGTCGCCGGTGGTCTGGGCTCCGCGAGCCTGCTCGCCACCACGGTCGGGGCCACCAACGTGTTCTCGGATCTGACCGACGACTGGCCCGCAGTCGGTTGGGAAACGGTCGTAGAACGAAACCCGGAGGTCCTCGTCCTCGGTGACCTTCTGCGGAACCGTTTCCCCGGAGACCTGCTGAACGACAAGATTGCCTTCCTCGAATCCGATCCCGTGACCCGGAATCTCGACGCGGTGCGCAACCGGCGGTACATCGCACTGCACGGCGCGGAGATGAACCCGTCCATTCGTGCCGTCGACGGCCTCGAGAAGGTCGCCGCCGGCCTCCGCGACCTGAAGGTCCCGTCCTGACCACCACCCTCGGCCGCGCCGATGCCGCTGACGTCGAACCGGTTCGGCGGCAGCGGTGGGTTGTCGGGTCGTTGATCGTGGGCGGCGGGATCCTCGCGCTCGCACTGTCGATTCTCGTCGCCGTCACGCTGGGCCCGGCGGACGTTTCACTGGTGAACGTCCGCGACGTCCTGCTCAATCACCTAGGTCTCGCAGACATCCCGGTGCGGCTGTCGAAGAACGCGATCGTGTGGGAGGAGCGTCTGCCCCGCGCGTTGGTGGCCGCCGCGTGCGGCGCCGGTCTCGGTCTCTGCGGTGTGATCATGCAGTCGCTGCTGCGGAATCCGCTTGCGGACCCATTCGTGCTGGGAATCTCGTCCGGTGCGTCGACCGGTGCTGTGGTGGTGGGTGTGCTCGGGGTTGGTGGGGCGGCGCTCGGTTTGTCCGGGGGCGCGTTCATCGGTTCGCTGGTCGCGTTCGGCTTGGTGCTGCTCCTTGCCCGTCTGTCCGGTGGCAACAACGACCGCGTCATTCTCGCGGGAGTTGCCAGTACCCAACTGTTCTCGGCACTGACATCGTTCGTCATCTTCGCGTTCGCCGATTCCGACGAGACCCGCGGTGTGATGTTCTGGCTGCTCGGATCCCTCGAGGGCGTCCGCTGGGACGACGTCACCCTGTGCGCGGTGGTCGTCTTCTGCGGGACGGCGGTTTGCCTGCACTTCGCGTACGTCCTCGACGCCTTCTCCTTCGGTGACGATGTGGCGGCGTCCCTCGGCATCTCCGTCGGGAAGGTCCGTCTCTTACTGCTGGTGGTCACGGCGATTATCACCGCGATCCTGGTCAGCGTCGCGGGTGCGATCGGGTTCGTGGGGCTGGTACTCCCGCATGCGGCGCGGTTCCTGGTGGGGCCGCGGCACAGCAGGCTGATCCCCGCGACGGCACTGATGGGCGCCGTCTTCATGGTGTGGGTGGACGCCGTCTCCCGCGTCGCGTTCGCGCCCACCCCGTTGCCGGTGGGTGTCGGCACCGCCCTGGTCGGTGTTCCCGCGTTCATCGTCATCCTGTCCCGTCGGAGGAGAGCACAGTGACCCTGCATGCAGACGCCGTCACCTGGAACCGCGGCGGCGCACTGGTCGTCGACGGCGTCACGGTGACACCGGAAGAGGGCGAGACCGTGGGACTGCTGGGGCCGAACGGGTCCGGGAAGTCCTCGCTCCTGCGCCTGTTGAACGGTGTCGTCCGCCCGACCGCCGGTGTCGTGACCCTCGACGGGGACGACCTCGCCACTGTGCGGCGCAGGGAGATTGCGCGCGCCGTGGCCGTCGTGAGCCAGCACGCCGACACCGACGTCGACATCGCGGTCCGCGACGTCGTGCGACTCGGGCGCATCCCGCACCGCGGAACGTTCGGCGGGAACCCGGCCGCCGACGATGCCGCGGTGGCGGCCGCACTCGAGCACACCGGCCTCACGTCGAAGTCGGACCGGCTGTGGCACAAGCTGTCGGGCGGGGAGAAGCAGCGGGTGCAGATCGCCCGTGCGCTGGCGCAGGAACCGCGGGAACTGCTGCTGGACGAGCCGACCAATCACCTGGACATCCACCATCAATTGGAGTTGCTGGCGCTCGTCACCCGGCTGCCGGTCACCAGTGTGATCGCCCTGCATGACCTCAACCTCGCCGCCATGTTCTGTGACACGGTGATCGTGTTGAAGGAGGGGCGGGTCGTCGCCGGGGGAACGCCTACCGAGGTGTTGACGTCCGAATTGATCGCCCAGGTGTACAACGTCCGGGCCGAGGTTCTCATCGACGAGGCGAAGGGACGACTGTCCATCGTGTTCGAGCCGGGGCCGATTCCCGTTCCCACGCACTGACAGCGCGAGGCGCAGATGGGCGGATCGCCGGTAGCCCCCGCTCAGGCGTTGTGATTGCGGCGGACGAGTTCGGCGGACGCTAATCGGATGCAGGTGCACAGACCCTCGACGGCAAGACGTACCTCATGCTCCGATGGCAAAGTTGGGGCCAACCGGATGTGGCTGTCCCGAGGATCGTCGCCGGACGGGAAAGCAGAACCGGCGGACGTGAGCGTGATGCCGGCCGCGTGTGCCAGGGCCACCACCTGCTTGGCCGTGCCCGGGAACACTTCGAGATTGACGAAGTAACCTCCGGACGGCTGCGTCCACGACGCGATGCCTGAGTTATCCAATTCCCGCTGCAGTGTGGAAGTCACCAGGTCGAACTTCGGTGCGAGAATCTGCTGGTGTTTGCGCATGTGGGCGCTAACACCGGCGGCATCGACAAAGAACCGAACGTGTCGCAATTGGTTGATTTTGTCCTGCCCGATGCGCTTACGCGAGAGATGACCCAGGTACCACGCGACGTTCCCGGCGGATCCAGCAAAGAAGCTCACTCCACCTCCGGCGATAGTCATCTTCGAGGTCGAGGCGAACACGTACGGCCGTTCAGGGTTGCCGGCCCGCAGAGCAATACTCAGGACATCGAGAACGGGCGGGGCAATGTCGGTCAAGGGATGAACCGCATACGCGTTGTCCCAGAAGATCCGGAAATCGGGGGCGGCTGTCTCCATACTCAGCAGGTCGCGGGTGACCTGCTCGGAGTAGGTCACCCCGCTCGGATTGGAATACGTGGGAACACACCATATTCCCTTGATGTGAGGATCCGCGGAGACTAACTCGCGGATCGTAACGAGGTCGGGGCCATCGGAGAGCAGCGGAACCGGAATCAGCTCGATGCCGAACGACTCGGTGATGGCGAAATGCCGATCGTAGCCGGGCACGGGGCACAGGAACTTCACCGGATCGGAGGACCAGGGTGCGCCCGTTTCGCCCGTACCGTGGATCCAGGCGAACGACAGGACGTCATACATCGTTTCCAGACTCGAGGTGCCACCGGCGATCAGGTTCGCGGGTGCGATATTGAGCACCTCACCGAACAGCTCACGCAGCGCGGGCAAGCCGGCGAGATCACCGTAGTTTCGGCAATCGATCCCATCGATCATGTAGTCACCGTCACCGGGTAGGGCGAGCATCGCTGCGGACAGGTCGAGCTGTTCTGGTGCCGGCTTGCCCCGGGTGATGTCGAGTGCGAGCTGTTGGGCCTTCAGTGCGGCGTAGTCGGCGCGGTACCGGGCAAGCTCGATTTCGAGATCGCGGAGGGCGAGATCGTGCAGGGGTGTGGACATCAACGGCTTCCTTCGGGTGGTGAGGAGTTCGATGAGTGGGGTGGCTGGCGGGTGCGCCGACGTGGAATTTCCCGGAGCGTCAGACGGCACACAGCCAGAAGAGCAGGCAAGATCAACGGGATCTGGCCTGCTCTTCTGCGGCGTGGTGCTGTTTCAGTTCAGCTGATCAGTCGACTGCGCCCGAAATGTCCTGCACAACCCACATCTTGCGGAGCGTCGTGTGGATGGTCCAGGTGCCCTCCCAGCCGGCGGGAGTCACGAACAGCGACCCGGGGCCGATGTCGAAGCTGTTGCCGTTCGATTCGGTGATGGTGGCGGTTCCACTCAGGATCTGGCAGATCTCGTTGTAGCCGTCCCGGGTGCTCGTGAACGTTCCCGGAGTGACCTCCCAGATCCCCGTCCTCAGACCGTTTCCGTCCCAAAGGCCTTGGGACACTTCGGTCTGACCGGGCGTTGTGGATGTGGACTTGAGGATGTGCTTCCCGGGGTCCGCAGTTGTTGCATCACTCATGACGGTCGCCTTGACCATGGTTACTCCGTTCTTGGGCTGCGCCCTTGGCTGACGTGCCTTTGATGGGGTGGCACGAGACCTATCCTAGCAATTGTCAACAATCTACGATAGGCCTAATTATCAGAATTATCTTCTCTCCCTTGTCTTTTCGGTGAATCTGCATCGTGCATGGGTGGATGGGACATCGCCGTCGTCGGCATGTCTCTGGAGGGCTCTGCTCGAAGTGCAGTCCTGATCACGCCGACGTCACCGTGCCCTGTTCGGTCCCGTCTTGCTGTGGCGCTGACGTCTCCCTGCCCGGGGTGTCGACCGGTTGTTCGCGTCACTCGTGTGGAGGGTCCGGTGCCGTGGGCCGCGAGAGCGCCGGTACCGTTGATCACCACGTGCCGCGTCATGTGGTGGGCGGTTGTACCGGCACGGAACGCCAACCGGCCCGGGGTCGCTCGGTTCCCGGTGACATCCGTCCGCGAGCGGGGACTGCCGACGAACCGACTGCAGTCCCCGCCCAGGTATGACGAGGTTTTCGGCCTCAGTTACTCCTGGTGCGTTGTTGCGGTGAGATCGTCGACGGCCTTGTGCATGTGACGACTGATGGCCTGCTGGAGTCCTTCGGTGTCGCCGTCTTCCAGCAAGTCCAAGAGATTCTGGTGCTCCTGGACCAGCACGTCCACGCGAGGATAAGAGACTCGAAGGTTGAGAATGCACATTCTCGATTCGGCTACGAGAGTGTCGTAAATCCGGATCAAGCGCGAGTTTCCTGCCCCTTCAACAAATGAGGTGTGGAATTTCATGTCCAGTCGGGTGAGCGCTTGCCAATCCGACATATCAACCTGCGCTGCCATTTCTGTCAGGGTCTCTTTCAGGAATTGGCAGGTGCGGTTGATTTGTTCCTGTCCGGCGGTCAGGAGGATATTTGCGGAAGCTGATTCCACCGCCTCGCGGACGGCATAGATCTCTTTTATGTCGTCGATCGACAGCTCCGGAACGAAGACGCCGCGGTTCCGCAAGCTGACGAGTATTCCCTCCTGGGCCAGCCGCTGGAGTGCTTCGCGGACTGGTCCCCTGGACGTGTGCAGCTGGCCTGCCAGGACCGATTCGTTGATCTGCTGGCCGGGTCGGAAGACCCCTTGAATAATCTGTTCCCGTAGATGATCGGCAATCAATTGTGCCGTGGGTCGTCCCTCTAATACAAGCAGTCCCTCCGGCGTCTCCATGGAATTTCCCTTATCTCATTCATTGGCGCAAAGCGATCTAACGTGCTATTGCGGTGTACTTGTACTCGAGGTATTCATCGATTCCGATCTTGCTGCCTTCGCGTCCCAGTCCGGACTGCTTGACACCGCCGAACGGTGCTACCGGATTCGACACGAGTCCCGTATTGAGGCCGACCATTCCCACTTCCAGCGCGGAGGAAAAGCGCATGGCCGTGTCGACGTTTTCGGTGAATACATATCCGACAAGCCCCCAGTCGGTGTCGTTTGCCAGGTGCACCGCTTCGTCCTCGCTGTCGAAGGGGGTGATCGCCGCGACCGGGCCGAAGATCTCGGTGGTCATCAGTTTCGCATCCAGGGGAACGTCCGTCAGGACAGTGGGAGTGTAGAAGTACCCCGGTCCCTGTGGGCGAGTGGCGCCGGTCAGGATGCGGGCGCCCTTGGCGAGGGCGTCGGCGACCAGGTCCTCGACCTTGTCCCGGCCGGCCTGTTCGATGAGGGGGCCGACCTCGGTTCCTTCCAGGGCGCCGTTGCCTACCTGTAGCTCGGCCATTCTCTTGGCGAATTTCTCGCCGAATTCCTCTGCCAGGGAACGGTGTACGAAGAAGCGGTTCGCGGCCGTGCAAGCCTCGCCCATGTTCCGCATCTTGGCGATCATGGCGCCGTCGACGGCGCGCTCGACGTCTGCGTCGGCCAGGACGATGAAGGGGGCGTTGCCTCCCAGCTCCATGGAGGAGCGCATGACGTTGTCCGCAGCGTGGCGCAGCAGGATCTTGCCGACCGCGGTGGACCCGGTGAAGCTGACCTTGCGCGCGATTCCGCTGCTCATCCACGGCTCCACGACGTCGGCGGCGTTGGAGGTCGTGACGACGTTGAGGACACCGTCGGGCAGGCCGGCCTGCTGGAAGATGTCGACCAGGGCGAGGGACGTCAGGGGTGTCAGTTCCGAGGGCTTGAATACCATCGTGCATCCGGCGGCAATCGCCGGGGCGATCTTGCGAATGCCCATGGTCAGCGGGAAGTTCCACGGCGTCACCAGCACACAGGTTCCCACCGGCTCTTTGGTGATCAGGATTCGGGTCTTGCCGTCGACCGAGGTGGTGTGGTCTCCGCCGATACGAGTGGCCTCCTCGGAGAACCAGCGAAGAAACTCGGCGCCATAGGCGACTTCGCCCTTGGCTTCGGCGAGAGGTTTGCCCATCTCGGCGGTGATGATGGCAGCGAGCCGGTCGGTGTTGGCATTGACCAGGTCGAAGGCGCGGCGCAGGATGTCCGCGCGTTCGCGAGGGGTGGAGGTGGCCCACGTCGCCTGTGCGCGTCCGGCTGCCGCGATGGCGTTGAGGGCGTCGTCGAGTCCGCCGTCGGCGACCTCGGCGATGACTTCGTGTGTTGCCGGGTTTTCCACGTTGAAGGTGGCGCCGCTTGTGGCCTGGCGCCATGCACCGTCGATGAACAGGCCCGTGTGGAGGGCGTTGGGGTCAAAGGAAGGAGTCATCTGACACTTTCGGTGGTCGAGGGGCGGAGTACCGCCGGGTGATCGGTGAGTTTCGGCGGGGCGGAGCCCGTGCGCGGTGTCTATGTGGTGGTTGCCTTCAGCGCCTGCGTGAATTTGTTTAGGCCGCTTTGGATTTCGTCACTGGTGACATTGAGCGCCGGGATGATGCGGATGACGTTTCCGTATGGACCGCAGGTCAGCAGGAGAAGTTCTTCGGTGACGGCGGCCTGCTGCACGGCCAGGGCCAGCGCCGCGTCGGGGGCATTGTCGGCCGTGGTGAATTCGACGCCCTGCATCAGGCCGTGGCCGCGGATGTTCCCGATTCCGGCGAAGTCGGTTTGGAGGCTTTCCAGGCCCGCGCGCAGCTCCTCGCCCCGAAGGTGGGCGTTCCACACCAGGTTCTCGCGTTCGATGACGCCGAGCGTGGCGACACCGGCGGCGGCGGCCACGGCGTTTCCTCCGTACGTGCCACCCTGGGAGCCCGGCCATGCCTTGGACATCAGCTCGGTGGAGGCGGCGATCGCGGAGATGGGGAACCCGCTGGCCAGGCCCTTCGCGGTGATGATGACGTCCGGCCGGATCCCGGCCCAGTCGTGTCCCCAGAACTTGCCGGTGCGCCCGACACCCGCCTGGACTTCATCGACGATGAACACGATGCCGTGCCGATCGGCGCGTTCGCGCAACCCCTGCAGGAAGGCGACAGGGGTGGGAATGTAGCCGCCGTCGCCGAGGACGGGTTCGATGATGAAGCCGGCGGTATCGGCGGGGGTGCTGATGGTCTGCAGGAGGTGATCGAGTTCCTTCAGGGCGAAGGTGACCGCTGTTTCTTCATCCCAGCCGTATCGGTAGGTGTGGGGGAAGGGTGCAATGTGCACCCCGCCCATCAGTGGGGAGAAGCCGGAGCGGAATTTGGTGCCGGCGGTGGTCAGCGAGGCAGCACCCACCGTCCTTCCGTGGAAACCGCCGTGGAACGAGATGATGTTGGGTCGTCCGGTCGCCATACGTGCCAGACGGACCGAGGCCTCGACCGCTTCGGAGCCGGAGGTGGCGTAGAAGACGCTGTCGAGTCCCGCGGGCAGGAAGTCGCCGAGTTTCTCGGTGAGCTCGAGCAGCGGCTTGTGCATCACCGTCGTGTACTGGGCATGAACGATTTTGCCGACCTGTTCGCGGGCTGCGGCGACGACGTCCGGGTGGCAGTGCCCGGTGCTGGTCACACCGATTCCGGTGGTGAAGTCGAGGTACTTCTTGCCGTCGGTCGCGTACACCCAACTGCCGGCCGCGTAGTCGACGACGACAGGGGTGGCCTGCTTGAGGACGGGGCTGAGAGTTGCCATGGCTTGATACTTTCCTAAGGATTGTCAATTGTCAACAATTGGCAATCTGGGTTCGGGGTATGGCGCGGACGCGTGGCGAGGCGGCACCGGCCTCGCCACGCGGCGCGTGGCTTACGTAGAGCCTTTAGCTTGCGTGCTGACGGTCACCGGGCGCGTCGGTGGACGCGGCGTGGTCTTCGCGCGGGTGTGGCCGGAACCGTTGGGGCCGTAGGAAATCGAGCCCCTGGAAGGACCGTGTGCCCAGCGCTTCGGTGGCGGCGATCTCTCCGAAGCCGGACGCCATCTTGAAGCCGGCGCCGGAGAACCCGGTGGCGCAGTAGATTCTGCTGTTCTCCCGAAGAGGGCCGAGAAGGGAGTGCTTGTCCGCGGTAAAGAGGTCCGGGAAGGCGTCGGAGCGGACGATGTTGGGGAAGAGGCCGGGCAGGAATTCGGTGACTGTCTCGGTGGTCTCGGCGATTTCGTCTGCCGTGAGGTCCCGGGGCACGGTATCGGCCTGTGGTGTAAAGGCCCCGCGACCGTCCAGGGTGGCCTTGACCGTCACCCCGTCGACGCTGGGGGCTCCGTACATGGAGCGCTCTCCGGAGATGCGGATGAAGATCGGGAACCTGTCCGGGGAGAATTCGGAGGCGTCCCGGGCCACGAACCAGGACAGGAAGATCCGCCGTGTTTCGGTGACCGCCTTCAGATAGTCGGGCATCAGGCGCCGGGACCAGCCGCCCGAGGAGACGATGACGCGCTCGAACGTCCAGGAATTGTTTCCGGCGGTGACGACCACGCCGTCGTCGGCTTCCCGGATGTCGTCGATAGGGGTGTTGCTGAGGACTGTTGCCCCGTTCGCCTGCGCGGCGGCCACCGCCGCGGTGACCGCGCGGTCGGTCCGCAGGGCGCCTGCATGGGGGTCGAACACCGCGTGGTCGTCCGGCCGGAGGTTGTGTTGCGGGTACCGCTCGGCCATCTGTTCGCGGCTCAAGATTTCGTGGTCGGCCCCGTTGATCCGGGTGGTTTCGAGCAGGTGCGGAAGGTAGGGGCCGTCTACCGTTCCGATCGACAATCCGCCGCAGCGCGTCAGGACATGCTGACCTGAGTCGGCCTCGAGCTCGGCCCAGAGGCGGCGGGACCTTTCGAGGATGGGGTAGTAGCTGGGCGTTCCTCGATACAGCATGCGGAACAGGCGGGTGTCACCGCCGGCGGCGCTGCGGGCATGGCCCGGCGATTGTGCTTCGAATCCGACCACCGAATTGGACGAGCGGGAAGCCTGCCACAATGCCATGCTTCCGATGCTGCCCAGGCCGATGACGGCCAGTTGTCCGTCCATCGTGGTCAGAGCACCCTTTCCAGAAAGGCCTGGGTCCGTCGTTCCTTCGGGTGGGCAAGGACCTCGCGGGCGTCACCGCGTTCGACTATGCAGCCTTCGTCCATGAACAGCAGGGTGTCCGCTACCTCCCGTGCGAAGCCCATCTCATGGGTGACCACGATCATGGTCATGCCTTTTTGTGCCAGGTCCTTCATGACGGCGAGAACTTCACCGACTTTTTCGGGGTCGAGGGCGCTGGTCGGCTCGTCGAACAGCATGATCTGCGGATCCATGGCCAACGCCCGCGCGATGGCCACGCGCTGTTGCTGGCCTCCGGACAGTTGCGCGGGATAGTGGCCGCCGAACCCGCTCAGTCCGACGCTCGCCAGCAGTTGCTGCGCCTGCTCCGCTGCCTGCTGCTTGCCACCGTGCTTGACCAGTACGGGGCCGGCCATGATGTTGTCCCGGGCAGTCATGTTGGGAAACAGGTTGAACTGCTGGAAGACGATGCCGACCTTGGTGCGTTGTTCGGCGAGGCGTTTGCGGCTCAGGGCGTGGAATGCGGTGTCCGTTTCGTAGTAGCCGAAGTGCTCTCCGTTGACCTTCAACACTCCCAGATCGACCGTCTCGAGGCCGTTGACGCAGCGCAGCAAGGTCGATTTTCCGGATCCGCTGGGGCCGATGATGCAGCAGATCTCACCGCTGGCGATGTCGAGATCGATGTTCTGCAGAACTGTCTTGGAGCCGAAGGATTTACGGATCCCACGGCCGTGAACCGTACCGTCGCAAGTCATCGTGCAATACCTTCCGGGTCTGTCAGCACAACCTTCTTCGCTTTCCGGGGAAGCCTGGAAGTCGAACGGGAGTATTTCTTCTCGAGCTGGGATTGCGGGTAACTCAGAATGAGGGTCATCACCAGGTACCACAGGCTGGCGACGATCAGGAGTGGGATGGTCTCGTAGGTGCGCGCGTAGATCAGCTGTGCGCTTTGGAGCAGCTCGGCGACGCCCAGCACGCTGACCAGGGATGTCTCCTTGAACATTCCGATGACCTGGTTTCCGGTCGCCGGAATGATCGAGGGCATCGCCTGGGGAATGATGACCTTGCGCATCTTCATCGCGCTGCTCATACCGAGAGAGTCGGCGGCCTCGATCTGCCCCTTGCCCACCGAGGAGAACCCTCCGCGGATGATCTCCGCCATGTACGCCGCCTGATTGAGCGTCAGGCCGACGACCGCGGCCGTGATCGGGGTGATCAGGGCATTGACGTCGATATCCGTGCCGCCGATGGACAGGTTCGGGTACAGCGCGGCGATGTTGAACCAAAAGATCAGCTGCACCAGCACCGGGGTGCCACGGAAGAAGGTGATGTACACCCCTGCCGTTGCGGCAACCGGTTTGATGCTCGAGGACCGCATGATGGCCAGAATCAGCCCCAGCAGCGTTCCGAGGACCATGCTGGCGACCGTCAAGTAGATCGTCAGTACCAGTCCGCGCAGGATCGATTCATTGGTGAAGTATTTGGCGACCACATCCCACTGAAAGTTGGGATTGGTCGAGACGGAAACGGCGAGGCCCAGGGCGAGCAGGATACACACCGCCCAGGCTGCGTACTCGAACGTACTTCGCCGCCGGAGCCTCGGTTTGAGGGCGGGATCCATTCCGTTCATCGTCGGGTTACTTTCGTGGGAAGTCAGTTGCACCATGGTCTCTCCCTAGTTGAGCTTGGCGTCGGTGATGCTCCCGGCGGTGAGACCCCAGTTGGAGAGCGACTCTTTGTATTCGGGGCTGTTCAGGACGGATTGAACGGCCGCCTGCAGTGCGGGCGTCAGCGGTGATCCCTTCTTGAGGGCGACGGTGACGATGTGCTCCGAACGCGTGTCGACCTGGGGAGTGAGGACGGTGATCGCGTTGGGCTGCTGCGTTTGTGCCCATACCAGGGCGGGGGTGTCGTAGAAGACGCCGTCGACCCGCTTGGAGGACAGCTGGGTCAGCGCCTCCTGCACGTTGGGCAGGGTGATGCCATTGATCGCCGGCTTTCCTTGGGACACGCACGTCCATTCGGAGATGTTGGGCAGGTGCTTGAGCTGTGCGTTCGAGCCCTTCGTCACGGCAATGTTCTTGCCGCACAGGTCGTCATTGCTCAGGCCCAGCGGATTTCCGGCGGCAACGGCCACGGACACCCCACCGTTGAAGTAGTCGATCATGTCCAGCACCTTGAGCCGGTCGGGCGTGGGGGACATGGAGGTGGCGGTGAAGTCGAATCGATCACCCTCGATGCCGGGAATGATGGTGTCGAAACTGGTGTTGACGAACTTCAGCCCGAGTCCGAGCTTCTTGGCCACCAGACGGGCCACGTCCGGGTTGAGGCCGATCGGTGTGCTGCTGTCGTCGGCAAGGAAGGTGGTCGGCGGGTAGTGGAGGTCCATCGCCACCGTCAGTTCGCCCTTGTCCTTGTATGAGGCCGGCAACAGGGCGACCGCGGCGGGGTCCGCCTGCACGCCCTCGGAGATATCGGCCGTATTCGACGTCGAGCCCGCGGCCCCGTCGCTGTCGGCGGTGCTGCACGCGCTCAGGGCCACCAGGAGGGCGACGCCGACCGCTGCGGCTTGGACTCTTGTTCTTGTCTTCATGGGTTTCCTTCGAATGATTTCAGCGGAGGAGGGTGCGCTGAACGGATCGCGGGTTCTCAGACTCCCGGCCGGGTGCGTATCCCGTCGCCGCAGGTCGCGGGGCGTGTGCGTGGGGGCATCGGCACTTCCGGATAGGACTCATCCAACCACTTCCACCCTAGATTGTCGACAGTTAACAGCGACGTTCTTCACAATCGATTCCGGCGGTGCAGTGCATCACACTACGCCGATAGCAAACTGTTGACAATTGACAATTCGGCGGCTTAGGGTCGTTCTAGCAGGCAGCGGAGTCCTGCGCACAGGCGGCGACGACCGCCCGCAACTCCGCCTTCACCCGGGGACGGCAGTGGTTCCCGAATTGGCCACTGCTTCCCCTTCACTGAAACGGATGACCATGGCAGACAAGACTTTCCGGCCGAAGTACGTCTCCTTCGACTGCTACGGCACGCTCATCAACTTCGACATCGATCCCACCACCCGCCGGCTGCTCGCGGGCCGTCTCCCTGAAGAGCAGTGGCCCGCGTTCAAAAAGGTATTCCGCGGGTACCGGTACGACGAGGTCTGCGGCGACTACAAGCCCTACGAGCAGATCCTTCAGGATTCCTTTGACCGGGTCTGCAAGCGGTGGGGCATTGGGCCGACCGAAGGCGCCGGCGCACAGTTCGCTGAGGCTGTACGCGGCTGGGTTGCCCACGAGGACGTGCCTGCTCCGCTCAAGCTCATGGGCGAGAACTACGAGCTGGTGATTCTGTCCAACGCAGACGACAGCTTCCTGGACATCAGCGTTCCGAAGCTCGGTGCAGACTTCCACGCCGTGTACACCGCCGAGCAGGCCCAGGCCTACAAGCCGCGCTACCAGGCGTTCGAGTACATGCTTGACACCCTGAACGCCACGCCGGAGGACTTCCTCCACGTCTCCTCGCACACGCGGTACGACATGATGCCAATGCACGACATGGGCTTCCGGAACCTGGTGTTGCTGGACCGTGGCTACGACCCCATCACCGCGGGCTACGACTACACCACCGTCGATTCTCTCGACGAGCTCAACAAACTCCTCGGTCTCTGATCCGCGGGTAAGGCGAAAGGTCAATCGTGAAACTCATCCCTTATTGGCTCGATACTGCTGAGCCGTCCGGCGATTACCGCCGGACGCCGGTGCCCGACGAGGTCGATGTCGCCGTCATCGGCGCCGGATTCACCGGGCTCTCCGCGGCTGTCGAGTTCGCCAACCAAGGAGCGAGCGTTGCTGTCCTCGAACGGCATACGGTCGGTTGGGGCGCATCCGGCCGCAACGGCGGGATGGCGACCACGGGATTGGCGATCGGCTTCAACACCGCGGTGAAGCGGTACGGGGGTACCCGTGCCGTGGAAATGTTCCGGGAGTACAACGATGCCATCGACACCATCGAGAAATTGGTGCACAACTATGGCATCGACTGCGACTTCCAGCGGTTCGGAAAACTTTCGCTGGCCTTTCACCCCTCCCACTACGAGGGAATGCTGAAATCGCAGGAGCAACTGGCCGCCCTGGCCGACTACGACGTCATCACCATCCCGAAGTCCGAAATTCACAGCGAAATCGGCTCCGATTTTTATCACGGGGCGATGCTCGATCCGCTGGGAGCAGGACTGCACGTCGGGAAGTTCGCGCACGGCCTGGCCGGGGCGGCCGTTGCCGCCGGCGCAGTCGTCTGTGAAAACGCCGCGGTCACTGAGCTGCACAAGGTCTCGGGAACCGTGCACGATGTGCACACCACCCGCGGCGTCGTGCGAGCGAAACAGGTGCTGGTGGCCACCAGTGGCTACACGGGCGCCGTGACGTCGTGGCTGCAGCGGCGCGTGATCCCGGTGGGCAGTTTCATCATCGTCACCGAACCGCTGCCGGACGAGGTGGTCGACCGCATCCTGCCGAACCGGCGACAGTCCTCGGACAGCAAGATGCTGACCTACTACTTCCGCATCACCCCGGACAACCGGCTGCTGTTCGGCGGTCGGGCCCGCTTCGCGCTCTCCAGCCCGGATTCGGATGTCAAGAGCGGCAAGATCCTGCGCCAGGCCATGATCGAGCTGTTCCCGTACCTGTCCAACGTCAAGGTGGACTACACCTGGGGTGGATTGGTCGATCTGTCCATGGATCAGATGGTCCACGCCGGCATCCATGACGGTGTGTTCTATTCGCTCTGCTACAGCGGCCACGGTGTCCAGATGGCGGCGCACATGGGCAAGAAGATGGTCGCCTACATGGGCGGCGACAAGACCGCGAATGTCTGGGAAGACCTGAAGAATCCCCCCGTTCCCGGGCATTTCGGGCCCCCGTGGTTTCTGCCGATCATCGGCGGCGCCGCGAAGATCATCGACCGCATCAAATAGACAGGGTAGGCAACCTCATGCTCTCATCCACAATTGTCGTTGACGCGCGCCCGGAACCAGATGCCAGTCGGTCAGAGACCCCGGTTCTGCCCGGAGGTGCGTTCGTCGAAGGCCAATGGCAGTCCGCCGACCTGACGCTGGACGTGCGCGATCCCGAGGATGGGGCGCTGGTCGGCCGGGTGTGCACCTCGACGGCGCAGGATGTGCGGCGCGCGATCGCCCACATTCATCGTCACCTGCAGGTCGAGCCGTGGCCGCTGCGTTCGCGCCGGCAGGCGCTCGAGAAGGCAGTTCTGCTACTGGGCGGGCAGTCCGCGCGGTTCGCCACCATCATTGCCTCCGAAAGCAGCAAGACCATCACCGAGGCGGAGCGTGAGGTCCGCCGCTGCATCGAGACCTTGCGGCTCTCGGCTGCCGCGTCGACCGAACTGTCCGGATCGACCCTGGACTTCGAGGACAGCCTCGCCTCCGGGCACAAGATCGGTTGGTACAGCCGGAAACCGGTGGGCATCGTCGCGGCCATCACACCGTTCAACGATCCCCTGAACCTGGTCGCGCACAAGCTGGGCCCGGCCCTGATAGCCGGCAACGGGGTGGTCCTCAAGCCCTCCGAGCGGACCCCGCTGAGCGGGCTGGCCCTGGTTCAGCTGCTGCTCGAGGCGGGGGTGCCGTCGGGCCGGATCGCGGCCATCGTCAGCGGCCCCGGTGTGGCCGAGGCGCTGGTCACCGACGAGCAGATCGACCTGATCTCCTTCACCGGCGGTCCTCGGACGGCCGAGCGGATCGCCGCCGCCGCCGGGGCCAAGAAGATCCTCTCCGAACTCGGCGGCAACAATGCCACGATCGTCTGCGCCGACGCCGACCCGGCCGCCGCCGCCGAGGCGATCGTCGCCGGAGCCTTCGGCGTCGCCGGGCAGAACTGCCTCTCGGTTCAACGCGTGTACGTGCACACCTCGCTCTTCGAGCGGATCCTCGAGGACGTCACTCGCGGTACGCAGGCGCTGCGGACGGGGCCGAAGTTCGACCGCCGCACCGACGTCGGTCCGCTCATTTCCGAGGACGAGGCCCGGCGCGTCGAGGAATGGGTGGACGAGGCCATCGCCGCGGGGGCGTCGGTCCACGCCGGCGGGCAGCGGCGGGGCGCCTTCTACGAACCCACCGTCCTGACCGATGTGCCGGCGCAGTGCCGGGTGCTCCGCGACGAAGTGTTCGGTCCGGTCGTGACCCTCATCCCGTTCGTCGAGGTCTCCGACGCCGTCCACGCCGCCAACGACTCCGAGTACGGACTCCAGGCAGGAATCTTCACACAGTCGATGGATCTGGCCTTGGCCATGGCCGAGAACCTGCACGTCGGCGCCGTGGTAATCAACGAGACCAGCGACATCCGCATCGATTCGATGCCCTTCGGCGGCTTCAAGAAATCCGGCGTCGGCCGCGAAGGCGTGCGATACGCCGTCCACGCGATGACCGAACCCAAGAACACCATCGTCAACCTCGGAGAATCGGGGGCACCCTGGCAACTGCTGGGCGGCCTGCCAGAGCGGACCACACCATGAGCACACACAAGATCGCGGTCATCGCCGGCGACGGCATCGGGAAAGAGGTGGTCCCGGCGGCCATCGCCTGCCTCGACCGGATCGCGGAGGTGCATTCGCTCGACCTGGAGTTCACGTACTTCGACTGGGGGTCGGAATACTACCTCCAGCACGGCCGGATGATGCCCGTCGACGGGCTCGAGCAGCTCGCCGCGCACCACGCGATCTTCCTGGGAGCGGTGGGTTCCCCCGAGGTGTCGGACGCCGAATCACTGTGGGGCCTGTTGATCCCCATCCGCCGGGAATTCCAGCAGTACATCAATCTCCGGCCGGTGAAAACCTTGGACGGTGTCACCTCACCGCTGGCGGCCAAGGACCCCATCGATCTGCTCATCGTCCGGGAAAACAACGAGGGAGAATATTCGGAGGTCGGCGGCCGGATGTACCGAGGACTGCCGCACGAGAGCGCAGTGCAGGAAACCATCTTCACCCGACTCGGAGTTACCCGGGTCACGCGTTACGCCGCCGGTCTTGCAGCCTCCCGACGGGGCCACCTGACGTCGGCGACCAAGAGCAACGGCATCGTGCACACCATGCCGTTCTGGGATGAAGTCGTGGAGGAGACGGCCCGCCTCTACCCCGAGGTGAACTTGACCAGCGAGCTCGTGGACGCGCTGGCGGCACATCTGGTCCTGCGGCCCTGGACCTTCGACGTCATCGTCGCCTCCAACCTGTTCGGTGACATTCTTTCGGATCTCGGAAGCTCCGTCACCGGCTCCATCGGGTTGGCGCCCAGCGCCAATCTGAATCCGGAGGGCGACTTCCCGTCCCTGTTCGAGCCGGTGCACGGGTCGGCCCCGGACATCGCCGGCAAAGGCCTGGCCAACCCGGTGGGACAGATCTGGTCGGGTGCGATGATGCTCGAACACCTCGGCCACCCCGAGGCCGCCGACCACCTGCAGGCCGCGTTCGAGTCAGCCCTGCGCGAGGGCTTCGGCACCCGCGATGTCGGCGGAACGTCGTCGACGGCCGAATTCACGTCCGCGGTCCTGTCCGCCATCGATACCCTCGCCTCGAATCAGGCGGACCCCACGCCATCACCGGTGTCATGACCACGGCAGCGGAACGCACCCGGCCGGTCGTCGCAGTCCTCTACCGGGAGGCCCTGCCGCCCCGGTTGGCGGAGATCGAGGAGATCGCCAACGTTCGGCTGACCACAGCCGACGGTCTCGCCGATGCCCTCGACGGCGCGGACGTGCTGTACCAGTGGCACTCGTTCTCACCGGCGCTACGCGAGAACTGGGATGCCGCCAAGTCCGTGCAGTGGGTCCATGTCTCGGCTGCGGGGGTGAGTCAACTCCTGTTCGACGAACTGATCGGCAGCGACATCGTCTATACCAACTCCCGAGGCGTTCTGAGCCGGGCCATCGCAGAGTTCGCGCTCGGATTCGTCCTGGACATGGCCAAGGATGCGCAGACCTCGTTCCGGCTGCAGCAGCAACACCGCTGGCAACACCGGGTCACCCGCAAGATCCAGGGGCAGTCCGCGCTGGTGGTCGGCACCGGCTCCATCGGCCGCGAAATCGCCCGTCTCTTCCGTGCCGTGGGCATGGAGGTCAGCGGCGCCGGCCGCTCCCACCGACCCGGTGACGACGATTTCCATCAAATTCACTCCTCGAAAGACCTGACCCGGATTGTCGGTGACTACGACTACGTCGTGCTGGCAGCCCCGCTGACCGCCGAGACCAGCGGATTGGTCAGCGCCGCCGTGCTCGCTGCGATGTCACCGACCGCACACCTGATCAACGTCGGGCGCGGGGAACTCGTCGACACCACAGCCCTGACGGACGCAGTGGCGTCCGGCTCGATTGCCGGCGCCGCCCTCGACGTCGTGGATCCCGAACCTCTGCCCGACGGACACACCCTGTGGGGCATGAACAACGTCATCATCACTCCGCACATGAGCGGAGACACCCAGGACTATTTAGATGATCTCGGCCAACTCTTCGTCGACAATTTGCGGCGGTTCTGCCACGGCGAACCACTGGAGAATGTCGTGGACAAGGCGCTCGGATTCGTGTCCGCTTCCTGACATCACACCACCCACCACACCCTCATTTCGTCCGAGACCACCATCGCGAGAACCGAGAGCCATGGCACAGATGACCGCACCGTCCCTGCTGGAAGCGAATGAAGGCAGGATCGAGACAGACTTCATGGGTGCCCGGGAAGTCCCGGCCGCCGCCTACTGGGGGATCCAGACGCTGCGCGCGGTAGAGAACTTCGCGATCACCGGTACGCAGATCTCCTCATATCCACTGCTCGTCACGGCGCTCGCGCAGATCAAGCACGCCGCAGTACTGACCAACTTCGATCTGGGCCTGATCGACGAGGTGAAGAAGGACGCCATCGGGCAGGCCTGCCAGGACATCGAACAGGGCCGACTGCTGGATCAGTTCGTGGTCGATGTCATCCAGGGTGGCGCCGGCACCTCGACGAACATGAATGCCAACGAGGTCATCGCCAACCGTGCGCTGGAGATTCTCGGGTTCGGCAAGGGCGAGTACTCCAGGATTCACCCCAACGGCGACGTGAATATGGGCCAGTCGACCAACGACGTCTATCCCACCGCGATTCGGATCGCAACCATCCAGGGCGCCCAACAGTTGTTGTCGGCGATGGGTCATCTTCGCCTGGCCCTGGCGCGCAAGGCCGTCGAGTTCGACGATGTGGTGAAGGTCGGACGGACCCAACTGCAGGACGCGGTGCCGATGACCCTCGGCCAGGAGTTCAGCACCTACGCGGTGATGGTCGACGAGGACGAACGCCGGATCCGCGAAGCGCTGGTGCACCTGCACGAGATCAACCTGGGCGCGACCGCCATCGGCACCGGCCTCAACACCCATCCCGACTACGCCGCCCAAGCGTGCACTCACCTGCAGCGGATCACCGGGCTGCCGCTGGTGACGGCCGGCAACCTGGTCGAGGCAACCCAGGACTGCGGGGCCTTCGTGCTGTTCTCGGGGATGCTCAAACGAGTCGCGGTGAAGCTCTCGAAGATCTGCAACGACCTGCGGCTGCTGTCCTCCGGACCCAGGGCCGGCTTCGCCGAAATCAACCTCCCCCCACGACAGGCGGGATCGAGCATCATGCCCGGAAAGGTCAACCCGGTCATACCGGAAGTGGTCAACCAGGTGGCCTTCGAAGTCATCGGCTACGACCTCACCGTCACCATGGCGGCCGAGGCGGGACAGTTGCAGCTCAACGCCTTCGAACCGATCATCGCGCGCTCCTTGTTCGCCAGCCTGGCCTCGCTCACCGCGGCCTGCACCAGCCTGGCCGACCACTGCATCGACGGGATCACCGCGAACAAGGAATTCCTGCGCTCCCAGGTAGAATCCAGCATCGGAGTGGTGACCGTCCTCAACCCGCTGATCGGTTACGACGCAGCAACTTCCATCGCCCGTCAAGCGCTGGTCGACGGTCGCAGCGTCACCTCCCTGGTGCTCGAGCGCGGACTGCTCACCGCCGCCGAACTCGACGAGATCCTGCGCCCCGAGCGCCTGGCCAATCCTCAAGCCCGCGCCACGGAACCGCCGCCTACCGCGGTGGCGGTGCCGCGTCCTGACTCTCTGCCAGCCGAGCGAGAAGTGGCGCCACGCGCTGTGACTTCTGCGCCGAACACCGAAGGACAGTATTGAACAGACTCACAATCATGCCACCCGAAACTGTTCAGGACCGGCATCGCTCCTGAAACGCACACGTGCCGGCGGGCGGGTGCCTACCCCCGCTCGCCGGCGCTTTCACCCCGCGTCCCGATGACGGTTGCACAGCCAGCAACTCGCACGACTCCCAGCTCGGGACGTCCGCGGACACACCAGTCATGACAACCCTGCGGCCTGGCTAGTGAGCCGATCAACCTCGCCGGCCGGGCCTCGAACTCAAACCCGCACATCGAACAGAGAAGCCAATGGTTACATCCAACAAGGGGGCAGACCTGGGGGGAAGCCCGGATCAGCCGGGCCAGACGGGACCGAACGGATTCGATCCGGTGGAGTCGGATATCCGGCGCTACCGTCGACGGCGCGAACGACGACAGGACGCCGAACGTCGTCGTGTGAAACAGCTCAGCAAACAGGCAAAAGAAGTAGAGGACATCGTCGCGTTCGCTCGGATGTGGGCGCCATTCGGTGGTGTCCCGGAGGACGAGACCTTCATCAAATTTGGCATGCACCCATGGCGGTTCATCGAAAGACTCTGGCACATTATCAGCGAGATACCATGTGACAGAGCTGAAATGGACCAACTGCTGCAGGCCTTCCCGCCGATTGCGGTGGCGGTGACAGGTCCTGACTCCGACGCTCCCACGACTTCTGACAGTCACTCGCTGCCGGGCGGCACGCCGTGATTCCCGCCGCCGAACACCGGAGAAAAGGCATGCAGGTCGCGCAGCCCTACACCAGCGATGACATCCTCGATTTCGCCATCCTCTGGGCACCGATCGGCGGACCGAGCGCGGAGCAGATTCACGTGAAGTTCAGCCTCGCCGTGGAGGAATACCGTCGACGACTCTGCGACGTCGTGCAATCGCACCGCAGAACTCGAGCCGAGGAGGGCAGTAGGGCGTTACCGGACCGGGTGTATGCGGCGTCCGTCCTCGAGAGCTTGTTGAGCGAGTGCGCGACGTAGTACGACCTGCGGCGGCCCTTCCTGCAGGCACAGTGAACGGGCGGGTGCCTACCCGCGCCGCGGCCTTCCCTCCCGGGCGCTGACGCTGACTCTGACCATCAGGACCTTGCCGAACCCGCCACCCGTCTCACACGGTTCATGCCGTTGGCTGTCGACTCAGTGACCCGGTCAAGCAGATGGTCGACGCGGGCGGCAATGGCGACACCGGTGGCGTTATTCGGGGCGTAGGACCCGATCAGGGCCGCGGTGCTCGAACAGTTCCGTCGGCACGACCGAGATCAGATCGTGTGTACTACCTCGGCCCGGACCAACCTGGCGAGGAAGTCCGCGGGCACTTCCTGCCACTCCGGTCGCCAGTGCCCGTTCCGCTGGTCCTCGTGCAGGCCCCTGAGTGTGGCCGCCACGTATGGTCCGCCGTCGAGGAGGTAGCGGAACGATTCGAGGTGGGCGCACTGGGCGGCAATGGTCGCCAGCACCGTCTTGGCCTCGTCGGTTCGTTCGGCCGCGGCCAGGCAGGCAACCAACAGCCGCCTTGCCCGCAGGAGAGCCTGCGGCCGGTGCCGTTCAGCCAGCCAGTCGACCCATTTCTGAGCCCACCGACAGGCGAGGTCCACTTTTTCCGGATCCTGCTCGACGAGCAGCGTCCGGATCGCGGACGCCTCCTCGTGCTGGACGGTGATCTCGTCGATCGCATCGATCGGACGTCGGCGAGTGTCATAGGACACCACCGGCAACACGCCGAACTCCGGGTGGGCCGGAAGACCCAACCGGATCCGCTCGTTCTCGGCCAGTGCACGCAGACGCGTCAGCGACAACGTCTGCGCGATTTCCGCACCCTCGTGAAGCCGGCGGATCGCGGTCTCCCGGTCACCCAGCAGCGCCTTGACGCGGGCCCCGGACACGTATCGTGCGATCTTGAAATCGACCGGTCCGCCTTCGGGCCCGAGCTTGTACCCCTCGTCCAGGAGCCGTTCGGCTTCGTCGAGCTCCCCGCGGTCGTAGAGCGACTCGCCGAGCAGCGAACTCGCCAGGCGGGCGGTGTATGAGTGACTTCCACCGGACTGTTTGGCCAGCTTCAAGGCCTTGCGGAAGCATTCCTCTGTCGTTCGAGGGTCGAGCAGCAGTCGGTTCGCCAGGCCGGTGAAGCACAGCCCGTGAATGGGGTTGAACGAATCCCGGCCGCGTTCGAAATAGATCGATGCCCAGGCCTGCAGGCGGCTGACCTCGTCGAGGTCGCACCGGTAGGCGGCGGCGAAGGTGGCCAGGTTGGCCGCCTTGCCGATCACGAAGGGGCGGACGGTGTCTGCTCGAGCCAGGCACGGCGCAATGTGTTCGTCGATGCCCTCGAGGTGGTCGGCGCGCAGCGCCATGAGGGCTCGTACGACGTCCGCCTCGGCGCGGACGTCGGCGATCTCACCTGTACTGAGACCGGCTCCTTCAACTGTGGATTCCACCAGTGCCAGCGCCTGGCCGGTGGCTTCGGCGCGGTGCAGCAAGATGTTCGCCCAGGCCAGGGCGAGTTGCAGGCGCGGATGGGTCTGCACGATCGTCGGCGGCAGTTTGCCGACCCAGCCGATCAGTGTCGACATCTGTGAATGCGCGAACATGTAGAGTCCGTCGTTCTCAATGATCTCGACCGCCCGCTGCTCGTCGCCGGCGGCGAGCGCATGATCGATTGCGTCACTGACCAATCGATGCTCGGCGAACCACCCCGAGGCGATGCGATGCAGCCCTGCCACCCGATCCGGCTGATCCCGCTCCAACCGGTTCCGGAGGAACTCGGTGAACAGGTGGTGGTAGCCGAACCACTGATCGTCGATGCGGTTCAGGAACAGATCGTGTTCTTCGACCTCCTCGAGCATCTCCAGTCCATGCGACACCCCGGACAGCGCGGCGGCAAGATCGCCGCAGATTCGGTCGGGAATCGAGGTGGCCATCAGGAAGTCGAGCATCGACGGTTCCAGTGTGTCGAGCACGTTCTCGGCGAGAAACTCACTGATCGCGTGGTGGCCACCGGTCATGGAACTGATCAACTGGGACGGGTCGTCGCAACCCCGTAACGACAATGACGCGAGTTGCAGCGCCGCCACCCAGCCGTCGGTGGACGTCGTGAGGTCCTCGACATCACTGAGATCGAGGGGTAACCCGCGCAACCCGACCAGGAAATGCTCGGACTCGTCGACATCGAAACGCATTGCGGTGGAATCAATCTCGACGAGTTCGTCCTGCATCCGCATGCGACTCATCTGCAACCCGCTCTGACTGCGACTGGTGACCACGACCTTCAGCGTGGGGCACATATTGTCCAATAGATAGCGCAGCGCCTTGATCGTCGCCTTCGCGCTGATCACATGCCAGTCGTCGATCACCAGAGTCAGCGGTTCGCCGCTCTGGTGGATCTCGTTGATCAGCGAGGTGAGCACGTAGCGCTCGGACTCGTCCCCACGCTCCTCGAGCACGTCGTTCAGTTCGGTGGCCAGCGTGGCGTTGACGGCTCGAATGGCTTCGATCAGATGGGACAGGAACCAGACGAGGTTGTTGTCGTCGTTGTCGACGGTCAGCCACGCGACGGTGACGCCTTCGGCAGTCAGCACTTCGCACCACTGCGCGGCGAGGGTGCTCTTGCCAAATCCGGTCGGCCCGTGGATCACGGTCAACTTCCGGGACCGCCCGGCGCGCAGCGTTTCGATCAACCGGTCCCGTCGCACCAGGGCCCGGGCCGGCGAGGGCGGGCGGAATCTGGTGGCCGGGGCCGGCGGGGTCAGCGACCGTGCCGGGTAGCGGCGCCGCAGCGACCCGGTGGTGGGCCCGGAGACACTGTGCCCTTCCGGGGCCGGAAGTGGAACCGGTATGTCGTCGACCGCAATGCCGTGCCGGCGCTGTACCGCGCGCAGCAGTTCACCGAACTCGGCCGCCGTCGCAGGCCGGTCGCACGGGTCGCGGGACATCGCTTGCTCGATCACTTCGCCGACGTCGGCCGGCAGGCCCGAATCGTGCAGGTCCGGCATCGGATGCTTGGTGATCCGAAGGAACTGGACGACCGCCTGCTCGCCCTTGCGGCGCTCATAGAGCGCATGCCCGGTACCGGCGCAGAACAGAGTCGCCGCCAGGCTGTACACGTCAGAGGTCGCGGCGGATGGTTGGCCCTGCAGAATCTCGGGGGCGGTGTAGGCAGGGGACCCTGTGATCGCCCCGCTGGTGGTTTCGAAGCCGCCGCTGATCCGGGCGATGCCGAAGTCGGTGAGCTGCGGCTCGCCGTACTCGGTGAGCAGAATGTTCGCGGGCTTGACGTCGCGGTGCAGGGTCCCGCGCTGGTGCGCGGTCTCCAAAGCACCGGCCATCTTCACACCCACATGCAGGACCTCCCGCCAGTCGATGGGGCCGCTGTTCTGGATCTTGGCGTCCAGGGAACCGTGCGGGTGATACTGCATCACGATGTACGGCCGCCCGCCCGCGGTCGCGCCGACCTGAAAGATGCTCACGATGTGCGGATGTCCGGACAGTTTCCCCATCGCGACTTGCTCACGGACGAATCGCGCGAGATTGTCCGGATCGAGGTCCGCGGTCAGGACCTTCACCGCCACTGTTCGATCCAGCGCGCGCTGCACACAGCGGTACACGACGCCGAATCCGCCACGTCCGATCTCCTGCGGACGTTCAAACCCTGCGGCTATCAGCTCCGCCGGTATACCGGCGTTTAGATCGCGCTGTGTCGATAGCGGGTCGCCGTGAACCATCCGGTCGCCTCGGTACACATATCGGGGCACGGCTGCCCGCCGTGGCCATGATCCGAGCATAGTCCGAACGAATGCGCGTCGGGCCGGACACCGTCTTCGGTCTCGCGCCGCACCGGCCGCCTTTCGGATCGACCAGACCAGGCAGGACGGCAATTCCCTGCCGGTCGCCGTCAGCCGCGGCACAGGCCTGCACGCCAATGCCGAGACCATCGAATCCAACTCATTACCGCGATCCGTCCTGTGTTTCGATGCTTCATGCCCTCGGCGGTAGTCCCACCCCGACTCCGTCGAGCAGTTCGTCGACGCACACATTGATGGAGACACAGGTGACCCGCCGCGTTCGCGGCGTTACTCGAGCAGGGTCGCTGATAGCGGCACCAGCAGCACATCAGTCGAAGTCGGGCGCATTGTGTCGTGGTCGGCCCGGGTGAGGAGATCGGTCAGGTACTGGTCGGTGTTGCTTGGTTCCGTGCGACGACGGGGCCGGTGTGCTGGTGCAGTGTGGTGAGTTCGTCGTGCTGGGCGGCCAGGCCCGACAGTGCCCGCGTGCGGAAGGCTTTGAGATCGTCGATTTCGGCTTGCCGCGCGGCCAGTCGTGCCCGCAGCTCGGTGACTTCGGTTTTCAGCCGGTCGATCTGGGCCAGGCGGGGGTCGGGCTGCTGCCCGGCGGCGCGGGCGATGCCGCGTTGCTCCTCGAATTCGGCGCGCAGGTGCGGGTAGGTGCGGTAGAAGGTGGCCCGCGGGACGCCTGAGAGCTGGCAGGCTTTTTACGTCGCATTTGAGCCCGTCGGGAACGGAACCGTCGAGCAGTTGCCGCATCGCGGCGCGGATCCGGTCCTCGGCCGACGCGGTGAGGGTATCGGTCATGGTTCGGTGTCCTCAGCGGCCGCCTGGGCGGTGTCGATCTCGGTGATCACGCGTGCGGCCCGATGATAGGCGGTTTGGGCGCGGGCGCGCTCGGGTCGCGCCAGCCGGGGATTGCCCAGAAAGGTCGGTCTCCACGACGAATGGATGCAGCCGAGATCGATCAACGGGTCGGTGGGATCCCAGTGGGCCCGCACCCGTTGGCCGCGCCCGGTCGGGCTGATCCGGTGGGCCGGGATACCGGCGGCGCGGCGGTGTTCGATCGCGCGGCGCAGCCGGTCGACCTCGCCGAGGAAGTATCAGACATTACGTCAACAGTTGAGAGCCTCACCACAGCGCGCCTGACCAGGAACTACGCGTACTTCGTTGGATTTTCGGTGATTACCTCCGGAACCCCAACCACCGGGGTCCGCTCACGTTACGTATGGAAGGGACCCTAACGAACTGTGCCAGAACCTATTCCGTGAATTCTGCGCCGGGCGATCAGGACTGCTCGCCCTGTCTGCGCTCGATGATCCATGCCGCGATCTGGGTACGGGAGGTGAACCCCAGTTTGGCGAGGATGTGCTCGACGTGCCCCTGGGAGGTGCGATGGGAAATGACGAGTTTTTCGGCGATTGCCCTGTTGGTCAGGCCCTCGGCGACAAGTTCGGCTACCTGCCGTTCCCGCCGTGTGAGAGTCGTCGATCCCGGCCCGACCGAGGTAACGGTCGTGCCCTTCTCGTCGAGTGCGTACGCGGCAGCGTCCTCGAACCGCATCCCGAGGCCGTGCCCGAAGTCGGTCTCGAACGCTCGGTCACCGATCGTCCCGCGGGCCTTCTCCTCGCACCGGTCGTGACGAACGAGCAGGTTCGGGTAGATGGTGCTCGGGCTGCAGCCGGCCTGGGCGAGGGCCTCGGCGGCACCCATCAGCGTGGCCGCGCGCCGAGGGACTCCCTCATCCAACGCGACCCACGACAGGACCTCGATGCACCCCGCGGCGTTGGTGCGGTCGTCCACCGCCCGGGCGAGCTGCAGTCCCTGCGAGAGTAAATCTTTCGCACGGGGTTGCTCGCCGCGCCGCCACGCCCCCATCCCCGCACCCCACAGCGCCCATCCCCGGTACATGGACTCGTCTCGCGGCTCGGTCAGTGCAAGCATCTCCCGCTGACACTCCTCGCTCCGTGCCCAGTCTCCGTCCGCGTCACTGGCCGCCGCGAGTCCGAGCAGGGACCAGATCTTGTACAGCACGTTGCCGTCCTCGCGGAAGACCGCGAGCGAGGATTCGAAGTGCTCACAGGCAGCCCGGGCATCCCGGGTAATCAGTGCGTGATGGCCGGCGGCATCGTCCATCAGCGCCGCGGCCGTCCGATCGCCGAGCTGCGCCGCCAAGGCGCCTCCGCGCTGAACATAGACCGCCGACGCCTCCGGGTCGCCGTGCAGCCCGGACAGCACACTGAGCACGTACAACGCCATGATCTGCTCCACACCGGGTTCGCCGCCCCGAACCGCCAGAAGCTGCGCGAGCCACCGCATCCCCTCGCGTAGCTTGCCCCGCACCCGCCAGTACGGATACAGAGCCGCCGCCATGCGAATCCCAGCGTTCGCCTCATTCTGCCCGGTCAGGCAGAACTGCAGAGCCGCAACGATGTTGGGCTGCTCGGCGTCCAGACGCGCGACCCAGGACACCTGCCGCGAACTCACCCAGTCCGACTCCGCCCGTAGCACCAGGCTTGCGTACCAGTCCCTGTGCCGCCGCAACAACGATGCGAACTCGCCGGTTTCCTGCAACCGTTGCGTACCGTAGTCACGCAGCGTCTCGAGCATCCGGTACCGCGCCGCGCCGCCCGTCTCCTCCCTGAGCACGATCGATTTGTCGATCAGCGACGCCACCACGTCCACAACCTGGTCCGACGTCATGCCGCCCGCACAAATGCCTTCCACCGCGTCGAGCTCGAAACCGCCCGCGAAGACCGTCAGCCGTCCCCACAGCTCCCGCTCCGCCCAGGTGCACAACTCATAGCTCCAGTCGATACTCCCCAGGAGAGTCTGCTGCCGGGACGGCGCCCCGCGACTGCCCGTCGTCAGCAAGGTGAAGCGGTCGGTCAACCGTTGCAGGATCTGCTCCACCGACATCACCCGCAGACGCACCGCCGCCAATTCGATCGCAAGCGGCAAACCGTCCAGACGACGGCAGATCGCCGCGACCACGCCCTCATTGCTCTCGGTGATCTCGAAACCCGGGACCGCGGCCTCCGCGCGTTCGGCGAACAGGTTCATAGCCTCGTAATGGCCGAGCCCACCGCTGACCACCGACCGCTGGTCCGGTTCCGGCAGCGTCAGCGGCGGCACCCGCAGCACGGCTTCTCCCCCGATCCCGAGCGATTCCCGGCTGGTCGCGAGAATCCGCACGTCCGGACAGCTGCGAAGAAGGCTTTCCGCAAGGCCTGCGACCGGTCCGACGAGATGCTCGCAATTATCCAGCACGAGCAGCAGCTTCCGCGCCGTCAGATACTCGACGAGCTGCCTCTCCGGTGACCCCGGGCCCTCACGCAGGTTCAATACCGACAACACCACATCGACAACCGCGCTTGGGTCATACAGTTCACCCAACCCGACCAACCACACACCGTCGTCGAACGCGCGAGACGAATCGGCGGCGACCCGCAGTGCGAGCCTGGTCTTTCCTACACCCCCGACACCAGTCAACGTCACGAGCCGCGACACGGAAAGCAGACGGCGAACCTCAGCGATCTCATGGCGACGGCCGACGAAACTTGTCAGTTCGAAGGGAAGGTTCCCCACGTTCGCCTTGCCACCGGAAGGCATGAAACCGTCACTTTCATCTCGCACACCCTTGCCGACCACGGTACCGCCACCGCAGCGGCATTCAGCCGTAAATGCGTGGCACGGCGGGGCGGTCGAGGAACGCACTCTTCCCCGTGATCCGCCAAGCATGCGCCGCCCGCGAAAACATCGTCCGCACACTACGGGCGTAACCATCGACGATATAGAACACGTGTCAGATCTATCGCCCGCGATACCTACCGCTGTAGCATTCGGGGATGAGTCGAGTAGGTAGCTACAGTGACGATGACGTGGCAGGTTGGCTGGCGATCTCACCCGAGCTGGGTGGTGCACTCGGGGCTTTCACAGACGCCGTGTACAACCGGAACCGGTTACCGTTACGGGTCCGGGAGATCGCGCGGATGGCGGTCGCGGAGGCCAATGAGTGCGCCGTGTGCCTCGGCACCCGCGACAGGAGTGGAGCCGATGCGGGGATCGACGAGCACTTCTACGATCACGTTCTCGAGTGGGAGTCGTGGCCCGGGTACAGCGCCGAGGAGCGGACGGCGGCGGAGTTCGCCCACCGGTTCGCCACCGATCACACGGCGCTTCGCGACGACGAGGACTTCTGGGCGCGGTGTCACGAGCATTTCACCGACGAGATCCTGACGGACCTGGCGCTGTCGTGCGCGTTGTGGCTGGGGACGGGCCGGGTGCTGCGGGTGCTCGACATCGGTCAGACGTGCAAGCTCACGCTCTGAGCGCTCCGGTTCTCATTCCCATTCCCGCTGTGGGAGGACGTCCTCCATGAACCTGCGCAGCGCGGGGTTCCGGTTGTCCGTCCGCCAGGCGGCGTTCATCTGGACGGGCCGGTCGCGGACGGCGGAGATGGGCCGGAATACGACCCCCTCCGGGTGCATCGTCTGCGCGGACTCGGGGACGAGGGCCATGCCCAGCCCGGAACGGACGAGCACCAGCATGGTGTGCACCTGCGTGACGTACTGGACGTAGCGCGGCGAGGCACCGACGATCGTGAACGTGCTGATCAGCAGTTCGTGGAAGTACCGCGCATCGACGGGCGAATACATGACGACGGGCTGATCGTCGAAATCCTCCACCGCGAGCTGCTCTGCGTCGGCGAGGGGGTGACCGGCGGGCAGCGCGGCGACGAGCCGCTCGTGGTGGATGGAGCGGGTGTCGATGCCGGGGCGGGTGAGGATGGGGCGGATCAGCCCGAGGTCCAGTTCACCGCTGATCAACGACTCGATCTGCACGGAGGTGACCATCTCCCGCAGAACGACTTTCACGTCCGGGAGTCTGTCGCGTGCGGCCTCGAGCAACCTCGGTAGCACCGCGTGCGCGGACGCACCGGTGAACCCGACGACGACGGTGCCGAGGTCACCGGCCGGTACGCGCCGCACCGTCAGGGCGGCACTCTCCGACAGGCTCAGAATGCGCCGGGCGTCGGGCAGAAACGCGGTACCGGCTGCGGTGAGGGTGACGGATCGGCTGGTGCGGTCGATCAGCTGCACGCCGAGTTCGCTTTCGAGCTGCTGGATCTGACGGCTCAGCGGCGGCTGCGTCATGTGCAGGCGCTCGGCGGCGCGACCGAAATGCAGTTCCTCCGCGACGGCGATGAAACACGACAGCCGTGCGAGGGAGAACATTCGATCCACTCCTTTGCCTCGAGGTGGGCCCGAGCCCGAAGCTCAATCTAGCCCACCCGGAAGACGCCGACCGAGACCGCGGTCGGCGCCTTCCGTGAGACAGCTACCAGCGAGGGCAGGTGTTCTCGAACGTCGGGTCCACCGACTTCATGTATCCGGTGTCGTCGCGGTCGCGCACCCCGCAGTCGAGGTACTGCTGGTGCAGGGCGGCGAGAGCGTCCTCGTCGATCTCGACACCGAGCCCCGGAGTCGTCGGCACCGGGACCGCGCCGTCGACAAACTTCAGCACCCCGGGCTTGACGACGTCCTCGGTCTTCCACGGCCAGTGCGTGTCACACGCGTACGTGAGGTTCGGTGTGGCGCCGGCGAGGTGCACCATCGCGGCCAGGCTGATGCCCAGGTGCGAGTTGGAGTGCATCGACAGGCCCAGACCGAAGTTGCCGCAGACACCGGCGAGCAGCCGCGACCGCTGCAGGCCACCCCAGTAGTGGTGATCCGACAGCACGACCTGGACCGAATCCTTCAGGACCGCGGGCTTGAGCTGATCGAACGCGACGACGCACATGTTCGTGGCGAGGGGCATCTTCGCCTCACGCGCGACCTCGGACATGCCGTCGAGGCCCGGCGTCGGGTCCTCGAGGTATTCGACGATGCCGTCGAGTTCCGACGCGACCCTGATCGACGTGTCGACGGTCCACGCCGCATTGGGATCGAGGCGCAGCGGCAGGTCGGGGAACGCGGCCCGCAGCGCCTTGATGCCGGCGATCTCCTCGTCCGGCGAGAACACGCCGCCCTTGACCTTGATGGCCTCGAAGCCGTATTCGCCGATCATTTTCTGCGCCTGACGGACCAGACCGTCGGGGTCGATCGCCTCGCCCCATTCGTCGGGCTCGGCGCCGGGGTGGCCGGCCCACTTGTAGAACAGGTAAGCGCTGAACGGAACGGCGTCGCGCACCTTGCCGCCGAGCAGATCGGACACCGGCCGGCCGAGGGCCTTGCCCTGCACATCGAGGCACGCCACCTCGAACGGAGAGAACACACGGTCGGTGGTGCTGGCTGTGGTGATCATGCCCGCGACGCCGTCACCGCCCGTGACGGTCAGGGTGGCGATCTTCTGGTCGATCGCCGCGCGGATCGCGTTGAGCGCGAACACATCCAGCCCGACGATCGCCTCGGCGGCCGCTTCGAGCCGGATGAGGTGGGCTGTGTCGGCGTAGGTTTCGCCGAGGCCGACGAGACCGCCGTCCGTGTCGAGCTGAATGATCGCACGCAGCGCGTAGGGCTGGTGCACGCCGACGGTGTTGAGGAGCGGCGGGTCGACGAACGCGACGGGCGTGATCCGTGCGCCGGTGATCCGGATGGGTGCGGCAGTCATCAGACCGCCGCCTGCACGGCGAGGGCGTCGGCGAGAACGGCGCGGCCGGCTGCGATGATCTGCGCGAGTTCCCGCACGTGGGCCGCGCTCGTCGGGACGAGCGGCGGCCGCACCGACCCGGCGTCGATTCCTTCCATCGCGACTCCCGACTTGATCAGCGACACCGCGTATCCGGGCACCTGGTCACGCAGGCGCACCAGGGGGTGGAAGAAGTCGCGGAGCAGTGCGTCGGTGAGCTCCTCGTTTCCGGATTCGAGTGCCTCGTAGAACCCGAGAGCGAGCTCGGGCGCGAACGCGAACGTCGCGGACGAGTACAGCGTGACGCCGATCGCGCGGTACGCCTGCTGGGTGACCTCGGCGGTAGGCATGCCGTTGAAGAACAGGAACGGCTTGCCGGACGGGGCGAGCGCGTCCTTCACCGCGCGGACGATGCGACCCACCTTGTCGAGATCACCGGTGCCGTCCTTGAACCCGACCACGGTCGGGAACTGCGCCACCTCCACGGCGGCCGCCTCGTCGAACCGGGCGTTGCCGCGGTTGTAGACGACGAGCGGGAGGTCGGTGGTGTCGGCGACCGCGCGGGTGTACTCCACCAGTCCGGCCTGCGGCATCGTCACCAGGTACGGCGGGAGCAGCAGGATGCCGTCGGCGCCGTTGGCCTTCGCGCTGGCGGCGAACTCCTTGGCCTGCTGCACCGAGCCGCCGGCCCCGGCGAACACGGGGACGCGTCCGGCGACGACCTCGGTGGCCTTGGCGACGATCTTGCCGAACTCCTCCAGCCCGAGGGCGTGGAATTCGCCGGTGCCACAGGCGATGAAGACACCGCCGGGGCCTGCGTCGACACCCTTGGCGACGTGCTCGGCGAGCCGGTCGTAGTCGACGTCGCCGGATGCGGTGAACGGGGTGACGGGGAAGAACAGGACGCCGTCGAGCATGGGGAACTCCTTCACGAAGGGAAAATCAGGCTTGGGTGAGTCGGCCGTCGATGCGACGCCACAACTGGTCGGGGTTGCCGTCGGCGATGGCGGCGGGGAGCAGCGAGCTCGGAACATCCTGGTAGGCAACGGGACGCAGGAACCGTTCGATCGCCAGCGAGCCGACGGACGTGGTGCGCGAGTCGGATGTCGCGGGGTGCGGGCCACCGTGCACCATCGCGTGGCCGACCTCGACCCCGGTGGGCCAGCCGTTGAACAGGATCCGGCCGGCCTTGAGCTCGAGGACGGGCAGCAGTCGTCCGGCCTCGTCGAGATCGGCGTCGTCGACGTGAACGGTCGCGGTCAGCTGGCCTTCCAGTTTCGACGCCACGGCGCGCACCTGCTCGGCGTCGCGGCACTTGACGATCAGGCTGGAGGCGCCGAATACCTCCTGCTGCAACACCTCCGAGCCCAGGAACGTGTCGGCCTCGCTGCTGAACAGTGCGGCCCGGCACGAATTGGGGGCGTCGGACTCCACGCCGCGGGCCTCCACGGTGGCCGCGCCCTCGAGGGCGGCAACCCCGTCGGCGTAGGAGCCGGCGATGACCGGGGTGAGCATCGGCGTCGGCACCGCCTCGGCGACCGCGGCATTCGCGGCCGCAATGAACTCGGCGAGGCCGGGACCGTCGACGGCGATGACGAGTCCGGGGTTGGTGCAGAACTGGCCGGATCCGAGCGTCAGGGATCCGACGAATGCGCGACCGAGGTCGGCGCCACGGGTCGCGAGTGCGTTCTCGAGCACGAACACCGGGTTGATCGAACTCATCTCGGCGTACACCGGGATGGGTTCCGGACGTCCGGCGGCAGCGGCCACCAGAGCGGTTCCACCGGAACGGGATCCGGTGAATCCGACGGCCTTGATGCGCGGGTCGGTGACGAGTGCGGTGCCGAGCCCACGGCCCGAGCCGAACAGCAGGGAGAACGTGCCCGCGGGCATGCCGGTGCTCGCGGCGGCGTCGGCGATGGCGCGGCCGACGAGTTCGGACGTGCCGGGGTGCGCGTCGTGGGCCTTCACGACGACGGGGCAGCCCGCCGCCAGCGCGGACGCGGTGTCGCCGCCGGCCACGGAGAAGGCGAGGGGGAAGTTGCTCGCGCCGAACACCGCGACGGGTCCGAGCGGCACCTTCCGCTGACGGATGTCGGCACGGGGCAGGGGCGTCCGGTCGGGCATCGCGGGATCGATGCGGGCACCGTTCCAGCCGCCGTCACGCAGGACGCCGGCGAACAGCCGCAGCTGTCCGGACGTGCGGCCCACCTCACCGGTGATGCGGCCCTGGGGAAGTCCGGATTCGGCGCACGCCCGTGCGACGAGCGTCTCGCCGAGGGCCTCGATGTTGTCGGCGATGGCCTCGAGGAACTGGGCGCGCTTCTCGCTGCTCGTGGCGCGGAACGGCGCGAACGCCTCGGCCGCGGCGGTGCAGGCGGCGTCGACGTCCCGTTCGTCACCGTGCGCAAAACCCGGTTCCAGCCGGCCGTCGGTGGTGGGGTCGATCCCGTGGATCGTCGTGCCGGAACCCTGGACGGGCTTCCCTGCGATGATCATCTGTCCGGTCACGTCGGTCCGGTTCACCGTTGCTGTCATGATTCAAATCCTCGAGTTCTCGTCTGCGTTTCGTATGTGCCGGTCAGAGGTCACTTGGTTGCCACGGTGGTCTCGTCGGAGGCCACCTCTGCCAGGTCCGCGACGTCGTCGATGTCTTCCTTGTCCCGCCGGAAGTACGACACCGCCGCGGCCGCGGCCAGGGCGAAGAACGACAACACGACCAGGCCCATCGTCACCGTGCCGGTCTGCTCCTTGATCACACCGAAGCCGAACGGGGCCACGAAGCCACCCAGGTTGCCCAGTGAGTTGATGATCGCGATCGCGGGCGCCAGCACCATCGGGTGGAGCGTGCGCTGCGGAATGGACCAGAAGAGCGGGCTCGCGCTCTTGAATCCCATCGTCGCGATGCACAGCAGCGGAAGCGCCAGCCAGGGTGTGACGAACGCGGCGGCCATCGTGCCGATACCGCCGATGAGCAGCGCGGCGACGAGGTAGGGCTTGTGCCGTCCGGTGCGGTCGGCGGAGCGGTTGGAGAAGTACATCGCGAAGATCGCGCAGATCCACGGCAGCGAGGAGAGCAGCCCGACGGTGACGTCGGTGGTGCCGGGGATGCGGCGGATGATCGACGGCAACCAGAACGTGTTGGCGTAGATCGCCATGGTGATCGCGAAGAAGATGCCGCAGCACACCAGGATCCGCGGCTGCAGGAGCAGCTTCCAGCGCGAGCCCGATTCGCCACGCTTCGCAGACGCCTCACTGCGCAGCACGTCCTCCTCGGCGATGACGGCCTGCAGGTCGTGCTTCTCCGCGCCGGTGAGCCACTTCGCGTCGTCGATCTTCGAGTCGAGCAGGCGGTAGGCGATGCACCCGACGACGACGGACAGCAGGCCTTCCAGCCCGAACATCCACTGCCAGCCGTGGTGCCCACCGAGTCCGTCGAGCGACAGCAACGGTCCGGACAGCGGTCCCGAGATGGCGGCGGCGATGGAGGACCCGGCGATGAACAGCGCCGTGGCGCGGCTGCGGTGGTTGTTCGGCAGCCAGCGGGTGAAGTAGAAGATGATGGCCGGGAAGAAGCCGGCCTCGGCGACACCGAGGAGGAACCGCAGGACGTAGAACATCTCCGGGCCGTTGACGAACACCATCGCCGCGGACACCAGCCCCCAGGAGATCATGATGCGGGTGAGCCACACTTTGGCGCCGAACTTCTCCATGAGCACGTTCGACGGCAGTTCGAAGATCGCATAGGCGATGAAGAAGACACCCGCACCGAAGCCGTACGCCGCAGCGCCGATGCCCACGTCCGCCTCGAGATGCGTCTGCGCGTAACCGATGTTGGATCTGTTGAGCTGATTGCAGATGAGCATGACGATGAACAGCGGGACGACGCGACGGAAGATCTTGGAGACCGCGCTGTCGACTGCCGGGGAAACGGCGAGGGGGAGGGTCATCGGTGACTCCTCTCTGTGCTGGCGCTGGTGGTGCGGGGAACGTTGGAGGACTCCGATCACGCCCGGCTACCAGGCGTGACCTGAGTCATACGAATCACGCTAGAGGGATGTTCGATACATGTCCAAGTCAAAGATTCTCGTTATCGATGCCGAAGTTGAATCGACGGGGTTCCTGCTAGTTTTCCTGTCGTGAGCGCCGACGCAGTCACCTTCGAGTTCGTCCGTACGACGCGCGAATCCTTCCCTCAACTGCAACGATGGCTTCGCGAACCGCACGTCGCGCGGTTCTGGAACCACGACACCGCGGACGCCGACATCGAGCGCGATTTCGGCGGCAGCATCGACGGCACCGAGCCCTGCGAGGACTTCCTCGTCCTCCGAGGCGGCCTGCCGTTCGGATTCATCCAGCGGTACCGGATCGCCGACTACCCCGAGGACCTCGCGCTCCTCACGGCCCTCGTCGAGATCCCACCGGGGAGCATCTCGATCGACTACTACGTCGGCGACCCGCAGCACACCGGCCGGGGGCTGGGAACCGCGATGATCAGCGCGTTCGTCGCCAAGTGCCGCGCCGACCTACCCGACGCCACCGCGATCGTCGTCCCCGTCGTCGTCCCCAACCGGGCGTCGTGGCGCGCGCTCGAGAAGGCCGGCTTCCGCCGTGTGGGCGACGGCTACCTCCCGCCGGACAACCCGATCGACGACGGCGCCCACTACATCAGCAGGCTCGATCTGGCTGAGAGCCTGCCGATTCAGCCGGTGTCGCCCGCCCGCTGAGCGCGCCAGCGACTCGGGCTGCACCCGAACCGCCCACTGAACCAGCGTGAGAAGTTGCTCGGCGCCGAGAACGCCAGCATGTCCGCGATCTCGGTGAGACTCAGGCGGGGATTCGCGACCATCCGTTCGGCGAGTTCGACGCGGGTCGCGTCGAGGACGGTCGAGAACGTCTCCCCGCTCTCGGCAAGGCGGCGATGCACCGTTCGCCGGTCGACCCCCAGGCTGCGAGCCACTTGCTCGACTGAACAGCGGCCCGTCGGCAGCAGTAGTTCGATCAGCTCGCGGACCCGGCTCACGATCGTCACGTCGTCCGACGGCTCCCAGGACTCGAGGAGTTGCTGAGTGTAGGGACGGAGCAGTGGATCGGACATCTTGTTCGGCGCATCCAGGTCGCCGGCCTCGGTGACGATGCCCGCGAACTCGTGGCCGAAGTTCACGACCGGCCCGAACAGACGTCGGTGGGTCGCCATGTCTGCCGGAGCCGGATGGGGGAAGCAGACGGCGAGCGGTTTCCAGCTGCCCCCGAGGAAGCCGCGCAGCAACCGGTGCAGCACCCCGACGGCCAGTTCCACCGACTGCCGGATCTCGGTCGCCTCCCCCACGTCCAGTTCGACGCGCAGGGTCACGAGCCCGCCGCCCTCCGACATCCGTGTCCGCAACGCCTCGTTGTACGTGTGCTCGTAACGGGTGAGGACGCGCAGGGCACTGCGGACGTCGGGCTCCTCGCGCACGACGAGGCTGAGAGGGCCGAGGTTGGAGAACTGCCTGCGCTCGGCGAGGCGCAGCCCGAAGTCCTCGTACCCGGATGCGCCGACCGACTGCTCGAGCAACCGCGCGATCGCCGCGGCCGGGATCCAGCGGTCCTGCAGTGCGAGGCCGGACGGATCGAGGCCGGCGGACCTCATCAACGGCACCGGATCGACACCGAGCGACCGGCACAGCTCGAGGTATCCGTTCAGCGACGCGTAGCGCGCAAGGGGTTTCATGCCACCTCCAATGCCTTGTCCCAAAATGATAGGCCGCCTGTCCCGTCAGGATAAGCAATCGACCGGATGCGCCCGTACTGTTAGGTGCATCACAGAAGCGGTCGGAGAGGTGATCCGCCACACCGGCTCACCCCCGCCCCGCCCGACCGCGACCGGTTAGGCGGCGGCACCGCACCGATCATCACATCGAAGAGGAGAAATACTGTGGCACAGGCTGTTCGGTTCTACGAGCACGGCGCTCCGGAAGTCATGAAGTGGGAGAACGTCGAGGTCGGGGAGCCCGGTCCCCACGGGGTCCGGATCCGGCACGAGGCCGTCGGACTGAACTTCGCCGACACCTACTTCCGCACCGGCCTGTACCCGGCCGAGTTGCCCGCGGGCATGGGAGTGGAGGCGGCCGGTGTCGTCGAGGAAGTCGGCTCCGGCGTGACCCACGTGCAGGTCGGTGACCGCGTCACCTACACGGGCAGCCCCCTCGGGGCCTACAGCACCGAACGCGTGATGCCGGCCGCACCGCTGATCCCGCTGCCACAAGCGATCCGCTTCGACACCGCGGCCGCGATGACGATGCGCGGTCTGACCACGGCCTACCTGCTGCGCCGCATCCACCCGCTGAAGGCGGGCGACACCGTACTCCTGCACGCGGCGGCCGGCGGCGTCGGCCTGATCTTCACACAGTGGGCAAAGCTTCTAGGCATCAACGTGATCGGCACGGTATCCACCGACGAGAAGGCCTCGATCGCCCGCGCCCACGGGTGTGAGCACGTGATCGTCTACACCCGGGAGAACGTCGCCGAGCGGGTTCGGGAAATCACCGACGGTGCCGGCGTCCCCGTCGTGTACGACAGCATCGGCGAGTCCACCTTCCAGACCTCGCTCGACTGCCTCGCCCGGCGCGGACTGCTGGTGTGCTTCGGAACGGCCTCCGGACCGATTCCTCCGATCAACGCGATGCAGTTGGCCGTCAAGGGTTCGCTGTTCGTCACCCGCCCCGCGCTCGCCGACTACATCGCCGACCCGGCGGAGCGCGCCGAACTCGCCGGTGAACTCTTCGGGCACGTCGAGGCCGGCCGGATCCGGATCGAGATCAACCAGAGCTACGGGCTCGAGGACGCCGTCCAGGCGCACCACGATCTCGAATCCGGCCGCAGCATCGGCTCCTCCGTGTTCCGACTCTGACAGCGCGCCAACACATTCACCCCGACGGAGACACCACCATGACCGACACCGCGCAACTGACCTACTCGCCCGAGCCGCACACGATCCTCTCCCCTTCCGGGTCCTTCCGATTCGCACCGCTCACCTGCTCGATCGGCGCCGAACTGTTCGACGTGAACCTCGGTGACGCCGCCCGCGACGACGCCCTGTTCGCCGAACTGCGGGAACTACTGCTCGAGTACAAGGTTTTGTTCCTCCGCGACCAGGACATGTCCCGCGCCGAGCACGTGGCGCTGGCCGAGCGGTTCGGCCCGCTCGAGGATCACCCCGTGGCGGGCAGCGACCCCGACCATCCCGGACTCGTGCAGATCTACAAGGACCTCGACAGCCCGGCCGAGCACTACGAGAACGCCTTTCACTGCGACGCCACGTGGCGGGAGAACCCGCCCATGGGCTGCGTGCTCCACTGCGTGGAGACGCCCCCGATCGGCGGAGACACCATCTGGGTGAACATGGCCGAGGCCTACACGAAACTCCCCGACGCGGTGAAGAAGCAGATCGACGGACTCCGTGCCCGGCACAGCATCGAGGCTTCGTTCGGTGCCGCGCAGCCGACGGAACAGCGGCACGCATTGCACCAGCGGTTCCCGGACGCCGAGCACCCCGTGGTGCGCACGCACCCCGAGACCGGCGAAAAAATCCTGTTCGTCAACGCTTTCGCGACCCACTTCGTCAACTACCACACCCCCGAGCACATCCGGTACGGCATCGACTACGCGCCCGGCAGCAGCAACCTGCTCAACTACCTGATCAGCCAGGCATCGATTCCCGAGTACCAGGTGCGGTGGCGTTGGACGAAGAACAGCGTCGCGATCTGGGACAACCGGTCCACCCAGCACTACGCGGTCCAGGACTACTGGCCGGCCGTCCGCAAGATGGAGCGCGCCGGCATCATCGGCGACCGGCCCTTCTGAATTTCTCACTGCCCCTATTCATCAGATCCGATTTCGAACGGAGAACACCCATGCACTTCCACGACGACGCCCTCTTCCCCGAGACCCAGGAGAAGCTGGTCATCACATGTGCCCCGTACGGTCCCGAGTGGGAGCCGGACGACTTCCGCGAAGACCTGCCGCTGACGATGGAGGAGCACGTCCAGAAGGCGGTGGACTGCTACGAGGCCGGCGCCACCGTCCTGCACATCCACGTCCGTGAGCTCGACGGCAAGGGCTCCAAGCGGCTCTCGAAGTTCAACGAGTTGCTCGCCGGACTGCGCCAGGCGGTGCCGGACATGATCCTGCAGGTCGGCGGATCGATCTCCTTCGCACCCGAAGGCGAAGGGGCGGACGCGAAGTGGCTCTCGGACGACACCCGGCACATGCTGGCCGACCTCGATCCCGCACCCGACCAGGTGACGATCGCGATCAACACCTCTCAGATGAACATCATGGAACTCATGACCGCCGACGACATCGCCGGCACCTCGATGGAGCGGCCCGAGCTCGCCGAGGCGTACCGGGAGATGACGGTACCGGCAGGCCCGGCGTGGGTCGAGGAGCATCTGCGTCGCCTGCAGGCGGCCGGAATTCAGCCGCACTTCCAGCTCTCGAGCATCCCCCAGCTCGAGACCGTCGAGCGGCTCATCCGGCGCGGGATCTACACCGGTCCGCTCAACCTGACCTGGGTCGGCATCGGCGGCGGCTTCGACGGCCCCAACCCGTACAACATCATGAACTTCATCCAGCGAGTCCCGGACGGCGCCTGCCTGACCCTCGAAACCCTGATGCGCAGCGTGCTGCCGGTCAACGCGATGGCGATCGCGATGGGCCTGCATCCCCGTTGCGGTAACGAAGACACCATCTGGGGACGCAAGGGCGAGAAGATGACCTCCGTCCAGCAGGTCGAGCAGTTGGTCCGCGTCGCGGGTGAACTGGGTCGCGAGGTGGCCACCGGCAAGGAGGCCCGCGACATCTACCGGATCGGTGAGACCTACGCCGATGCCGACGAGACCCTCGCCAAGCTCGGCTACGCGCCCAACCGCCGCCGCGGCCAGGTGGGCTTCACCCACCACGCCTGAGTTCCGGCGCCGGGGGGATCTCGGTCACGACCGGGGAGAGAGCGGGTAAATCGCTGCTCGCTCTCTCCCCCACCCCTTTATCACTCCTGACGGCCATAGGAGGCCTCATGGGACTGCCTGCCACCACCGCCCTGAACACCACCATCCCGAATACCACCACCGGGAACACCGCTCCGGCCTCCCGGTCCCGGTTCTACCCGTGGATCGTCTTCGCACTCACCTTCGGTCTGCTGCTGTCGGACTACATGTCCCGGCAGGTCCTCAGCGCCGTCTTCCCGCTCCTCAAAACCGAATGGGCGCTCACCGATTCACAGCTCGCGTCGCTCAGCAGCGTTGTCGCGCTGATGGTCGGACTGCTGACGCTCCCGCTGTCGCTGCTGGCCGACCGGTGGGGCCGCGTGAAGAGCCTGCTCCTGATGGCCGTGCTCTGGAGCCTCGCCACGCTGCTCTGCGCGGTGGCGAACAGCTACGAGCAGATGCTCGGGGCCCGCTTCCTGGTCGGCGTGGGTGAAGCCGCCTACGGCAGCGTCGGCATCGCCGTGGTTCTCAGCGTGTTCGCCCCGCGAGTGCACTCCACACTCAGCGGTGCCTTCATGGGCGGCGGATCGTTCGGGTCCGTGATCGGCGTCGCCCTCGGCGGCGTGATCGCCGTCAACCTCGGCTGGCGCTGGTCGTTCGCCGCGATGGCCGTCTTCGGGCTCATCCTCGTCGCACTCTTCCGGGCTCTGGTCTCCGAAAAGAAGCTGGCGCAGCACGCGGCCGACGACGACCCGGCCGACGCACCCGGCCCCATCGGATTCCGGGCGCCGATCTCGAGCCTGTTCACCACCCCCGCCGTCGTATTCGCCTACATCGGTGGCGGACTCCAGATGTTCACCGCCGGTGTCCTGCTCGCGTGGCTGCCGAGCTTCTTCAACCGGTCCTACGGCCTCGCCATCGACAAGGCCGGTGCGATGGCGTCGATCTTCGTCCTCCTCGTCGGCAGCGGCATGGTGGTGTGCGGCATCATCACCGACCGCGTGAGCCGCAACGATCCCGCACGGAAATGGACCACCGCGGTGATCTTCGGCGTGATCTCCCTCGTCTTCCTCGGCGCCGGGTTCCAGCTGCCGACCGGCACGCCCCAACTGGTCCTGATCGGCATCGGCGCCTTCTTCTCGGCCGGCTCGTCCGGCCCCATCGCCGCGATGGTCGCGAACCTCACCCACTCGTCGGTGCGTGCCTCGGCCTTCGGCACGCTCACCCTGGCCAACAACCTCCTCGGGCTGGCACTGGGACCCTTCGTCGTCGGGATGCTGGCCGACCGCTTCGGGCTGGTCACCGCATTGCAGATCGCTCCCCTGATCTACATCGTCGCGATCGTGGCCCTGATCCTCGGCAAGCGCGCCTACCCGGCCGGACGCCGCAAGCTCGCCGCCCTCACCGCCGCACCCGCCTGATCCACCTCCGAAGAATTGGAATCGACCGTGACCACCTCCACCTCACCGACCGTCGTGATCGTGCCCGGACTGCGCGACCATGTCGCCGACCACTGGCAGACCTTGCTCGCCGAGAGACTCGACACCGCGCGGACGGTGCCGCCGCTCGAACGGGACAAGCTCAGCCTCGCCGCCCGGGTCGCCGCACTCGACGCCGTCCTCACCGACATCGACGGACCGGTCGTGCTGGTCGCTCACAGTGCGGGAGTCGCGATTACCGTCCACTGGGCGCAGCAGTCCACCCGCCCGATCCAGGGCGCCCTGCTCGCCACCCCACCGGACCTCGAGGAACCACTGCCCGCGGGGTATCCCACCCCCGAGGAGCTCGAGCAGGGTGGTTGGGATCCCGTCCCCCGCCGCCGGCTGCCGTTCCCCAGCGTCGTCGCCGCCAGCACCAACGATCCGATGGCCCGATTCCGTCGGGTCGCCGGGATGGCCGAGTCGTGGGGCAGCAAGCTCGTCGACCTGGGTGCCGTCGGCCACCTCAACCCCGCCGCCGGCTACGGGTACTGGCCGTACGCCGAGGAACTGCTCCGAGACCTCATCGAGAGCACGGTCGTCCCCGGCCTCGCGAACGCGGATGCCCGATGACGCGCAAGGTCTTCGGTTCGGCCGCCGACGCCGTCGCGGACATCACTTCCGGTGCGTCGCTGGCGGTCGGCGGGTTCGGGTTGTGCGGCATCCCGGACGAGCTGATCGCCGCGATCGCCGCCGGTGACGCCACCGACCTGGAGGTGTTCTCCAACAACTGCGGTATCGACGGTCACGGGCTCGGGATCCTGCTCACCCGCAACCGGATTCGACGCGTCACCGCGTCGTATGTGGGGGAGAACAAGGAATTCGCCCGCCAGTATCTGTCGGGTGAACTCGAAATCGAGCTGACACCGCAGGGAACCCTGGCCGAGAAGCTACGGGCAGGCGGCGCGGGGATCCCCGCGTTCTTCACCCCCGCCGGGGTCGGAACGCCCCTGTCCGACGGCGGGCTGCCGTGGCGGTACGCACCCGACGGATCGGTGGCCCTCGCGTCCCCGGCCAAGGAGATCCGCGAGTTCGCGGGTCGCGACTACGTGCTCGAGGAGTCGATCACCGCCGACTTCGCGCTCGTCCACGCCCGCATCGGTGACAGCGAGGGCAACCTCGTGTTCGCGAAGTCCGCAGGCAACTTCAACCCGCTCGCCGCGATGGCCGGCCGCATCTGCATCGCACAGGTCGAGCAGCTCGTCGAGCCCGGAGTACTCGACCCGGCGCGGGTGCACCTACCGGGGATCTTCGTCGACCGGATCGTCCACACCGGGACTCAGGACAAGCAGATCGAGAAGCGCACCGTCGCCGCGAGGAAGGACTGACATGACGACCACCGTCGAGACGATCGGCTGGACCCGCGAGGACATGGCGGCCCGTGCCGCCGAGGAACTGTCGCCCGGCGAGTACGTCAACCTCGGCATCGGGCTGCCCACGCTGATCCCGAGCTTCCTGCCCGCCGGTGTCGAGGTGACCCTGCACAGCGAGAACGGCATCCTCGGCACCGGCCCCTACCCGGACGAGGACGCTGTCGACGCGGATCTGATCAACGCCGGCAAGGAAACGGTCACCGTCAACGCGGGCGCGTCGTTCTTCGACTCGGCGCTCAGCTTCGGGATGATCCGCGGCGCCCACATCGACACCGCCGTCCTCGGTGGAATGCAGGTCTCAGCGGCCGGCGACCTCGCGAACTGGATGGTTCCGGGAAAGATGGTCAAGGGCATGGGCGGCGCAATGGACCTCGTGCACGGCGCCCGCAAGGTCATCGTGCTCATGGAGCACTGCGACAAGTCCGGTACCCCGAAGATCGTCGAGCGCTGCACGCTGCCACTCACCGGCCGCCGCGTCGTGCACCGCATCATCACCAACCTGGCCGTCGTCGACGTCACCGACTCCGGTCTGGTGTTGCGCGAGTGCGCGCCCGGTGTGACCGAAGACCTGGTCCGCGCCGCCACCGCAGCGCCGCTGTCGTAGCGCTTCTCCCACTCCCACCACGAGAAAGTTTCCCGTGCTCAACCTTTCCGTCCTTCTCGAAGACTCCGCCCGCCGATTCCCCGACCGTGACGCCTTGATTCTCGGCGACGCACGGATGACCTACGCCGACCTCGACGCCCGGTCGAACCAGATCGCGAACCTGCTGATGTCGTGCGGCATCGAACCCGGTGACAAGGTCGCGCTCTCCTGCCCCAACATCCCCCAGTTCCCCGTCGTCTACTACGGCATCCTCAAGGCCGGCGCCGTGGTCGTACCGCTCAACGTCCTCCTCAAGGACCGCGAGATCGCCTACCACCTAACAGATTCCGACGCCAAGGCGTACTTGTGTTACGACGGCACCCCCGACCTGCCGATGGGCGAGTACGGGCGCTCCGCGTTCACGGAAAGCCCGCACTGCCACACCATGTTCCGCATCACCGCCGACCCGGAGGCACCCGCCGCGATCGACGGCATCGGGACGCTCGCGGACGCCGTCGCGGATCGCGACACCGAGGTCGAGACCGTGGTCCGCGAACCCGGGGACACCGCTGTCATCCTCTACACGAGCGGGACCACCGGAAAACCCAAGGGCGCCGAGCTCACCCACGCCAACATGGTGCTCAACGCGCTGACCGCCAACCGGCTCTTCGCCAGCACACCAGCCACCCACGACCGGTACCTGGTGACCCTCCCGCTGTTCCACTCGTTCGGCCAGACCGTCACCCTCAATGCCGGCATCTCGGTGGGGGCGACCCTCGTGCTGCTGCCCCGGTTCGAGGCCGTCGCCGCACTCGACCTCATCGAACGGGAGAACATCACCGTCTTCGCCGGCGTACCCACCATGTACTGGGGTCTGCTCGGCGCCCTCGACGGACACCCCGCCGACATCGATCGCATCGCCGGGAACATGCGGCTCGCGATCTCCGGCGGTGCCGCGCTGCCGGTGGAGATCCTCACCCGGTTCGCCGACCGCTTCGGTGTGCAGATCCTCGAGGGGTACGGACTGTCCGAGACGTCGCCGCTCGCGACGTTCAGCGACCCCGGCGGCGATCCCCGGCCCGGTTCGATCGGTGTCCCGGTGTGGGGAATCGAGGCCCGGCTCGTCGACAAGGATTGGAACACCGTCACCGGAGCCGGTGAGATCGGCGAGATCGCGTTGCGCGGCCACAACATCATGAAGGGGTACTACAACCGCCCGGACGCCACCGCGGAAGTGCTGCGCGACGGCTGGTTCCGGACCGGTGACCTCGCTCGCGTCGACGACGACGGCTTCTACTACATCGTCGACCGGGCCAAGGACCTGATCGTGCGCGGCGGATTCAACGTGTACCCCCGCGAGATCGAGGAGGTCCTCCTCGGCCACGACGCCATCTCCCTCGCCGCCGTCGTCGGTGTTCCCGACGACAGCCACGGCGAAGAAATCAAGGCGTACATCATCCTCGAACCCGGCGCACAGGTCACCGCGGACGACGTGATCGCCTGGGCCAAGCAGCAGATGGCGAGCTACAAGTACCCGCGCACCGTCGAATTCGTCACCACCCTGCCGATGACCGCCACCGGCAAAATCCTCAAACGCGAACTCGGCCGCGCCCCGGCCGCACTCTGATACCGAAAGCACCACCGTGAGCAACAGTCCCCTCCCCACCATCCCCGACGAGCTCACCGCTCCCCTCGACCTTCTCCTCACGAGCGGGACCCGCGGCGTCGCCGCCCGCATGCTCCCCGACAGCTCGTGGAGCCGCCTCGGGATCAGCCTCGCCGGCCGTCCGAGGACCCTCGCCCGGCGCGGCGGCGCCCTCGCCCGCGAACTCGGCGCAATTGCCGCCGGCACCTCGGACCGGTCTCCCGCGAAGGCCGACAAGCGCTTCGGCGATGCCGCGTGGCAGCAGAATCCGGCCCTGCGCCGGGCAATGCAGGCGTATCTCGCGACGTCGCACACCGCCGCCGCCCTACTCGACGACGCCGAACTCGACTGGCGTGACCACGAGCGGATGCGGTTCGTCCTCGACAACCTGGTCGAAGGCCTGTCTCCCACCAACAATCCACTCCTCAGCCCGCTGGGCTGGAAGGCAATGGTGGACACCGGCGGCCTCAGCGCGGCACGCGGCGTCCGGGCGTTCGTGCGCGACATACAGTCGAAACCTCGCGTGCCTGCCATGGTCGAGCCCGACGCGTTCGCCGTCGGGGAGGACGTGGCCGCGACGAAGGGTGCCGTGGTCCTGCAGACCCGCACCTTCGAACTGATCCACTACACGCCGCAGACGGAAAAGGTCCACGCCACACCGTTGTTGATCGTCCCGCCCGTCATCAACAAGTACTACATCCTCGACATCGCACCGGGCCGCAGCCTGATCGAGTACCTCCTGCAGCAGGGTCAGCAGGTCTTCGCGATCTCCTGGCGCAACCCCCACGCCCGGCACCGGGATTGGGGTGCCGACACCTACGGCGCAGCGATCGTGGAGGCGCTCGATACGGTGCAGTGCGTCGCCGGGACCGACAGCGCCCACGTCCTGGGCACCTGCTCGGGCGGGATTCTCGCGGCGATGGTCGCCGCACATCTCACCGAGATCGGTGAGGGCGACCGCATCGCCGGCCTCACCCTGGCCGTCACCGTGCTCGACCAGACCCAGGCCGGCACCGCGGCTGCCGTCATGAGCGAGCGCGCCGCCGCGGCCGCGATCCGCGACTCGGCCGCCAGGGGTTATCTCGACGGCCGCACCCTCGCCGAAATGTTCGCCTGGCTGCGGCCGAGCGACCTGGTCTGGCGGTACTGGGTGAACAACTACGTGCAGGGCCGGGTTCCCGCCGCCTTCGACGTGCTGTTCTGGAACTCGGACACCACCCGCATGACGGCGGCACTGCACCGCGACCTCGTCCTGCTCGGCCTGCGCAACGCGCTGACGGCACCGGGCGCGTCGACCATGCTCGGCACACCCGTCGACCTGTCCACCGTGACCGCCGACGCGTACGTCGTCGGCGGCTCCGCCGACCACCTCTGCCCGTGGCAGTCCACCTACCGGAGCGCTCGCCTCCTCGGCAGCAAGGACTCCCGCTTCGTGCTGTCGTCGAACGGACACATCGCCTCGCTCGTGAACCCGCCGGGCAATCCGCGGGCGTCCTTCAGATTCGGGCAGCCCGTCCCGGAGACTCCGGACGAGTGGCTGGCGGAGGCGGAGACCGCTTCCGACTCGTGGTGGCCCGACTACGCGCGCTGGCTGGCCGAGCGCAGCGGACCCGACGTCGACGCACCGCACAGCCTCGGTGCCCGGCAATTCCCGCCGCTCGCCCCGGCACCGGGCACATACGTCCATCACAGCTGACCCGCACGACACGATCAGAGGCACACCATGACCATGAACCTTGCCCACCCCACCGATCTCCTCGGGCTCGTCGGACAGACCATCGGAACCACCGGCACGCTCAAAATTGCGCAGGATCAGGTAAATCTGTTCGCCGACGCGACCGGGGACCACCAGTGGATCCACACCGATCCCGAACGCGCGGCCCGTGGCCCCTTCGGCGGCACCATCGCGCACGGCTATCTCACGCTGTCGCTGGCCCCGAGCATCCTCGCCGAGCTTCTCACCGTCGACGGCGTGCACGCCGTCCTCAATTACGGCCTGAACAAGGTGCGGTTTCCGGCGCCCGTGCCCGTCGGTTCCGCTCTCCGCGTCACGATGTCCACCATCTCGGCCGAGCAGAAGCCGGCCGGCATCGAAGCCGTCTTCCGATTGACGTACGAGATCGACGGCGGAACGCGCCCGGTGTGCATCGCCGACGTCGTGGTGCTCTACACGTGACGGTGACCGAATTGTTCGGCAGGAGCGACCGGTTCGAGGATACGGTCGTCACAGTCGGCGGCCGGCGGATCCGGGTGCGGATCCGCCGCGGGACCGGTGTGCCCCTGGTTCTGTGCAACGGCATCGGAGCGGGCCTGGAAGTGCTGGACTCACTGGTCGCCGCTCTCGACCCGAACACGACGGTCATCCGTTTCGATGTCCCCGGCACCGGGGGTTCGCCGGCATCACCGGTCCCGTACGGAATTCCTGCCGTCGCGTGCGGCATGGGCCGCCTCCTCGACGAGATCGGGGTCGGTGTCGTCGACGTCCTCGGCTTGTCCTGGGGCGGAGCGCCGGCCCAGCAGTTCGCCCTTCAGAACCCGAAGCGCTGCCGGCGACTCGCCCTCGTCGCCACCGGAACCGGTGCCCTGATGATTCCCGGCCACCCGCGTGTGCTCGCGAAGATGCTGACACCGAGGCGGTTCACCGACCCCGGTTACGCGGCGGCGATTGCCGGCGACCTGTACGGCGGCACTGCCAGACGGGGCACAGACGCCGTGGCGCGAGCCTTTCGAAAACAGAAGCAGGCCGGATCTCGCATCGGCTATCTCCACCAGCTCCTCGCGGGTGCGGTGTGGACGAGCCTGCCGATACTTCCACTCATCCGGCAGCCCACGCTGATCGTCGCGGGCACAGACGATCCGATCATTCCCATCGCCAACGCCCACATCATGAACGCGCTCCTGCCGCACGCTACCCTGCACCTCCATCCGGGCGGCCACCTCGACATCGTCACCAACGCATCCGAACTCGCCCCTGCCGTCAGTGCATTCCTCTCGACGTAGGCACGACCGAACGTGTCAGCCATCGGCACCGATCTCGGCAAGCACGGTCCGCAGGCGGTCGTTGTCCGCCGGGGTCCAGCCCTCGGGCGGCAGGATCGCGCTCCACGCATCGGCGATGTCGACGACGTAGGAATGCCCGTGCCCGTCGGGGACACCCGTCGATACCGCCATGTCGGCCGCCACCTGAAGGAAAGTCACGAACGGGAACCACTGCGTGCTGTCGAGGACGTCGTATCCACGTTCCTCCTTCAGCCAGTCCGGTTCGCTCAGCAGGAGTTCCGGCGACCACCAGACGATCGGGTCCGACGGGTGCTGCAGATAGACCATCCGTGGCAGCCCCCACGGGGCATCGGGGCGCGGCAGGTCCTCCGGCGCCCGTGCACCGAAACGCACGGTCTCGCCCTGCTCGTAGATCGGAAGCCATTCGGGCGAGCCCGGATCGCGGTTCGTGGTGACGTCGGTCCATATCTCGTTGGCGTTGGGCGGTCCCGTGAACAGCACACCGTCGGTGCGGGCCTCGACGTCGTCGACGTTGCCGAATGCGCTCTCGCCGCCGAAGGAGCCGAGGCTCTCGCCCATCACGACGAGCTTCGGACGGGACTCCGGTGGCAATACCTTCCACTTGTCGTACACGGCGTCGAACAACGCCTCCCCGGCCTGGTGGGCACGCTCCTTGTCCACGAGGAAGGACAACCAACTCGGCAGATAGGAGTACTGCAACCCGACCATCGCGGTGTCGCCGTTGTACATGTACTCCAGCGAAGAGACGAGACTCTCGTTGATCCACCCCGTACCGGTGGTGGTCGCCACGCCGACCACCGCACGATCGAACCCGCCGGCGCGTTCGAGTTCGTCCGCTGCCAGTTGGGCGTTCTCCTGGATCGAATCGCCGCCGCTGGCGAGCCCGGCGTAGGTCCGGATCGGCTCCAGCGCCGGCCGTCCACCGTTGAACGCGGACAGATCGTCGACGGCCGGCCCGCGTGAAATGAAGGAGCGGCCCTGCCGTCCCAGCGAATCCCACGTAACCAGAGACTCCGGTCCGCCCGAACTCAGGGACGTCGTCGGCGGTTCGTCACCGGCCTTGGTCTCCTGGTTGACGGCGGCGAACGAATTGTTCAGCCCCGTCATGATCACGCGCACCACCGCGCCGTTGACGAGTGCGAACAACAGCGCCACGACCAGCACACCGATCACCGTCGCGGAGATCCGCCGCGGCACCACCCGGCTGATCTTGCGTTCGACCCACGACACCGCCCGCAGCAGCACCCGGGCAACCGCGACGAACATGACGAAGATCAGCACCGCCACGACCACCGTGACGAGATACCCCGTCCACGGGAATGGCGCGGCGCTCATGATCGCCCGCAACTGCGACTGCCAATCCCAGAACCACACGAGCATCGCCACGGTTCCGACGAGTCCGATCACCAACGCCACCCGGCGCACCACCGTCTTCACACGGGGAGGAGCCTCCCGCTGCACGAGGTAGCGGACCAGCTTGGAACCCAGAAACCCGATGGCGTAGCCGACGGCCGCCGATACGCCGGTGACCAATCCCTGGAAGAACGGACCGCGCGGCAGCAGCGTCGGCGTCAACGACAGCCACACGAACAGCACCGCGACCACCAGCCCCCCGAAGGCATAGCGGTCCGGAAGCCAACGGCGATACCCGGGCGGCCGGACGGGACCGGCTTCGCGCTCGGGTGCACCGTCGATCACATCGTTCGGCACCCGACAAGCGTAGCCGTCACGGAGTCGCAATCGACAGCAATCCGAAATCGCAATACTCCCGTGAACACCGAAGCCCACGTGGGACGTTCGCATTGGGGGCGAGACCGCCCGGCCGGCCGCCGACTGACGCTACGTCAGTGTCTTCGTCTTGATCGCCTGGAACTCGGCGTCGGTGATCGCGCCGGAATCGAGCAGCCCCTTGGCGTCCGCGATCTGCTGAGCCGGAGACTGTCCGGCGACATCGCGGATGTAGGAGTCCTGGGCCTGCTTGACCTCATGAGCGGCGGCCATCGACCGCTTCGCCATGCCGTCGCCCCGGGCGATCACGTACACCAGCGCCGACAGGAAGGGAATGACGAACAGGAAGAGGATCCAGATCGCCTTCACCCACCCCGACATTCCGCGATCCCGGAACAGGTCGGTGATGATCGAGAACAACACGGACAAGTAGGCCACGAAGGCGAAACAGACGAAGATGAACCAGAAGAACTCCCAGAAGCCTTCCATTTTGACGCCCCGTCCACTCGGTGTTCCGGTCAGGAGGCCAGGACTCCGGCCTCCTCGAATCTCAATTCGTGGCGTCGAGCGCGTCGAGCGCCGCCAGAATGCCCTGAACGGGGATACGCCCGGAGGCCACGAGCTGCGCGCCCTCGCGGCGCAGGGCGGAGGCGAACGGTGCGGCCCAGCAGTTCTCGTAGACGAGGATCGCTCCGGAAAAACCCGGGGCCAGTACGGCAGCCGCATCCTCGAGGTCTGTTCGGTCGATCAGGCCCGTCGCCGCCTCGGCGAACAGCGTTACGTCCACACCGCCCTCCAGCCCGAGGTCCTCGATGGCGATACCAGCGAGCGATCCGTCGGCTTCCTTGCGGACGAAAATCAGATCGAGCACCCGGATGACGTTTCGTTCGACCAGGTCGATCAGAAGGGGCAAGGCCGATCCGTCAGGTCTCCGGTCTGCAGGGAACTCCACGACGAGATAGTCGATGGGCCCGAGTTCGTCGAAATCGGTGTCGTTCACTGCAGGACCTCTCTTCTGAAGACAGCAGCGACAGCCACACACAGCTTCTTCATCAGTATTCACCCCCGAGGAGCGCGGCGACTAGAGAACAAGGTCACCTTTCGCTTGGACCGCTGCGCGGTCCGACAGTTCGCGCCGTGCCGTCTTCTCCACGAGGAGGGGAACGAAATCACGGATCCTGCACTCCGCGAGCCGCTTGTGAACAGTGCGCACGGTGTGCTCGATGTCCCCGGGGGAAGCGGCAGGATACCGAGTGGTCAGGCGTTCGATGACCTGTTCGATCTGAAGCAATTCGTCATCGCCGGTCATCGACTCATCGTCGTCCCGCTGTGAAACCACCGTCAAGACACGAAACGGCTTCTCGAACAACTCGGTTCGGTGTCAGGACCGTGAATATGCCTGAGTCTGGGATGAATCCAATATCTGAAGTGTGCCCGGAAATGCGGTTTCACGACTACCGGCAGGTGTAGACGGCGGACAATGGAGGTACCGGGCCGCCCGGCTCGCGGTAGGGAAAGGGACGGTCATGTCCGAGACAACGTCGGTCAAGCAGGGCGTCGCGGCAGGCACTTCGATCGGGGCGGCCATCATCATGGTCACCGTGGGCATCATCCACCTCTTCCAAGGAATCGCCGCGGTGGCCGAGAACGAAGTATTCGTTGCCGGGCTGAACTACATCTACAAGTTCGACCTGACCACCTGGGGATGGATCCACATCGTCCTGGGTGTGCTCGTTGCAGGGGTCGGCCTCGCGCTCTTCACCGGAGCGGGATGGGCGCGGGTGTCCGCGATCGTGATCGCGGCCGTTTCCATACTCGCCAACTTTCTGTGGTTGCCGTACTACCCGTGGTGGTCGGTGCTCATCATCGCGCTCGACGTCGTGGTGATCTGGGCGGTGTCGACCTGGAAGCCGGATCGGGTCTGAGCAGTCCGCGGCCGAGGTAGAAATCGTGGGAAAGAAATCGAAGCGCGAGAAGTCCGGGCTCGACCTGCCCCGGCCGGGCGGTGCCGAGCCCACCGTGCCGATGAAGAACAAGGAGTACCGCCGCCTACTCCGTCCGCTCCACGGCGAACTCGTCGCATTGCAGGAGTGGGTGAAAACGTCGGATGCGCGGATCTGCATCGTCTTCGAGGGCCGCGACACCGCCGGGAAGGGCGGCGTGATCAAGGCGATCACCGAGCGGGTCAGCCCGCGCGTGTTCCGTGTCGTCGCCTTGCCTGCCCCGACCGATCGCGAGAAGTCGCAGATGTACGTGCAGCGGTACCTCCCCCATCTTCCTGCCGGCGGGGAGATCGTCATCTTCGACCGCAGTTGGTACAACCGCGCGGGCGTCGAACGGGTGATGGGCTTCTGCACCGAAGAGGAAGCGCAGCAGTTCCTCCAACTCGTCCCGACGGTCGAACGCGCGATCGTCGACTCGGGCGTCATCCTGCTGAAGTACTGGCTGGAGGTGAGCGAGGAACAGCAGACGCTGCGCCTGCAGAGCAGGATCGACGACCCGCGGAAGACCTGGAAGCTGTCGGACCTGGACCTGAAGTCGTACACCCATTGGTACGACTACTCGCGGGCGCGGGACGCGATGTTCCACTTCACCGACACCGGCTGGGCACCGTGGTACGTCGCGGTCAACGACGACAAGAAACGCGGTCGGCTCAACATCATCAGCCACCTGCTGAGCCAGATCCCGTACGAACCCCTCGAACGCCCCGCCATCACCCTGCCGGAGCGGCGGGGCCCGCACGGATACGAGGCGCCGAGGCAGCCACTGCACTGGATCCCCACCCCCTACTGAGGATCCGAGCCGGAAAGGACGAGCGGTCATGGTCTCCACGGAACCCGCGCAGGCGCACACGGCCTGGCACGCCCAGGACGCCGACGCCGTGGTGGCCGCAACAGCGTCCGATCGGCAGTCCGGTCTGACGGCCGGAGAAGCGGACGAACGGCGCCGACGATACGGTCCCAACGAGATCGCCTCCGAGCCGGCGCCGTCGACGTGGGCGATCGCGCTGCAGCAGTTGAAGGACCTCATGAACCTGATGCTGATCGCGGTGGCGGTCGTCAGCGTCGTCATCGGTGAGGTACCGACTGCGATCATCGTCGCGGCACTCGTCGGGCTCAACGTCGTGCTGGGCACTCAACAGGAACTGAAGGCGCGCGCCAGCGTCGACGCGCTCGCGAAGATGCAGACACCGCAGGTTCGGGTGACCCGGGACGGGACGCTGGTTCAGTTCGCCGCCACCGACCTCGTACCGGGCGACATCGTGCACCTGGAGGCCGGCGACGTCGTCCCCGCCGACGGTCGACTGCTCACGTCGGCGACCCTCGAGACCCAGGAGGCGGCGCTGACGGGTGAGAGCGCGCCCGTCCCGAAGGACCCTCAGACCCTCGGCGCCGCCGACGTCTCCCTCGGCGACCGCAGCAACATGGTCTTCCAGAACACGTCCGTCACCCGGGGCACCGCCACCATGGTCGTCACCGAAACCGGCATGAACACGCAGATGGGCGAGATCGCGTCGATGCTGTCGGCCGTCGCGCCGAGCAAGTCTCCGCTTCAGCGCGAACTGAATTCGCTCACGAAGGTGCTCGGGATCATCGCCTGGACGGCGGTCGCTCTCATCGTGGTCCTCGGGGTGATCCGCGGACAGAGCCTGACGACGGTGCTGCTGCTCGGTATCTCCATGGGGGTGTCCGCGATCCCGACCGGCCTGCCGACGTTCGTGCAAGCGATGCTGGCCTTCGGGGCCCGCCAGCTGGCCGAGGCGAAGGCCGTCGTGAAGAACCTCACCGACGTCGAAACCCTCGGCGCCACCAGCGCGATCAACTCGGACAAGACCGGCACACTGACGATGAACCAGATGACGGTGCGGTCGCTGTACTTCCACTGCCGGTGGTACACCGTCGACGGCGAGGGTTACAGCAAGACCGGGAGGATCACCCACGTCGCGGGTGATGCCGTCCCCGACTTCACCCTGCTCGCGTACGGGCTGTGCCTCGACAGTGACGCCACTGTCTCCGACACCGGGGACGTCGTCGGCGATCCGACCGAGGCTGCGCTGGTCGTGCTCGCCGCCAAGGTCGGCGTCGACGCCCCACTCACCCGGCAAACGTATCCCCGCGTCGCCGAGGTGCCGTTCGACTCCGCCTACAAGTTCATGGCGACGTTCCACCATCTCCAGGTCGACGGCAGCACCCGGTTCGTGGAACTCGTCAAGGGCGGACCCGATGTGGTCCTCGCCCGATGTGCCACCGCCTACCGGCCGGGCCGGCAGGTGGCACCACTCGACGAGGTCCGGGAGGAGCTGACCGAAGCGAACCGGACCATGTCCGAGAAGGGCCTGCGGGTACTGGCGTTCGCCGCCCGCCGGCTCGACGGGCAGGAGGAGGCCGTGGGGGCCGACCCCATGTCGTTTGTGGAGGACCTCACGTTCGTCGGCATGGTCGGCATCATCGACCCGCTGCGGCCGGAGGCGATCGACGCCGTGCGCACCGCCCACGCAGCAGGCATCGACGTGCGGATGATCACCGGCGACCACGCGATCACGGCGTCCGCGATCGGCGCCGAACTCGGTCTCGGACCGGGCGCCATCGGCGGGCCCGAACTTCAGGCGATGACCGACGACGACCTGGCGGCGGCCCTCCCGAACCTGCACGTATTCGGCCGCGTCACCCCACAGGACAAGCTCCGCCTCGCCGACATCATGCAGAAGAGCGGCGCGGTCGTGGCGATGACCGGGGACGCCGTCAACGACGCGGCGGCACTCAAGAAGGCCGACATCGGCGTCGCCATGGGATCGGGCAGCGAAGTCACCAAGCAGGCCGGCAAGATGATCCTCACCGACGACAACTTCGGAACCCTGATCACCGCGATCCGATTGGGCCGCAACATCTACGAGAAGATCGTCTCGTACATCCGGTACCAGATGTCCAAACTCTTCTCGCTGGTTCTGCTGTTCCTCGTCGCGAGCATCTTCGACATCAACGACGGCGTCGCGCTCACCCCGCTGATGGTGCTGTTCCAGCACTTCTTCATCACACTGTTCCCGGTCGCCGTCATCATGCTCGACCCGGCGCCGCCGGACCTGATGAAGAAACCTCCGCGCGACCCCCGGCTGCCGATCGCCAACCGGACGGCGTTCGTGCAATGGCTGGCATACGGAGTCCTGCAGTTCGCCGTCACGCTCGCCGCGATGCTCCTCGCGCCGGGCGACATGAGTACGACCGAGGCGAGCGTGCCCATGACTACGGCCTTCGTCGTGCTGTCGTTCGGGTCCATCCTCGCCGGACTCGTCATGCGACGCGATCCCGAATCCGGCCTCACCGCACCGATCCTCACCGCACTGAAGATCCTGTCGGTTCCGATCGTCGTCACCGTGTTCGCGGTCGAGATCGGCTTCCTCCAGGACCTCCTCATGACGACGTCGTTGACGGGCGCCCAATGGCTCGCCTGCCTCGGCTGGTCGCTGATCATCCCGATCGTCGTGGAGGCGGAGAAGGCGCTCCGGCGGCGGCGCCACCTCCACTCGGAGCCGCCCACACCGATTTCCGCGCCCGTCGCCGTCGACCCCCAGCGCGCACGCTGAGACCCGAACCATGTCCTGGACAGGAAGCCTCGCCCGGTTACCCGGAATCGCGACGGCGCGCGCATACCACCGGGAGTGGCTGCGTCCCGACGTCACCGCCGGACTAGTCCTCACCGCCCTGCTCATCCCCGCCGGGATGGGATACGCCGAGGCGGCCGGGTTGCCCGCCTACGCCGGCCTCTACGCCACCATCGTCCCGCTCCTCGCGTACGCCCTGGTGGGACCGTCGAAAATCCTCGTGCTCGGCCCGGACTCGTCGCTTGCCCCACTCATCGCCGCCGCGGTATTGCCACTGGCCGTGGCCGATGACCCGGAGAGCGCGCTCGCCCTCGCCGGAGTTCTCGGCGTCCTCGTCGGCCTGATTCTCCTCGTCGGCGGATTCCTGCATCTCGGCTTCGTAACCGAACTGCTGTCGAAACCCATCCGGCTCGGCTACCTCAATGCGATCGCGCTCATCGTCGTCGTCGGCCAATTGCCCAAGTTGCTCGGGTTCTCCGTCGACGCGTCCGGCCTCATCGGAGAGATCGGGGAGATTGGACAGTCCGTGGTACAGGGCAACATCGACCCCGTCGCCGCCGCAGTGGGCATCGGCTCCCTCGCCGTCATCATCGGGTTCCGCGTCTGGCTGCCCCGCATCCCCGGCGTCCTCGTGGCCGTGGTCGGGGCGATCATCCTGTCCGCCGCACTGGGACTCACCGACGACATCGGAATGGTCGGCGCCCTGCCCGCCGGCCTGCCGTTGCCGTCGTTCGGCGGTGTCGACTGGGGTGACGTGGGAAGCCTCGTCGGCCCCGCGGCCGGTATCGCCCTGATCGCGTTCGCCGACACCGGTGTGCTCTCCCGCACGTTCGCCGCCCGGCACGGTGAAGACGTGAACGGCAGCACGGAGATGAAGGCGGTCGGCGTGGCCAACATCGCCGGCGGACTGTTCGGCGGGTTCCCCATCTCCGCCAGCGGGTCGCGGACCCCGGTGGCCGAACAGAGCGGTGCCCGCACCCAACTGGCGTGCGTCGTCGGGGCACTCGCCGTGCTGGTCTTCGTTCTCGTCGCCCCTGGGGTCACCACCTATCTCCCCGACGCGACGCTCGGGGCCGTGGTGATCGTCGCCGCCACCGCGCTGGTAGACGTGGAGGGCATGGTCCGGATGTGGCGGATGAGCAGCGTGGAGTTCGGACTCGCCATCGCGGCGTTCCTCGGGGTCGCCTTGGTGGGCGTGCTGCAGGGAATCCTCGTCGCGATCGGGTTGTCCTTCGTCGCGGTGGTCGCGCAGGCCTGGCAGCCGTACCGCACGGAACTCGTCCGGACGACCGACCGCCCCGGCTTCCACGACGTCGAACGCCACCCCGGCGGGCACCGCATCCCCGGACTGGTACTGGTGCGCTTCGACGCTCCCCTCTTCTTCGCCAACGGCGAGATCTTCGACGAATACGTGCGCTCGGTGGTGGCGGCCGCGCCGAGCCCGGTCGAGTGGGTGATCGTGGCCGCCGAGCCCATCACCGGCCTCGACACCACCGCCGTCGACGAACTCGTCGACCTCGACACGTATCTCGAAGGGAAAGGGATCCGGCTGGCGTTCGCGGAGATGAAGGGCCCGATCAAGGATCGGCTCATCCGGTTCGGGGTGGGCGACAGGTTCGATTCGACGCACTTCTTCCCCACCATCGAGTCCGCCGTCACCGCTTTCGACAGTCGCGCCGACCACACCGGCGATCCGACCGACGACTGACCCCCCTTCAGCCCCGGGGCGCCGACCCGGTGACAGCGTGCGGGCGGTATGCCGCCTGCCACAGTCGAACCCAGTCGAACGCCGGTGCGGCGGGACGCACCCCCGGCCTCGTCCTGGGCACCCGCACCCGCAGGGCGTCCGGTTCGACGGTGCACCGCACCGGAGTGCGGAGCAGGAGGGATTCGCCGTCGACTCCCACGGGGATCTCCGGGGTGTCGGCGTCCACGACCACCTCGGTCGCCGTTTGTTGCGTCAATCCGTGAACATTGGTGCGGCGCAGCAGGCCGACCGCCTGCCGGGTGTTCGCCACCGAGAGGGTGACCGCGCCGAGGACGCCGCGATCGAGACGGTCCCGCCGGCTCAGACCCGCCAGATCACTGTTGCCGTAGGGATTGTTGCTCACCAGGACCGCCTGCGGTCCCTCCACAACAGTCTCCCCGGCCCGCGCGACCAATCGAGGCCCGGTGTTCCCGGTGAGCAGATCGGGGAGGAGCGTCAGCACTGTTGCGGCCTTGTCGTCGCGGTATGCGGGGCTACGCACGATTTCGGCATAGACCCCGAACGAGGCATTGTTGACGAACGGTCGACCGTTGATGGTGCCGAGATCGACGCGCAGCTCGACACCGTCCCGGAGTGCGTCCAGCGATCGGCTCGGATCGGTGCGGTCGAGTCCGAGATCCATCGCGAAGTGGTTGCGGGTTCCGGCGCTGATCACGAGAAACGGCAGGTGGTGTTCGGCCGCGACCGCCGCTACGAGCGCCTGGGTCCCGTCTCCGCCCGCCACCCCCAGCAGATCGGCCCCTTGCGCGACCGCCCGCCGGGCCAGTGCGGTGACGTCGACGGTGGCCGGCCCTTCGAGCATCACGACATCGGCACCCAGCTCTTCGGCTCTGCGCTTCAGGTCGAATTTCGCGACCTTCCCGCCACCGGAATGCGGATTCATGATCAGGAACGGGTGCTGCGGTGGCGGGGCAGGGTATTCGGGCATAGTCGTCTCCGCACGTCTGCGACGCAAGGCGGCGCGGGCGCAGACGACGGCCAGCAGCGCGAGCGCGTACGAGAGCAGCACCACCCACAGCAGGTGCGCCCGAACGAAGAGGGTCAGAACGACGATCGGTGCGACGATCGCCACTCCCAGTGCGATCCACCTGAGCGCTCCGCGTCGGGTGAGAAACCAGTACAACGCCGCCACCGTGACCACGACGCCACCGGTCCCCACGATGAGCAACGCCACGGTGCCCAGCACCCCGGCGAACAGCACGGGCACCGCCGCCGCACCGACTGCGAAGACGAACGCCACACGCGCCCACCAGCGCCGGCCACGGTTGCCGGCATCGGCGGTGCCTGATCTGTTCACGTGACTGCCCCCTCCCGGCGGCGTGTCCTTCCTCGCGACGGTGCGACTTCCCGTCGTATGTCCATCTTCCGCCGTGCCCGGAGGCGATCGCAGCACATTGCACGCCTCGGGCTGCGAGCAGCGACCGGGCGCGTCAATAGTCCGTCGAAAGGTCCCGCCATCCGACGAGCACCTCGTGCACGGCCTCGGCGCCGTGCAGCGGGTTTGGCGGTGCGGGCAGGTCGGCGGGATAGATGAGAAACGGGGTGCTCTGCGGTCCACCCATGCCGCCGTGCGACCCGACCTGCTCCTCGAACGCCGCGACCTCGTCGGTGTCGGGCCAGTACGTGCCACCGACCATGATGTCGGCGACGTTGTCGAAGGAGTCGGTGCGTCGCACCTTCGCCAGAGCGTCGGGGCCCATCACCGCGAGCGGGTTCTCGCCGGTGACCTCGCCGCTCGTCACGTCGACCTGGCCGTGGGGCCCGAGCACCACGGACCCGCCCGGGGCGGCAACGAGCAGGAAGCCGACCCCGGGATGCTCGCGCAGCCCGGTGAGCAGCCCGGGATGGGCAGCCTCGATGGCATTGACATCCGCGCGTCCGGGCAGGTGCGGGAAGTAGACCAGACCCAGGTTGCCCGAGCCGAGCACGATCGGCTCGCCCGCGGAGGCGTGCGCCTCCTCCCCGGCCGTCGGCGAGTGCACGCTGGCCGCGGCGTAGCCGCGCCCCTCCGCCCCGGGCTGTCGGGGGACGTCGGATTCGCGCTCGTACCAGTGACGCTGCACCGCGGCCGGTTCGCGCTGCGCGGCAAGCCGGACGACCAACTGCCCCAGAGTTTCCCCGAAGCGTTGCAGAAAGGTCGCGCCCTGACTCTGCCCGTGATCGGACAGCACGACGACGCGGTAGGGCCGATCGGCCTGCTCCACCACCGCGAGCAGCATCTCGACGACGTCGTCAAGTTTGGTCAGCACCGCGAGGGTCTCGGGCCGCGAAATGCCGGAATGGTGCGACACCTCGTCATAGCCGATCAGGTCGACGTAGACAACGCTGCGCCCCTTGATCAGATCGCCGACCACCGCGGCGGCGGCGACGTCGGTGGCGAGCACGGTCGCGAACGCCCGCACGAACGGATAGACCCCGCCACGCGGCACCCGCGGCAGGATGTCCTTTCGCTTCTGCCGCAGTGACTGGCGTAGTTCCCGTTGCAGTTCCGCGACCATCCGGATGAACGTGCGCAGCGCGCTCGCCGGGTCAGCGAAATAGTCGCTGTATCCGGCCCCGCCGCCGAGGCGGGCACCGCGCATGCGGCTGACGACGAGCACGTTGTCGTGCGCGCCGCCGGTGAACAGGTTGCCGCGGCTCGCACCGTCGTGCGCCAGCAGGCCGGGGATGTCGGTTCGTTCGAGTTCGCGCTGCTCGTTGTCGGCGGGGTTACTGAACACCGAGATGTGCTCGGTCGTCTTGTCGTACCAGCGAAACGCCGGCACGTTGTGGTTGGAACCGTGCAGCACGCCCAGCTGGGTTGCACCCGTCTGACTGCTCCAGTCGGTGTGCCACGGCACCAGCCGGTGGGTCTCGCGCACCAACTTCGCCAGCCCGGGCGTCACGCCGTCGGCGATCGCGCGACGCAGCACGTCGTAACCGAGGCCGTCGATCTGGATGCACAACAACCCCGGGGACGCGTCCACGAGCGCGGCGTTGCGACGCAACCGGAACCGCTGTCGGCGCACCTGCATCAGTCGGTACGCGGTATCGGAACGGGACGCGATTGCGCCCGAGACCACGGAGGTGAACAGCGAGAGCAGTGCCGCGAGGACGAACGAATCGCTCAGCTGGTCCACTGCCGCGACCGGCACCAGGTACAGCGTCAACAGCATGATTACACCGCCGGCGAGGAACGTCCCGACGAACAGCAGCACTGGGCCGATCCACGACATGAACCGCATCATCACCGGCCACAGTGCGGCGTTGAGCAGGCCGAACACCAACGCGAGCACCAGCGCGGCCGGGAGCGTCGGTAGCGGGGTGAAGCTCGACTGGTCCAGGGTGATGCCGCCGAGGATGCGGTCGAGCACGATGAGCGCGAGCGCCGACGAGCCCCAGAGCACGAGGAACTCGACGAGCAGTCGCACCACGTCGCCCACCGTGCGCATCGCAACCCTTCCGTCGTCTGGAATCGTAAGGGTCGTGAGCGCGACGCCGGGTTCGAATGCCGCCGCATCCTGGGTGCGGTGGCTCGGACATGCGAGCGCACTGATCGTGGACCGCGGGACGGTCATCCTGACCGATCCGGTGCTGACCGACCGCGTCGCGCACCTACGCCGCCGCCGAGGGCCCGCGCCGATCGGGCCGCACGTGCGCAACCCGGACGCCGTCCTGCTCTCGCACCTGCACGCGGACCATACCCATCTGCCGTCGCTGCGGCTACTCGATCCGGACGTCCCGATCGTGGCCCCGTGGCGGGCGATCGACGGTCTGCCGGCGCTGCGCCAGTTCGCCGACCGCATGGTGCTGCTGCGCCCCGGCGACGAGACAAGGATCGGCAAGGTCACCGTGCGCGCCGTGCCCGCCCGACACGACGGCCGGCGCTGGCGGCGCGGCCCGGAGCTCGCGCCCGCGGTCGGGTACGTCGTCGAGGGGGACCGGCGGACCTACTTTGCCGGCGACACCGACCTGTACCCGGATCTCGCCGACCACGTCGGCCCGGTGGACCTCGCGCTGCTACCCGTCGGGGGCTGGGGTCCGACTCTCGGCAAGGGTCACCTCGACCCGTCTCGGGCCGCGGTCGTCGCGCGTCTGGTGGAGGCGGGCCTGGCGGTGCCGATCCACTACGGCACACTGTGGCCGATCGGCCTCGACGCCGTGCGCCCCCAGTTGTTCTTCGGTCCGGGCGCCGAGTTCGTTCACCACGCCGAGCGGGCGGGTGTCGTTGCGGTGGAATTGCACCCGGGTGGCGAACTCGGCGCGTGAACTCGGTTGCCCCGAAACCCGGTCGACCGACGCGTGGTGCGCTCCGAGGCACGAAGACGGCCAATGTGCTCTGGTCGGATCCTCGATCGGCGGAAACTAAAAGTGGCGACTTCAGGTCGCACCATCTCAGCCGACGGGAAGCGGGGGTGACGATGGCCGAGGACGGCGTGCGAAGTCTCTCCCGACATGCGCGGGTGCGTGTGCTCGTGCCGGCGGTGCTGCGCCCGGTATGTGCCACGGCAGTACTGGTGATTGCATATTTCCTGCTGCCCTTCACCACGGTGGACAACCTGCAGACCGTGTCCCTGGTGATCGGTGGTCTCGCTGTGGTCTGCGCGGTGTATGTCTGGCAGATCCGCAGGGTGCTGCGTGCCGAGTACCCGGTCGCGCAGGCGGTCGAGGCGTTGGCCGTCACCGTGGGGTTCTACCTCGTCGCCTACGCGACGACGTACTTTCTGCTCTCTCGCTCGGGGCCGGACAACTTCACCGAAGCGTTGACCCGCCTCGACGCCCTCTACTTCACTTTGACGGTGTTCACCACGGTCGGGTTCGGTGACATCGTGGCAGCCACGGAGGCCGCGCGGGCGGTGGTGTCGGTGCAACTCATCGGCAATCTGATCCTGATCTCGTTGGGCATCCGTGTGTTGACAGCCTCGGTTCGCTGGCGGCGTAAGCCCGGGATCGCCCGTGACTCGGCGACGCAGTGACAACCGGCGCTCGACGGGTCGGGACCCCGTGCTCGACCGACGACTCGTCGGACGTGGCGATCCCCTTGCCGGACATACATTGGCCTGCAGATATTTTCCGTCGCCGCGTGGAGCGGCGTCGATGCGCGCGCGTCCGGGCATCTTCCTGACAAGGGGTGAACCGACGGAGGATACTTACTTACGCCAGTTCATTTCGTACGTTGACGAAAGAGGAACGGTCATGTCCGATGAATCGCTGGTCAAGCAAGGTGTGGCAAAGGGAACGTCGATGGGCGGGGCGGTTCTTCTCGTCACCGTCGGCGTGCTCGAGTTCCTCCAGGGGATCTCCGCCATAGCCAAGGACGACGTGATCGTCGTCGGCATCGAGTACACCTACCAATTCGACGTCACTACCTGGGGATGGATTCATCTCGTGCTCGGCGTGATCATCGCGGCCGTCGGTGCGGCGCTGTTCACCGGGGCTACGTGGGCGCGTGTCGGCGCGATGGTGCTGTGCGCCTTGTCGATTTTCGTCAACTTCCTGTGGCTGCCCTACTACCCCCTGTGGGCGATCACGATCATCGCGCTGAACGCCGTCGTGATCTGGGCGGTAGCCACCTGGAACCCCGAAGTGATCTGATCCGCAATGGAAGACGGCACGAGCACCAGCCCACTCGACAAGGACGAACGCGCCGAACTCCTCCGGTTGCGCGACGAAGTGTCGACGCTGCGGGGACAGGCCGCGGGCGCCGCCGCCGGTGTTCCGGCAGAACCGGTCCCCCGCCCGCCCCGGCATGGATTGCGCTGGACGGCCGTGACGATCCTGCTGGTCCTGGTCGCCGTTATCACGCTCGCATCGGTCACCGCGCGCTTTACGAGAAGTCAGATCCTCGATACGGATCGCTATGTGAGCACGGTCGCACCCCTGGGTACGAATCCGGCCCTCCAGGCGGACATCACGAACCAGATCACCGACGAGATCTTCACCCGAGTCGACGTCGAGGGACTCACCAAGGACGCACTGACGGCACTGACCGACGTCTCGAATCTCGCTGCGAACGCGCCCCGGCTGGACGCGGCCGTCGTCGGCCTCGCGCCGGTGATCACCAGCCAGGCAAAGAACTTCGTCCACGACACCGTCAGCTCGCTCGTGCAGTCCCAGCAGTTCGAAGACCTCTGGATTCAGGCGAACCGATCGGCGCACAACGCTCTCGTGGCGGTGATGACGGGGAACTACGGTCTCAGCTCGGTGGAAGTCGACCAGAGCGGCACCGTCAGCATTTCCCTGGGCACCGTCATCGACAAGGTGAAGGCCGCGCTGACCGAGCGTGGTTTCGCGTTCGCCGACAAGATCCCCTCGGTGGACAAGCAATTCGTGTTGTTCCAGTCACCCGAACTGGTGAAGGCGCAGCGTGCAGTCAATGCCCTCGACAAGGCCTCGGCGATCCTGCCGTGGCTGGGCATCGCCTGCGCCGCCGCCGCAGTCGCCGTCGCCCCCAGCGGGCGGAGGCTGCGGGCCCTCTCCCTCGCCGGCCTGTCGATCGCTCTGGGAATGCTCCTCCTCGCAATCGGGATTCTCATCGGACGCGCAATCTACCTCGACAGCGTCCCACCCGACATCCTGTCGCCCGACGCGGCGACCGCTGTCATCGACACTGTCCTGATACCGCTGCGGACGAGTCTGCGTGCGGTCGCGGTCCTCGGTCTGGTGATCGCGCTCGGCGCCTTCCTCGTCGGCGGCTCGTCGTCCGCGACCGCCGTGCGTCGTGGGTTCGGGCAGGCACTGGACTTCGCCCGCAAGTCCGGCGCCGGCCGGCCGCCGAACGACGTGGAACGGTGGGCAAACCAGCTTCGAATTCCGCTGCGCTGTACCATCATCGGTGTCGCTGCTCTGCTGTTGATGTTCTGGCGCTATCCCACCGGACTGGTCGTGCTGTGGATCGTGCTCATTGCCCTACTCGCGCTCGCGGCTCTCGAACTACTCATCCGCCCGGCCCGCACAGCCACCGCGCAGGACTCGGGATCTACGCCAGTGCCTTCATCTTGATCGAGTGCAACACATCGCCGACCGGGAACCGACGCCGCTCAGACCGCCCGAACTGCCTGGCCCCGAAATGTTCTGCGATACGCCGACGGGGGGACGCCGAGCACGGCGCCCATGTGCTGACGCAGTGACACCGCCGTCCCGAAACCGACCTCGCGGGCGATGACGTCGACGGACAGGTCGGTGGTCTCGAGGAATTGTCGCGCGCGGTCGACCCGGTGAGTGATCAGCCAGCGGTTCGGGGTGGTGCCGACCTCTTCACCGAACCGCCGCGTGAACGTGCGGACGCTCATGTTCGCGTGCGCGGCCATCCGGCTCAGCGTCAGCGACTCAGCCAGCCGATCCAGAGCCCAGTCCCGGGTGGCCGCGGTGGACTCGGCGGTGGTCTCCGGGATCGGCCGCTCGATGTACTGCGCCTGCCCGCCGTCGCGCCAGGGTGGGACGACGCATCGGCGCGCCACCTGATTGGCGACGTCGGAGCCGTGGTCGCGGCGCACGATGTGGAGGCAGAGGTCGAGTCCGGCGGCGACGCCTGCCGAGGTGAGGATGTGCCCCTCGTCGACGAACAGCACATCGGGATCGACCCGGACCTGCGGATAGGTGCGCTGGAAGTGTTCGGCGTTGCGCCAGTGCGTGGTGGCGCGCAGTCCGTCGAGCAGACCCGCCGCGGCGAGGATGTAGGAACCGGTGCAGATGGAGACGTAGCGCGTGCCGGGACGGACGAAGGCGAGAGCCGCCTCGAGGTTCGGGGGCAGACGACCGTCGTCGTAGGCCGGGCCGAGTTCGTAGGACGCGGGGATCACCACCGTGTCGGCCTCGGCCAGCAACTCGGGCCCGTGGTCGACGGACACCGAGAAGTCGGCGTCCGAACGCACGGGCCGGCCGTCCGCCGTGCAGGTCTGCACCTCGTACAGCGAGTTCCCGTCGGCGTCGTGCGCCCGGCCGAAGACCCGCGACGGAATGCCGAGTTCGAACGGGATCACACCGTCCAGGGCGAGCACGACCACCCGATGACGTTCAACCATGGCCAGATTCTTTCACATGTTGTCATTCCGGCAACTGTTCCGGCGGGACGCCGTCCCGCAGACTTACCGTCGTGACGTCCGAAATCGCGCCCCCGGCACCTCCTACCCAGACGGCCCCGCCGCGCCTGCACTACGCCTGGCTGGTCGCCGTCGTCGCGTTCCTCGCCCTCGTGGGAGCCGCCAGCTTCCGGGCGGCGCCCTCGATCCTGATCGATCCCCTGCACGAGGACTTCGGCTGGTCGCGGGCGAGCATCTCCTCCGCGGTGTCGATCAACCTGGTGCTGTACGGGTTGACCTCGCCGTTCGCGGCGGCGCTCATGGAACGCTTCGGCATGCGGCGGGTGGTCACCGCGGCGCTGGTCCTGGTGTCCGCCGGCAGCGGATTGACCGTCTTCATGACCGCCACCTGGCAACTGGTGCTGCTGTGGGGCGTGCTCGTCGGGCTGGGCACCGGCTCGATGGCGCTCGCCTTCGTGGCCACCGTCGTCGACCGCTGGTTCGTCGCCCGCCGCGGCCTCGTGACCGGCATCCTCACCGCGGGCAGCGCCGCCGGACAACTGGTGTTCCTGCCGATCCTCGCGATGGTCGCCGAGCACTACAACTGGCAGACCGTGGCGCTGACGGTGTCGTTCGCGGCCCTCGCCGTCGTGCCGCTGGTGCTCGTGTTCCTGCGCAACCGGCCGTCGGACGTCGGGACGGTGCCGTACGGCGCCGCGCCCGACTACGTCGCGGAACCACCCGTCCCGACCGGTCGCGGCGGCGCCGCAGGCCGGGCCGTGACGGTGCTGGTGTCGGCGGCGCGGACCCGGGTGTTCTGGTTGCTGGCCGGCACGTTCGCCATCTGCGGGGCGAGCACCAACGGACTCGTCGGCACCCACTTCGTCCCGGCCGCGCACGACCACGGCATGCCGGTGACGGCGGCGGCGAGCCTGCTGGCGGTAATCGGGATCTTCGACGTGATCGGCACCATCGCGTCGGGGTGGTTCACCGACCGGTTCGATTCACGCAAGCTCCTCGGCATCTACTACCTTCTGCGCGGGATCTCGCTGATGCTGCTGCCGATCCTGTTCGCGAACACCGTGCACCCGCCGATGCTCGCGTTCGTCATCTTCTACGGACTCGACTGGGTGGCGACCGTACCCCCGACTGTTGCGCTGTGCCGCAAGCACTTCGGCGGCGACGCACCCATCGTGTTCGGCTGGGTACTGGCGTCGCACCAGATCGGCGCCGGCATCGTGGCGTTCCTCGCGGGACTGGTGCGCGACCAGTTCGGCGGATACGACTCCGCGTTCTACGTCGCGGGCGGACTGTGCGCGATCGCCGCCGTCATGTCTCTGGCCATCGTCGCGAAACCCCGCAAGGTGACGTCCGAGATCGGTTGACCTGCGCCGAAACCACTCCCCCGAGCGGCGCCGGTTCCTAAGATCGATACATGGCAGCTCAGCGCGCATCGGACGAGGTCATTGACCGTTCCAAAATCGAGAATCGGGCTCCGTCGGTAGCCGCACTGTTCGTGGATCGGGTGGCCCACTCACCCAACCGCGAAGCGTTCCGATACGTCGACGCGGCGGACCCGAAGCAGTGGTCCAGCGTCACCTGGTCCGAGGCGGGCGACCGCGTGCGCAACCTCGCGGCCGGTCTCATCATCCTCGGCGTGCAGGCCGAGCAACGGGTGGCGCTGGCTTCCGCCACCCGCTACGAGTGGGTCCTCGCCGACCTGGCCGTCATGTGCGCCGGCGCCGCCACCACCACGGTGTATCCCACCACCACGGCCGGCGACGTCGCCTACATCGTCGCCAACTCCGGCAGCCGTATCGTCTTCGCGGAGGACGACGCGCAGCTGGCCAAGCTCCGCGAGAACCGCGGCGAACTCGGCGACGTGGAGAAGGTCGTCCTGATCGACGGCGACCCCGGAGACGACGACTGGGTGATCACGTTCGAGCAGCTACACGACCTCGGCGAAGAACTGCTCGCCGAGACACCCGACGCCGTGCACGACCGGATCGAGGCGATCGACCCCGACGACCTCGCCACCCTGATCTACACGTCCGGCACCACCGGCAGACCCAAGGGCGTGCGGCTGTCGCACGCGGCGTGGACGTACGAGGCGGCCGCGATCGACGCCACCGGCATCCTCGACGCCGACGACCTGCAATACCTCTGGCTCCCGCTGTCCCACGTGTTCGGGAAGGTCCTGCTCACCCTGCCGTTGCAGATCGGTTTCGCGACGGCGGTCGACGGGCGCGTCGACAAGATCGTCGAGAACCTCGCGGTGGTCAAACCCACGTTCATGGGCGCGGCTCCCCGCATCTTCGAGAAGGCGTACGCGCGGATCGTCTCCACCGTGCGCGACGAGGGCGGACCCAAGGAGAAGATCTTCGACTGGGCCATCGGCGTCGGGCTTCGGGTGTCGAAGGCCAAGCAGGCGGGCAAGAGTCCGTCGCTGCTCGACTCGGTTCAGCACGCCGTCGCGGATCGACTGGTGTACAGCACGATTCGCGAACGGTTCGGCGGACGCCTGAAGTTCTTCATCTCCGGGTCCGCAGCGCTCAATCGTGATGTCGCGCAATGGTTCGACGCCGTCGGCATCGTCGTCCTCGAAGGGTACGGACTGTCCGAGACCAGCGCCGCATCGTTCGTCAACCGCCCGTCGGCGTACCGGTTCGGCACCGTCGGCTGGCCCATCCCGGGCACCGAGACCCGGATCGCCGACGACGGCGAAATCCTCGTCAAGGGTCCCGGCGTCATGAGCGGATACCACGAGAACCCCGAAGCCACAGCCGAAGCGCTCACCGACGACGGCTGGTTCCACACCGGCGACATCGGCGAACTGGACGACAGCGGCTACCTGCGGATCACCGACCGCAAGAAGGACATGTTCAAGACGTCCAACGGCAAATACGTCGCACCCTCCGCCGTGGCGGCCACGTTCAAGGGCATCTGCCCGTACGTCGGTGAACTCATCGTCGACGGCGAAGGGAAGTCGTACTGCGTAGCCCTGATCTCCCTCGACGCCGAATCGATCGGCGAATGGGCGAAGAATCACGACCTGGGTGGCAAGTCTCTCGCCGAGATCGCGAACGCCCAGGAGACCCGCAACCTGATCGGCGGTTACGTCGAGGAACTCAACGCCGGACTGAACCGGTGGGAGCAGATCAAGAAGTTCCGCATCCTCGAACGGGAACTCACCGTCGAGAACGGCGAGATCACACCGAGCATGAAGCTCAAGCGCAAGGTCGTGATGACCAATTTCTCCGACGAACTCGAAGATCTCTACAACTGACTTGACCCTCACGCGACGTAAGGCTGCACGGTAGAGGACGTGAGCGAGAGACACACGGTCGGCGTGGTCGCCAGGCTGGTCGGAGTGAGCGTGCGCACGCTGCACCACTACGACGAGATCGGTCTGGTGACACCGTCCGACCGCACACCCGGTGGGTACCGCAGCTATTCGGACGCCGACGTGGAACGTCTGTACCGCGTGCTGACGTACCGCGAACTGGGTTTCCCCCTCGAGGAGATCGCAGCCCTGCTCGACGACCCGGACGTCGATGCCCTCGCGCATCTACGGCGACAGCACGCGTTGCTGAGCGAACGGATCGATCGCTTACACGAGATGGCTGCTGCCGTGGAGAAGATGATGGAGGCGAGAAGCATGGGCATTCAGCTCACCCCCGAAGAGCAGAACGAGATCTTCGGCGACAACTGGCCGGGCGAGGAGTACGCCGCCGAAGCCGAAGAGCGCTGGGGCGACACCGACGCGTGGAAGCAGTCCCAACAGCGGTCCGCGAAGATGGGCAAGGAGGACTGGAAGCGAATCAAGGCCGAGGGAGACGCATTCGAGGCCTCGCTCGCGCAGGCGATGGCCGACGGCGTCGAACCCGGGTCCGATCGGGCCAACGCACTCGCCGAGGAACACCGCACCGGCATCGAACGGTTCTACGACTGCGATCACGCAATGCAGGTGAACCTCGCCGAGATGTACCTCGCCGACGACCGCTTTCGCCGGCACTACGACGACGTCGCCCCCGGTCTGGCGCAGTACGTCCGGGACGTCATCGTCGCGAATGCGGAGCAGCAGTAGCGGGAACGGAGCGAACTCGGCCACGCACCGTCGTCGAGTTCGCTCCGTCTGTCAGCACTATCCTGAAACCCATGTCCGATGCGCAGCGTCCCAGCCCCAGTCAGTACGTCGGGTATCTGTTCGGTCGCACGCTGCCGGATTCGATGCAGGACTGGGTCCGCAACGACCTCGTCGGGCCGGGCGCATCGGTGCGATACGTCCTCCGTTTCATGCTTCCCGTCGTCGCGGTACTCGCGTTGTTCCTCCTCATCCCCGGTCCGATCTGGATTCCGCTGGCGATGATGGCCCTCCTGCTGCTCCCGCTGCTCTACTTTGCAGTCGCGCTGATGAACATCTACCGTCGCCACCGTCTGCTCAGTCACGGCCTCGATCCGGACCTCGTGGGCGAGAAGGCGCAGCGCCGCGCCGACCGCACGCGCGAGGACTACGAGCGCCGCCACGGCCGCACCGAGGACCAGTAGCAGCAGCACGGTGCATCACATCTCCGCGAGGAGAGTGATGCAGCGCACGTGAACGATCGATAAGTAATGCGTTAAAGTGGCGGCGTCCGAGTGGGTACTCCCACGAACCGCGTACCCCACAGGGTGCAGCGCAGGTTCCGACAGCCTCGACGGGAAGAGCAGTCATAGATGACAGTCACAGATTCGGCGGTCACGCCCGATATTCACACGACGGCGGGAAAGCTCGCCGACCTGCGTAATCGTCAGGCCGAGGCGCAGCACCCGAGCGGTGAAGCCGCGGTCGAAAAGGTCCACGCCAAGGGCAAGCTCACCGCCCGCGAACGCATCACCGCCCTATTGGACGACGGCTCGTTCGTCGAACTCGACGCCCTCGCCCGGCACCGCTCGGTGAACTTCGGCCTCGCCGACAACCGCCCCGTCGGCGACGGCGTCGTCACCGGCTACGGCACCGTCGACGGCCGCGACGTCTGCGTGTTCTCCCAGGACGCCACCGTCTTCGGCGGCTCGTTGGGCGAAATCTACGGCGAAAAAATCGTCAAGGTCATGGACCTCGCCCTCAAGACCGGGCGCCCCCTGATCGGCATCAACGAAGGCGCCGGCGCCCGCATCCAGGAAGGCGTCGTCTCCCTCGGCCTGTACGGCGAAATCTTCCACCGCAACGTCCAGGCCTCCGGCGTCATCCCGCAGATCTCCCTGATCATGGGCCCCGCCGCCGGCGGCCACGTCTACTCCCCCGCCCTGACCGACTTCGTCGTCATGGTCGACCAGAC